>JBJHCE010000104.1:0-10644 GCA_050485865.1 Gemmatimonadales bacterium | reverse complement strand
AAGCCGTTCTCGGTGGACTCGCTCCTGGAGGCGGTTGAGCGCTTGCTCTCGGCGTAGCGGCGGGGGTCACCCCTCCGGGGCCACGAGCTCCACCGCGAGCCCGTCGGGGGCGTCGAAGCGAAGGGCAAGGAGGGGGTCCCCCACCCCGTGGACGGGGATGCCCAGCTCCCGCAGGTGCGCGCGCCACCCCTCGAGGGTGTCGGAAGCGTCCACCCGGTACGCCACGTGGGAGCTCTGGCCGGCTCCGGCCCGGGCGCGGTAGTCCGAACCGGGCCACCCGAAGAGGGTCATGGCGGAGGCGGGTGCGACCCGGGTGCCGTCGTAGTGCGCCCAGAAGATGTGCTTCGTCTCCCGGTCGTCCTGGTTCGCCGTCTGCTTCACGATCCGGAGCCCCAGCGCGGCCACGTGGAAGTCGTGGGCGGAGGAGAGGTCGTCCGTGATCCCCGTCACGTGGTGGATCCCGCCGATGGCCATTCCCCCGGTGATCTCGGGGACCGGGTCGGGGTGGATGGCCGCGGCGATCGCCGCCTCGTCGCGGTGGCCCCGGATCCGCGCGTCGGGGGGGGTGATGAAGCGCGCCCCCAGGGCGCCGGCAGGCTCGTCGATGGCGTAGCCGGGGCCCTCGGTGGCGAGCTCCAGGATGTGGCCGTCCGGGTCCTGGAAGTAGAGGCTCGTGAAGTACCCCCGATCGATGGGGCCACTCGAGCCCACGCCGGCATCGCGAAGCCGGCGCTTCCAGCGGAGGAGGGCGTCTTCGTCCTTCACCGCGAGGGCCAGGTGGTGGATCCCCCCCACCCCCCAGCGACCGCGGCGCACTCCGGGGGCGACCCGGACCGAAATGAGCGACCCGGGGGCCCCGGTCCGGTCCCCGAAGCCACCCCCGAAGAGGAGGGTGCGGTGCCCGGGCCCCGGTGGCTCCTCCCCCCCGAGCTCCGGCGGGTGGAAGGCGTCGAGGGGTCCGGGGTCGAGGCTCCGGAGCCCCAGGAGTTCCTCGTAGAAGCGAAGGGTGCGGTCGGCCTCGGCGGCCACGAACCCCACGTGGTGGAATCCGGGGGTGGCGAGCGGCGCGGGCGAAGGGCCCGCCGGGAGGGGGAAGTCAGGAGGGGTCATCGGCAGCTGTCGCTCACGATCTCGCCCTCGATGACCACGGTGCACACCCGGGTCAGGTACTCGAAGGGGTCGCCGTCGAAGAGGACGAAGTCGCCGTGCTTTCCGACCTCGAGGGAGCCCACCCGGTCGTCGACCCCCAGGATCCGGGCCGGGGCGAGGGTGATGGCCCGTAGGGTCTCGTCGAAGGGGAGGCCGTACGCCGCCGCCATTGCCGCCTCGTAGAGGAGGACCCGGGTCTTCGGCACGTACCCCTCGAAGCCGCTCTGAAAGGCCACCTCGATCCCCGCCTCCCTGAGGATGCGCGACGTCTCGAAGGTGGCGTTCTCGAGGGAGCCCGTGTGGCGGGCCATGGTGGGATGGAGAATGACCGGGACCCCCGCGGCGCGGATCTCTTCGGTGACGAGGTAGGCCTCGGCGGCTCCGTCCAGGACGAGGTCGAAGCCGAACTCCCGCTGGAGCCGGAGCGCCGCCAGGATCTCGGTGGCCCGCTGGGCGGTGAGCATGACCTTCACCTCGCCTCCCAGCGCCTGGGCCAGGACCTCGAGGGCCAGGTCCCGGGCGCCGCCCTCGGTGCCCCCGGCCCGGCGGTCGCGGTACTCCTGGGCCCGGATGAACTGGGCGCGGACCATGGCGACCCCCCGGGCCCGGGTCCCGGGGCGGCCGGAGAAGACCTGGGAAACCTCGGGGCCCAGGGTCATGGCGATCGTCGTGACCGGCTCGACAAGGGCGTCCTCCACCGCGCTTCCCCGGGTCTTCACGATCATGGTCTGGCCGCTCACGAGGGCGCCCGGGCCATGCCCGGTGTGCATGGTCGTGACCCCAAGGCTCCTGACGAACCCCACGAGCTCCTCCCGGGGGTTGTAGGCGTCGAAGGCCCTCAGGTGGGGCTGGACCGCGTCGGTACGGTCGAGCTGGTCCTGGTCGTGGGGCTGGTTCAGGTACCCCGCGAGCCCCACCACGGTGTGGCCGTCCACGAGTCCCGGGGTGACGACGGCGGCCTCGACGGTGCGCATTCCCGGGGGGACCTGGACCTCCGACGCGGGGCCCACTGCCTGGATCCGGCCGTCGGCGCCGACGAGGACCACGCCGCTTTCGATGGGCGGCCCGGCCATGGTGTGGACGATCCCGCCGCGAATGGCGAGCTGGGCTTCGGCGGGGGCGGGGGCGAGGATCGCACCGAGGGCGAGGACGAACGCGAGGCGGCTCATCGGTGATCCTCCCAGCCATGGTGGACGTGCATGGGAGCGCCGTTCAGCACCCCGAACCCGCCCACCGCGAAGGCCCGGTGCCGGGGGTCGGAGAGGTCGAAGACCCGGATCCCGTCGATCCAGGTTTCCTCCACCCGGGTGTAGACGGAGAGGGGGTCGCCGGAGAGGACGATGAAATCCGCGTCCTTGCCGGGGTCGAGGGAGCCGAGGCGGTCGGCCAGGTCCATCATCTCGGCACCGGAGAGGGTCATCCCCCGGAGCGCCGCCTCCCGGGACATTCCGGCCCGCACCGCGAGCCCCGCCGAGCGGAGGAAGAAGCGGGAGTCGGTGATCCCGTCGTCGGTGTGGAAGCCCACGGATCGGGCGCCCGCCTGCTCCAGGGCCGCCCCCGACTCGATGGAGACGTTCATGGCCTCGAGCTTTCCGCCGGGAGCGTCGATCATGATGATCGAGGAGCCAAGGACCTCGGGAGCGGCGGCGATCTCGTCGGCCACGAGCCAGGCGTCGCTCACGTGCTGGAGCACCACCCGGAACCCGAACTCCCGGGCGAGGCGGAGCACGGTGAGGACGTCGTCGTGGCGGTGGGTGTGGAAGTGGACGATCCTCTGCCCGTCGAGGATCTCGACGATGGCCTCGAGTTCGAGGTCCCGGGGCGGGGGGGTGACCGAGGGGTCCCGCTCGGCGGCGGCCAGCCGGTCGCGGTACTCCTCTCCGCGAATGAAGAGGGCCCGCATCAGGGCGGCGGCCCGGGCCCGGGTGCCGGGCGCCGGTGGGTCGCCCCGGGGGTTCGTGCCGTTCGCCATCTTCATGCCGCCGCAGATCTCCCGCTCCGGGTCGGAGCAGAAGAGGAGGTCGTAGATCGTGCGCCCCTCCCGGGCCTTCATGTAGACGGTCTGCCCGCTCATGAGGAGCCCGGAGCCGGGCATCACGTTCAGCGTCGTGACCCCACCGGCCCGGGCGCGCCAGAAGCCGTCGTCCCGGGCGTCCAGGGCGTCGAGGATGCGCACCGACGGATGGAGCGCCGCGGTCCGGTCGCCCCCGTCGCCCCCGCCCAGGTGGGAGTGGGTGTCCACGAGCCCGGGCATGATGACCTTCCCCTGGGCCTCGACCACGGTGGCGCCGGCGGGGATCGTGACCTCCTCCACCGGGCCCACCTGGAGGATCCGTCCCTCGTGGACCACCAGGGTGCCGCGCTCGATCTCGGGACCCGAAATGGGGACCAGGTGGGCGCCCCGGAAGGCCACCGGCGTCACCTGGGCTGACCCGGGGGCCGGGGCGAGGAGGGCCAGTGTCAGGGCGAGGGCGCCGCGACGGACACCCGGAAGGGGGGAATCACGCATGGGGGGCTCCCGGAAGGAAGCGGGGACTGCGGAGCTCGGCCTGGGGCCCGGAACAACGGGGCGCGGATCGAGCCAGGGGGAGGCCAAGGTGCCCGGCGGGGCGGGCTGCTGTCAAGGAAGGCCCGGGCCTGTCGGCTCCGGCCCGTCAGCCCCGAGCGGAGCGGGCCGCCTCCACGACCCCGCGAAGCGCTTCCAGCCCCTCGAGGAGGCGGGGGCCGGGGCGGCCCAGGAGGGCCTCGGGGATGCAGTGCACCTGCCGGTTCCGGAGGGCGGGGACCTGGGAGAAGGCCTCGTTCCGGTAGACCACGTCGGGGCGGTACTTGTCGGGATGCACGCCGCACCAGCTGAGGACGACGGCGTCGGGGGCGAAGGCGGCCACTTCGGCATCGGTCATGGGGCGGCTCAGGCGGTCCTCCTGGCCCAGGGGATTCAGGCCCCCGGCACGCTCGATGAGCCCCTGCACCCAGCTCCGCCCCGCCGGCGCGATCACCGGCTTCGGCCACCACTGGACGAGGATCGAGGGGCGGGGCCCGCCGGGCTCGTCGTTCGGCTGGAACGCCTCGCGCATCCGGTCCGCGAGGGCCTTCCCCCGATCCGCCACGCCGAGCGCCTCCGCCACACGCTCCACTGACACCGGTACGTCTTCGAGTCCCTCGGGGGCCAGGGTCAGAACCGGGAGCCCGGCGAGCTCCATTCCCTCCACCACGGTCTCGTGTCCCGGCACCGTGAGGGACGCCAGGACCAGGTCGGGCTCGAGCGCCGCCACCGCGCTCACGTCGATCTCGAGGTCCGGCCCCACCCGGGGGAGCCCGGCCAGGAGCGCTTCCGGGTAGTCGGAGTGGGAGTCCACCCCCACGAGGAGGTGGCCGCACCCCAGGGCATGGACGATCTCGGTGTTCGAGCAGGCGAGGGAGACGACGCGCATCGGAAGGGAGGGGTCTCGCGGAACCGTGGGGGTCGAGGGGCGCCCCGGCGGATCCCGCCGCCGGGTTCGGGGTGCAGGGAAGGGGGGCGGCCCCGGGTCCGGGCCCCCGTGGAGCCGGGCCGGTGGCATCCCCTGAAAGAAACGTAACGCCGATCGAACCCCGGAGGTGGACCCATGCCCGCCGTACCCTCGACGATGCTTCCACTCGGAACCCCGCTCCCCGAGTTCGCCCTGCCCGACACCGGGGGGAAGGTGGTGACGAGTGTGTCGCTGGGCACCGGGAAGGGAGTGCTCGTGATGTTCCTCTGCAACCACTGCCCCTACGTGAAGCACCTGCGGGAGGGGCTCGCGGAGTTCGGGCGGGAGTACGGGGCGCTGGGGCTCGGGATCGCGGCGGTCATGTCGAACGACGTGGAGGCGTAT
The DNA here is from genome assembly GCA_050485865.1 of Gemmatimonadales bacterium. Lineage (GTDB taxonomy): Bacteria > Gemmatimonadota > Gemmatimonadetes > Longimicrobiales > Gaopeijiaceae > SKNW01. Next base: position 5,638 of record JBJHCE010000104.1, on the reverse strand, counting down.
CCCGCCGATGCGCCCGACCGGATGGCCCGGGAGCGGGAGGAGGCCGGTTGGGTCTTTCCGTACCTCTACGACGAGACGCAGGCGGTGGCGAAGGCGTTTCGGGCCGCGTGCACCCCGGACTTCTTCCTCTTCGATGCCGGGGGGAAGCTCGCCTACCGGGGGCAGTTCGACGGGAGTCGCCCGGGGAACGACGTGCCCGTCACGGGAGAGGACCTGGCGCGGGCCGCCGACGCGGTGCTCGCCGGGCGTTCGGTGGAGGGAGAGCAGCGGCCGAGCGTGGGGTGCAGCATCAAGTGGAAGCCGGGGAACGCGCCGCCGGACCACTGGATCGACTGAACGGCCCGGTCGCCGAAGACACGGACGCCCCCGCCGAACCCGAAGGTCCGACGGGGGCGCTTCCTGCTTTCGCCGTCCAGCCTGGCGCGGTGCGCCGAAGGGCTCGGGAACAGCGAGCGATCAGTCTACGGCCGTTGTTCGTCAGCCGATCCGGCGACCGCTTGCCCGTGCCAGGCTGGAAGGACTACTGGGGCTAGACAAGGGATCACCTCCTTTTTTCGGGTCGACATCGGGCGGAGCACCGGCGGGGTCGAGACCCCGCGGTCCGAGGGCCGGGTGCCACCTCGGGCGCCCGGCTCCGGCCCAGTCCCCTCGGGGGGACGCCGCAGTCTATCGAGGGGTGGGGTGGGTGCACAAGGGCCCCCTGGCGACCCGCTTCGGGCCGCCCCCCTCCGGCTCAGTGCCCTCCCGGCGGGGCGGGGGGCGGAGGCGGGCGGCGCGCTTCGCCTTCCTTCGTCGTGATGCTCACCACCCCGGCCGCAGCCCGCGACCCGTAGAGCGCTCGGGCGGCCTCGCCCTTGATCACCTCGATCGAGGCGATGTCGAGGGCATCGATGCCGTTGCCCTCGAGGGACGCCGCGTTCGACAGGATCACCCCGTCGACGATGATGAGGGGGGCGGGGTCGTTCGAGTGGGTGCTCCGGTTCAGTCGAACCTCCGCGAGAGGCCGCACGCCGTCATTCCGGGCCTCGAACTCCTCTCGGGCCTCGACCTCCTCGACCTCGCCCCCCGAGGGCGCGGGGTAGATCCCGATGATCCGGGCCGCCCCGGTCTCGCCCCCCGGAGGCGGAACCTCCACCTCGGGCTCGACGATCTCGAGGTCCAGGAAGCGGGTATTGGCGGTCGGCTCCGGGGTGGGGATAGAGGCCTGCACCTCGTCGTCCCCCGGCTCCACCGGGGTCGGACGGTCGGCAAGGCAGGCCGCGGTGGCCAGGAGGACGACCGCGCCGGTGGCGCCGGCAAGAAGGAAGGGTCGGGGGCGGTGGGTTCGCATGGCGTGAAGCCTCCGTTCGAGTTGGGAGCGGGACCCCCCGATCGCCGGGGTGACGAAGGGCGCGGGGGCCGAGGCGAGGGTGCGGGGTCGGGCGGGGGCGAGGCTCCCCACCCGGAGTAGGAGCTCGGCGTAGGGACGCGCGGGGAGCGGGTCGGAGCGGCCCGGATGGCCCAGGCGGCGGACCCGCCCCAGCACCCGGGCGTCGCAGTCCACCTCGAGGGCGTCGCGCAGACGCCTGAGCTGCCACCAGAGCACGGGGTTCCAGGGGGCGAGGGCCACGAGGAGCGACGCCCCCCCGAGAAGGAGGGGGTCCCGGGCCCGCCGGTGCTCCTCCTCGTGGCGGAGGAGAAGGAGAAGCTCGCGGTCGGGGAGCGCCACGGCCCACCGCGGAAGGAGGATCTCGGGGACAAGGAACCCCGCCACCGCGGGACCGCCCCCGGGGGCCAGGCGCACCCGGTGCCCGAGCACCGTCTCGCGGGGCCAGCGATTCCGCCTGCGCCGGTGGTGGAGCGCGCCCGCCGAGAGGAGGGCCAGGAGGAGCACGGAGCCCGCCCCCCACGCAGCCACGAAGACCCGCGCACCCTGCTCCCGCAAGGCGGGGGAGAGGGCGGGGAGTCGGCCCTCGGCCAGCCCGGCGGCAAGGACCGGGACCCCGGCGAGGCGCTCCATCCACCCCACGCCCGGGATCCGGGCCCCCGGGGCTTCCGGTTCCGCCGCATCTCCCGAAAAGGAAACCGTTGGGGATGCCCCCGAGGTGGAGGAACCGGCGGCGGCTCCAGGGCCCTCGCTCGGGAGAAGTCCCCACCCCACGAGGGCCACCGACCCCACGAGCGCGGCCGCCCAGCCCCACCGGGTGGGGAGCCGGAGCCCCCGGGCCACGGATTCGGCGGCGAGGGCGGCGAGCCCCAGGAGGGCCGAGACCCAGAGGGCGTGGACGACGAGCCCCGTCACGGCTCCGGCTCCACGTCGTCCAGGAGGCGGCGCATGCGGGCGAGCTCACCGGCGGAGAGGGGACGCTCCGATACGAGGCGCGCCAGGGTGAGCTCGGCGGACCCCTGGAAGATCTTGTCCACCACCCGCCCCAGCGCCCCCCGCCCGGCCTCGTCCCGGTCCACCAGGGGGAGGTAGCGGTGCGCGCGCCCCTCCTTTTCGTGGGTCACGTGCCCCTTCTCTTCCAGGATCTGGAGGATCTTCAGGATCGTCGTGTACCCGGCACCGTCGTCGAGGGCGGCCTGCACTTCGGCCACCGTGCCCGACCCCTCGCGCCAGAGGACGCTCATGATGTCGAGTTCGCGTTCGGTGAAGGTGACGTCGGTCATGGGGGGCTCGCGATCGGGTGGGTCTGGCCAGGGGGAGCGGGACGTGGCAATACGAACCGGTTCGTACGAACCCAGTATACGTCCGCCCCGGCCGGATGTCTACCCTTTTCTTCGTAGACGGGTCGCCGGGGGGGTGCGGGACCGGGGTCAGACGCTCCGGTACGCCCGGCGGAAGAGGAGCACGCAGACCCCGATGGAGACCCCGATCCAGAGCACGCCCCACCACACGGTGGGCACCCCGGTGAGCTGGGCGAGCATGTGGGCGTCGGAGGGGAGGTGCGGCCGGTCGATCACGTCGGACTTGATGTCGAGGATCGCGTAGAGCGCGCTCGTGAGGCCGAGGACCAGGAGGAGGTTCCGGTTCCACGGGGTCGGGAGCCGCCGCGCCGCCAGGATGAGCCCCCCGCCGAAGAGGACCCCGAAGAGGAGCCCGAACGCCCCGCGCACGTAGAGGAGGGTGAGGAGCACGGTGGCGACCCCGATTCCCTGCACCACCCGCCCCGCGTGGCGCCCCGCCCGGTTTGCGGCCTCGAGGATCGCCGCACCCCAGAGGAGGGAGCCCAGGTACCCGGCGGAGAGGGTCAGGAAGGCGTTCCCCCCCGGGCAGTAGCATGCACCCCCCAGGTAGGGACTGAGCGTGATCCGCTGGATCTGTCCCCCGGTGGCCACCGCCGCGATCCCGTGGCTGATCTCGTGGAGGAAGACGACGAAGACCTGGAGGGGGTAGACGACGGGCGTGTTCCAGAAGGCCCAGAGGAGCACGAAGTAAAGCGCGAATCCGCCCAGGAAGCGGAGGCGCCGGCGGGTGCGGGGGTTCACCTGTGGGATGCGACGGGTTCGGGTGGCTCGGGGAGGCGGGTGCCGCCGAGGGGATAGGCTGCAAGGAGCATGGGGACCGCGGCGCCGACCTCGGTTCGGGCGATTCCGGCGTTCTGGCCCGTGGCACCCAGGGCCCGGACCACGGCTTCCGGGATCCGGTCGGGGCGGAGATCGGTGCCGAAGCCGAGGAGGACGGCCCATCCGGAGGCGGCCTCCTCCCAGGCGCGGAGGGCGGAGGCCGTGTCCTCCCCGGCGGGTTCGAGGCCCCGGGCCCGGGCGGCGTCGGCGAGGCGGTGCGAGCGGGCGGTCTCCACGAGGAGCTCTTCCAGGAGCGCCGGGTCCGAGGCGGCGCGGCGCAGCTCGGTGGCGGTGTGGGCCAGGAGGGCCTCGCGGAAGGCGGCGGGGGCAAGGGCGCCCCCGGGCCATGTGGCGAGGGGCGGGGTTTCGGGGGGCGCGAGGCGGGCCAGGTCGAGGGGGGTGGTGAAGTGCGGGCGGGGGGCCTCGGATGCAGGCGCGATGACGATCTCGGACTCGAGGCGCTCCCGCTCGACCTCCCAGGCATCGCCGCCGCCCAGTGTGGCCGCCACCTCCCGGATCACCCGGGGGCGGGCGTCGGAGAAGGGGAGGACGCGCCGCTCCTCGAGCTTCAGCACGTGGAAGCCGAACGGCGTCTCGATGACCCCGCTCACCCCGCCCTCGGGGAGGGCGGATGCGGCGCGCCAGAAGGGTTCGACCCAGGTACCCCGGCGGCCGGGACGGAGGAGGCCGCCTCGCCCCGCGGCGCCCGGCTCCTCGGAGACATCGGCGGCCACCTCCTCGAACGGCTCGCCGCCCATGATGCGGCGAAGGGCGACCTCGGCCGCTTCCCGGGCCTCCTGCCGGTCCGTGGCCGTGGCCCACCCTTCAGAGAGGAGGACCAGGTGCCGGACCAGGAGCTCGTGGTCCGGGTTCGCGGCGTAGCGGGCCTCGAGGGCCTCGTCGGTCACGCCGGCGGCTCCGAGGATCACTTCCTCCCGCAGGCGCAGGTGCAGGTGGTCCCGCTCCGCGGCGGCGATGCGAGGTGCCCCGAGTGCCTCGAGCCGGTCTTCGGACCGGGCCAGGGCGAGGGCGGCGAGGGAGGCGGTGAGCTCGAGCTGCGCCGGGGTCAGGGGCCCGAGCTCGGAGTCCTGGAAGCGGACGTGGTCCCCCACCTGGAGTGCCGGGGTCGGGTCGGCGCAGGCGGAGGTTGCTGCGAGGAAGGTGCCCACGAGAAGGCGGGTGAATGGGCGCGCTGGGGGGCGGCGGCTTCCGGGGGGTGTGGGGCGGATCTGCATCGCGGAACGAAGGAAGGGAGAGGAATCGGGGTGGAATGTCATCAAGGTGGGGCGCTGCTGCAACGCCTGTAGCGCAACCGCAGTCCACCTGGAATGCGTCAAGGAGCGGTCTACCGGGGGGCTCTGCCCCGGCAGGGAAGATCCGGGAGGTCGCGTCATGCTTCGACAAATGATGATCGGGCAACGTTTGACGACCGGTTGACGCGGCGGCGCGAGGATGGGCGCATCAGTTCCTCACCCGGCGCGCGACCGGTCGAGGCCTTCCGGGGCCACAGGCAGTACCCCAATTTCGAAGGCCCGTCCACGGCGAACCCAGAAAGAACGCCAACCCTCCTCACGCCGTCCTGCCGGGCGGGCCGCAGTGACGCCCTACCCTTCGTCACGAATCGGCCCGGTCGCGCGCCGGACTCCCACCTCTCCCTCGATCCCGCTCCGCTCCCCCTCCCAGGCGCGCAGGTTCCGGAGGGCGCCCACGCCCCCCTCCCCGCTCCGGCCCCGAAGTTCGAGTAACCAGCGCTCGGAGTCCTGGCGGGGAAGGCGAAGCGTCCCCTCGGCGCGCAGGCGTCCCCGCACGAAGAGCCGGGCCCATCCATCGGCATCCACGACGAGGGCCATGGGGACCCATTCCGCCGTCCATCCGCGGAACTGGACCCTGGTGTCGGGGAACCCGCGGCCGGTGGCGAGCCCCAGCGAGGGCGGGTTCCCGGTTCCGTCCGGGGGGAAGCCCCGGACGCAGGCCCGGGCGCCGGGGGTGGACTCCTCCCGCACGCAGAGCTCGAGGCCGCCCGGGGGCGAGGGGGGGGTGATCTCGAAGGCCACGGTGAAGGCGGGGGCACCGGAGAGGGAGAAGTCGGCGG
>JBJHCE010000103.1:0-10713 GCA_050485865.1 Gemmatimonadales bacterium | reverse complement strand
GGGACCACGGCCGAGGAACTCGGAGGGTGGTTCACCGAGAACATCACGGGCTTCGGGTTCACGGGGATCGTGGACACGGGTTCGCCGCCGGAGGAGCTGGACACCTTCCTGAACCGGCTCGCCTGGGAGGAGGTCCGGGCTCCATCGATCCTCGGCACCGGCGGCGTGGCGCTCGCCGGGGTGCAGGTGGGCGGTGACGACCCCTCGGTCTGGACCGAGGCCGGGATCACCGAACTCGTGCTGAGCGAGGCGACCCTGGTGCCCGCGCTTTCCCTCCTCCTCCCGCCAGGCGATGCGTCGGACGCGGAGCTCGACGCCGCACTCCTCCGGGTCCGGGAGGCGCAGACCCGGGTGGCGGCCTTCGTGGGGGCGGGGGGGCGGATCGCCTTCGGGAGCGGGTTCGGGTGGGGAACCACCCAGGACCCCCTCCTCGAGATCGAACTCCTGGACGATGCCGGGATCGGGTTCTCCTCCATTCTCGCGGCGCTCACCACCGAGCCCGCCCTTCGCTTCGGCCAGCTGGACCGGGGCGAGGTGGAGCCCGGAATGGTTGCCGACCTCGTGCTCCTCGACGGGGACCCCCGGGCGGACCTCGCCGCGTTCGAGCGGGTGCGCTGGGTCCTGCGTTCCGGGGTTCCCATCTACGGTACGGTTCGGTAGCCTGAGGCGTCACCCCGGGGGTCCAGGCCTGGACGGGACCTGAACCTCCGCATCTCCCTTTCGAGCAAGGAACGACACGATGGCCCAGCCGCTGGTGGCCCGCTTCCGGGACGGACGCATCCTGAAGGGGAGAAGCATGGACGTGGATGCGAACCGTCCGAGGTTCCACCTGCGGCCGGAGGGGGGCGGCCCGGCGGAGGAGGTCACCATGGCCGACCTGAAGGCCCTCTTCTTCGTCAAGTCCTTCGAGGGGAACCCGGAGCACGAGGAACGGCATACCCTCGACCCCGGCGACCCCCGGGCGCGGGGCGCGACCCTCGTCCGGGCGAGCTTCGCCGACGGCGAGGACATCGTGGGTCTCACGATCCGCTTCCCGCCGAACCGCCCCTTCTACTTCCTGATCCCGGTGGACCCGGCGAGCAACAACGTCCGGATCCTCGTGAACGGCGACGCGGTGAAGGCGCTGGAGGCGGTGGACGCCGGGGTCTGAATCAGCCCCGCCGGCTCCGGAGCTCCGCCTCCACCTCGGACCAGCTCCGCCCCGCGCCCTTGAGTGCCACGAGGAGGTGGTAGACCAGGTCCGCCGCCTCCTCCGTGGCCCGGGGCTCGCCCCGGACGAGGGCGGTGACGAGTTCCACCGTCTCCTCGCCCAGCTTCTTCAGGCGGAGGTTCTCGTCCTCGAGTAGGCGGGTGGTCCAGCTTCCCTCGGGACGGTCCCGGTCCCTGGCCTCGAGGATGGTCCAGAGTTCGCCCAGGACCCCGCCCGAGGCGGGATCGAGGGCACCGAAGCAGGTCGCCTCTCCGGTATGGCATGCCGGCCCCTCCTGCCGCACCCGGGCCAGGAGCGTGTCGCCGTCGCAGTCGGCGTGGAGGGAAAGGAGCGCCTGCGCGTGTCCCGACGTCGCTCCCTTTCGCCAGAGTTCGCCCCTGGAGCGGGACCAGTAGTGCATGGCCCCGGTCCGGAGGGTGGCCTCGAGGGCGTCGCGGCTCGCCCAGGCCACCATGAGTACCGCGCCGGAGTCCGCGTCCTGGGCCACCACGGGAATGAGTCCCTGGTCGTCGAAGCGGAGGGTGTCGAGGTCCCCCGCGCCCCGGATCGTCCGGTCGGTGGCGCTCATGCCGCGCCTCCGCCGGCCGGAGCACCCTGGGCCGTTCCCGCAGGCCGCACCGTACCCGCCGGGCGCACCGGGATCCCCCACCCGGCGAGGCTTGCCTTGAGCGCCCCAACGGTGGTGAGGCCGTCGTGGAGGATCCCGGCCACGAGGACGGCGGCCGCGCCACCCTCCACGAACCCCGCCCGGAGATGCTCGGCGGAGCCGGCCCCACCCGAGGCGATGACCGGTACGTCCACCGCGTCGGCCACGGCCCGGGTGAGCTCCAGGTCGTACCCTGTCCGGACCCCGTCCCGGTCCATGGAGGTCAGGAGGATCTCGCCCGCGCCCCGCTCGGCGCACGCCCGGGCCCACGCCACGGCCTCGAGCGGGGTAGGACGGCGCCCCCCGTGGGTGTGATGGTACCATCCGTCGGTGGGCGCGATGGGAGCGTCTGGCCCGTCCCCGAGACGCGTTCCCGCCGGGACCCGTGCCGCATCGATGGAGGCCACGACGCACTGGCTCCCGAAGAGCGCCGCCGACCGGGTGAGCATCTCCGGGTCCCAGACGGCGCCCGAGTTCACGCTCACCTTGTCTGCGCCGGCCCGGAGAAGGGCGTTCATGTCGTGCTCGGTGCGCACCCCGCCCCCTACCGTGAGGGGAATGAAGAGGACCTCGGCGGTGCGTCGCACGGTCTCGAGAAGGGTGCCCCGCCCCTCGTGGGAGGCCGAGATGTCGAGGAAGACGATCTCGTCGGCGCCTTCCGCCTCGTACCGGGCGGCGAGCTCCACCGGGTCTCCCACGTCGCGGAGGTTCCGGAACTTCGTGCCCTTCACCACGCGGCCCTCGTCCACGTCGAGGCAGACGATCAGTCGGGGGCGAAGCACGCCTCAGCCCTCGTCCATCGTGAGCGAGACGGAGCCCTTGGTGCTGAAGACCCCGTCGCCCTCGCGGAGCGCCTGCCGGAGGGCGAGCCCCGTGGCCTTCACCGCCGCCTCCACCACGTGGTGCCGGTCACGCCCCCGGATCACCTTCACGTGGAGGGTGGCCCCCAGGTTCACGGCAAGGGACTGGAGAAAGTGCTCGTAGAGCGCCGACGGGAGCTTCCCGACCCAGTAGGGGCGCCCCCCCACGTCGATGGCAGCCTGAACGAGGGCCTCGTCCATGGGGACGAGGGCCCACCCGAACCGCTCGGCCCGGACCGGGACCTCCTCGCGGAGCGCGGCCCCCAGCGCAATGGCCACGTCCTCGACCAGGTGATGCCGGAGGTCTCCGGTAGCCTCCACCTCGAGCCCGATCCCCGCGTACCGGGCGAGGGTCACGAGCATGTGGTCGAGAAAGGTGTCTCCTGTGCTGATCTTCGAGGCGCCCTCGCCCTCGGCAGGGGAGGGAGAGGGGGTCCGGGTGACCTCCAGGAGGATCCGGGTCTCTCGGGTCTCGCGGCGGATGCGGGTCATGGGAAGGGTCGGAGAGGGGCGGGTCGGAAAGGGTCAGGTGGAGGGGCCCCAAGGCAAAGCGGCCCGCCCGGGGGTCCGGACGGGCCGCTGTCGGGTCTCCATACGTCTAGTATAGGACCCGGCCACAACCAGGGTCAACGCATCATCACGACACGTTGGGGTTCGCGTTCCGCTCCACCTCGGGGAGGGGGAAGCAGCGCACGTCGCCGTACTGGCCACCCTGCCGGTAGGAAGTGCCGGGGGCGGGGACGAGCGGGAGGTTCAGCCGGCGCAGGTCCCCCAGGTGGTGCCCCTCCAGGAAGAGCTCGCGCGCGCGCTCGATCCGGACCTGCGCGGCGATCTCCGCCGACGTACCGCCGGCGTAGATCGGAAGGCCGTGGTGGGCGCGGAGAATGTTGATCCGGCTCACCGCTTCGGTGCCCCCCTCCGCCTCGGCAATGATGAGGTGCGCCTCTCGCCATGTGGCGATGGGGTAGGAGTTGTCCCGAAGTGCGGCGGACCGGCTCGACCCCACCTTCGTGGCCAGCCAGACGGGCGTGGCGCTGTCGTGCCCCAGCGTGTTCGTGTTGAACACGTTCACCCGGGTGTCGGGCTGTCCCTGCACCGTGAGCCCGCGGTACGCCTCGGCCACGGTCACCCGGCCCCCGAAGAACTCGTCGCCGAGCCGGTTCCAGCGCCTCGCCGAAGCGGACGACGCCGTGGACATGACCTGGAACTGCGGGTTCACCTGGAGCGCGGCACGGGCATCGGCCGCCGCGGCGGTCATGTTCCCGGTGTTCAGGTGCGTGCGCGCCCGCCCGAGCAGGGCCATGGCGCGGATGTTCTGGAGCCCCGCGGCCGACGATGCCTCGACGGCGCGGTTGAAGCGGTTCACCGCGGCCTCGAAGGCGGCTGCGGGCTGCACCTCGGGACCGTCCTCAACGATGACGGTGGTGCAGAATCCCTCGCCCATCAGGAGATGGGCGTACCCGGAGTAGGCCGCCGCCTGCGCGATGAGCGCCGTCCGGTTCTGGACCTGCCCGTCGCTCCACCCGTCGAGCTTCGCCAGGGCATTGTCGGCCGACCACCGGGCGGTGGCCAGCGGGCGGTAGATCCCCGGAGGGTTCCCCCCGCATCCGTTCACGCCGTAGGGCGCGGCATCGTTCACCGTGCGCTGGTCGAGCGAGAAACGGGCCGCCGTGACCGAGGCGTCCTGGAGCTCGTTTCCGAGCGTGGCGGCGTTCACGATGTACGCCCCGAGGGCGCAGTCGAAGTCCGAGATCGTCCCGGTCACGAGGAAGCTCGCGTTGGCCGGGTTGTCCAGGTCGTTCGCGTCCACGACGCCCGGAGCCTCGACACTCAGGACGTTGTCACACGCTCCGAGGGCCACGAGGGCCACGAGGGCGGCGCCGAGCGATCCATGTCTCTTGAGTCGCATGATCGTCTCCCTCAGAAGGTCAGGTTGATGGAGGTGGTGAAGCTCGTGAGCTGCGGCAGGTGGTTCTGCTCGAACCCGCCGAAGAGCCCCCGGGCGCCTCCGAGGAACCGGGCCTCCGGATCCATTCCGGTCCAGTTCGTCCGCGTTCCCAGGTTCCGGGCCGAGAAGGTCACCGTCGCCCGGGAAGCGCCGATGCGCTGGGCCATGTCGTCGGGCACGATCAGGCTCGCCGACACCTCGCGCAGCCTCCAGAAGCTCGAGTCGCGGATGTACTCGTAGCCAAAGACGTCACCCCGCTGGTACGCGGCGAGGCGGGTGGGGTCGGAATCCACGAACTGCAGCGGATCGGCGTTCTCCTCGCAGATGTTGAAGAGCGAGCAGCGGACCCGAGTCACCGCATCCCACTTGTAGAAGCCGGTCTTGAAGTCCACGAGCCCGTAGAGACGGACCCGGTCCCGGATCGTCAGGGTCGACGAGAAGGCACCCTCGTGGAGCGGGTCGCTCCGCCCGATGTGGACGAACGGGGCCACCACGGTGTTCCCGCTGTAGCAGGGGGTGGTGCCTCCCTCGCCGTTGTCGCAGAGCATGGTCGAGTTGATGGCCTGGCCCTGCGCGTCGAACTCCGCCGACACGATGCGACGGTTGAACCAGCTCGCCACCGGGTAGCCGGGGCGATGGGTCACGCCGAAGCCCACGGCGATCTCGTCGATGTCCGGACCCAGGTCGATGACCTCGCTGTCGTTCCGCGCCACCGAGAAGGTGCTCTCGAGGCGGAGCCCGGGGGTCTCGATCAGCGTTCCGCGCAGGGAAACCTCGAACCCGAAGTTCTTGAGCTCACCCACGTTCACGAAGCGGGAGCCGGGGAACCCGGTGGACGGCGCCACCGGCTGCAGGAGGATCGCGTCCTTCGTCTGCTGCCGGTAGTACGTGAAGTCGATCCCGGCCCGGTCGTTCAGGAAGCCGGCTTCGAACCCGAACTCGAGCTCCTGGCCGCGCTCGGGCCCGAGGTCCGGGTTACCGACGGTGCCCGGGGTCACGGTGGCGGCATCGTTCGGGCCCGCCACGGCGCTGAAGGTCCGGAGCGCGTCGAAGGCGCCGGGCTGCTCACCGGCCAGTCCGTACGCTGCACGGAGGCGAAGGTCGCCAATCAGGCTGGAGCTCCAGAAGTCCTCCTCCGAAACGACCCAGGCGGCGGACACCTTCGGGTAATACACGAGCTCGAAGTTCTCTCCGAAGGCCGAGTGGTCGTCGGCCCGGAGCCCCAGGGTCACGAACCGGCGGTCGTTCCAGGAGAACTGCTGCTGCGCGAAGACGCCGAGACTCACGCTCTGGACGAAGGTCTCGCCCGAGCTCCGCTCGGCGGTGGCGTTGATGACCCGGAGCCCGGGGAGGGCGAACTCGACCCCGGAGGCGCTCACCGCCTTCAGCATCCGGTCGTAGTACTGGAGCCCGAAGGAGGTCTGGGACCGGAGCCCCTGGTTCAGGTCGACGCCGATCGTCCCCGAGTAGTCGAGGGTCAGGTTCGTGATGTCGCGGCGACCCACGTCCTTCCCGCCGCGCCCGGTGGGGCTCCACTCGCGGTAGAGGTCGCTGATCTCGGTGAGGGTCTCGTCGTTCTCCTGGGTATCGTCGATTCCGAAGATCAGCCGCTGCGTGAACCACTCCACCGGCCGATGGTTCGCCTGGATGCTCGCCGTGAACCGGCTGAGCTCCTGCGAGCGCTTCGTCACGTTCCAGTAGTACTCGGGCGGGAAGCTCCGGGCCCCCCGCCGACGATCGGTTCCGTCCTCGAGCTGCACCCGGTTCGGGTCGTTCGTTCCGAAGTGGAAGGGGGTGGAGTAGTACGACGCCCAGGTCGGGCCACCGCATCCGCCCTCACAGGCCAGGTCGAAGGTCCCCCGGGTGTACCCCATGTTTCCGGTGAGCTCGATCGTGGGGGAGGCGGCGATCGTCAGGTTTGCCCGGGCCCCGCGGCGAAGCACCGCGTTGTCCCAGTCCGCGCCCTCTTCCCCGTCCCAGTTCCCCGAAAGGTGGTACCGGAAGTCGGCGGTCCCGCCGCTCACGCTCAGGTTGTAGTTCTGCACGTGCCCGGTGCGCCAGAGCGGGTTCCCCCGGGCGGCTTCGGTCTGGGCGTAGTTGAGCGACTCGACCTGGTTCGAGTTCGGGTTCCTCCAGTAGTTCGTCGGGACCCGGTTCTCCGCATCCCGGAACCAGTTGGCGCCCTGGCGGACCGTGAGGTTCCACTGCGGTGTCCCCTGCGCCCCCCGCTTCGTGATGATCTGGATCACCCCGTTCGCCGCCTCGGTCCCGTAGAGGGTGGCCGCGGCGGGCCCCTTGATGATCTCGATGCTCTCGATGTCATCGGGGTTGAAGTCGTTGATCCGGGAGATCACGCTGGACCCGAAGGCCTGGTTGATCGGCCCCGAGTTCTGTGCGTTGTCCACCCGGACCCCGTCCACGTAGAGGAGGGGGGTGTTCGAGAGCGAGATCGAGGAAGACCCCCGGATCCGGATCTGCGATCCGCTCCCCACCTGCCCCGTACCCGGAGTGATGAGGACACCGGGCGCCCGGGCGTTCAGGAGCGACTGCATGTCGCGCACCGGGGCGAGTTCCAGGACCTCTGCAGCCCGGATCGAGGAGACCACGTTCCCGATGGCGCGCCGCTCCGTGCCCCCGGCGGTTCCGGTCACCACGACCTCGTCCAGCGCCACCGCCGACGTGGAGAGCTGGAAATTCAGGGTCACCGTCTGGCCGGCAGCGACCTGCACCGTCCGGGTTTCGGCGCGGTACCCCAGGGAGACGGCGCGGACCTGCCGCTCTCCTGCGGGCACCCCGGCAAGGACGTAACGCCCGTCGGCTGCCGACAGCACGCCACGCTGCGTGCCGACCACGAGGACCTGCACGCCGGGCACCGGCGCACCGGCCTGGTTCGTCACGACCCCGGTGATCGTACCCTGCTGGGCCTCGGCCGGGGGGGGTGCCGCGGCCATGGCCACGGCGAAGAGGGCTCCGGCAAGGAGCGATGCTCCTGCCTTCCGGAACCCGCGAAGCCGGCGCCAGTGGGCCGGCGGTTCGAACGCGGGGTTTCGCATGGGCTTCCTCCTGGAGGGATCGCAGCCGGCGCGGGGCCGACGGCGCTGAAATGGGCGGTCACGGACGCGACCGCGCGGGGAGGTGATCGAACGGAAGACGAAGCGAGCCTCCCATCCTTCGTAGCGTCACGATACGGTGACAGACACGCTCATGACAAGGGACTCACGAGAAGGCCCGCGCTCGGCCGGTGCCGGTGATCCTTGTCGAACTCCCCGTGCGGGGGGAATATTGCCCCCCTCGCATCCGTCCATCGCGGCGTCCTCGAGCGTTGCGTGGGCGCTGCAGTCACGTCGGCTTGCTGCCGACCCCGGCCTTCACCCTTCCTGGAGAGAGACCATGTTCCACCCGGTCCCCGTTCCCTGGTCCCGAACCCCTGCGCTCGCCCTGCTTCCGCTCCTCGCGTTCCTTCCGGGATGCGGAGGGGACGCCTCTCCCGAGGTCGACACCCCTGCGGCCGCCTCGGCGGAGGTGCGTTACGGTCCCGAGGTCCAGGCCCACGGCGGCATGGTCCGGAGCTACGTGAAGGTGGAGGGCGGCCGCGTCCTCGAGCTGGGGGTGGCCATCGACGAGAGCGTGCTCCCCGAGCTCCCGGACCACGATGCCCCCGGCGGCATCGTGACGCCGGACGGCCACAGCATCTTCGTGCACGAGGTGCCCCTCCCCGACGGACACGGGACCCCCTTCGACCACGCCACCGTCGACTGGATCCCCGCCGGGCACGAGCCTCCCGGGGTGTACGACGTTCCCCATTTCGACGTGCATTTCTACACGATTTCCATGGCGGAGCGGATGGCCATGGTCCCCACCGGACCCGAATTCGGTGAGGCGGCGGCGCGACACCCGGCGCCGGAGTTCATCCCCGCCGGGTACATCGAACCCGGCCTCCCCCCGGTCCCCCAGATGGGGGTCCACTGGGTGGACCCGTCGTCGCCGGAGCTCGCCCCCGAGGGAGCGGCGCCCTTCACCCGGACCTTCATCTACGGGTCGTGGGACGGCCGGATCATCTTTGCCGAGCCCATGATCGCCCTTTCCTGGCTCCAGACCCGCCCCGACGAGACGATCCCGGTCCCGACGGCGGAGCGCTACGACCCGCCGGGGCTCTGGCCCGGGGCCTACCGGGTCTACTTCGACGAGGGTGCACGCCAGTACCGGGTGGCCCTGACCCAGCTCGCCGAGCGCTGACCGCACTCCCACCAGCACACGAAAGGCCCCCCCGGGATCGCTCCCGGGGGGGCCTTTCGCATGGAGCAGGCCGGATCAGGCGGCCGCCACCGCCGCCCCGGCACCGAGTGCCAGGAAGAGGCGGAAGGCCAGGGCCGCACTTACCGAGGCCTGGGCGTCCTGCGGGAGGGTGTCCCGCCAGGCCTGGACCGCCGCTTCGAGCTCGGCCCGGTAGGTGGAGGCGGCCTCCAGGGTGGCGGCCACGCTCGCCGCGCCCTCGAGTCGGGTCCAGAAGGCGGCCTCCGCCGCCGCGGCCCGGACCCTCAGGTCGATGAGGGCGAGGAGTTCGGATCCGATCCCCTCGAAGGAGCCTGTCACCGCGGCGGCCACGCGGGCCCCCATCTCGCCGCGCTCCAGGGCGAGTCCGCTCCGGAGTGTCGAGACGGAGGTGGCCCCCTCGATCCGGGCCCGGACCAGGGCCAGGTGCTCGAGGACGCTGGCCCTGAGTCCCAGGCCCGACCCCGCTTCCGCCTCCGCCGCCATCCGGCGGATCTCCACGTTCGCGAGCAGGCCGCTCCTGAGCGCGGCGAGGACCGTGGCGTCATGGCCCACCTGGGCGGCGAGCACCGCGGACATCCGCTGGGAGGCTGCCGCCGAAGCGAAGATGAAGGCCTCGTGCTCCGCCGCAGTGCTGGCCCAGGCCTCCACGACCGCCCGGACATAGGCCCGGTGGGCCTGACGGACGGTGGCGCCGGACACGAGGGCGGCACCGAACTCCGCCACGGCGTCGGCGGAGGCCGATGCACGGGCGTTCACGCTCGAGTTCACGCCCCCGGCGTCCAGGTGTGCGTGGAAGGCCGCCCGTGCGTCGGCGAAGGCCGCGGCAAGGGCATCGAGGCGCCCCGAGGCGGTGGCGGACGCGCCTGCACCGGCCTCGAGAGCCATGAGGAGGGCCAGCTCCGCCCGGGTGAGGGCGTCGGCGTGACCGGAGGCGCGGAGGCGTGTCTCGACCCGCGCTTCGGCGGTGGACCGGGCGGTGATGTCGGGGACCCGGAGCTCGGCGCCGCTCCGCGTCTCGCCGTAGACCAGCGCTTCACCCACCGAAGTCCCGGCCTCGTTCCAGGCCCGGACCACGAGGTCGCTTCTCCCGGCAGGGACCCCTTCGATCCGGTAGGAGCCGCCGGCGGAGACCTGCGCCTCGGCCACGGCCTGGAAGTGCCCGTCGGCGCGGATATACCCGGCGGACACGGTCTGGACCTCCGCGGTGTGGTTGCTGAAGGCGATGGGGGCGGACTGGGCCGAGGCCTCGGCCCCGGGCGCCTCCTGGACCGAGCCCACGAGGACCGCGTCACCGGACGGGTCCGTGCCGCTCGAGCCGGAGTCGCAGGCCGAGAGGGCGAAGAGGGCAAGGGGAAGGAAGGCCAGGCGCGTCACCGCGCGAGGCCCCGGTCCCTCGGAAACTGGCGTACGATAAGACATGGTGCATGTCCTCCATCGGTCGTGTCGGGAGTCGAACAGGATGGGACACGCCCCGATGGGGGCAAGAGCGATGCCTTGACCGACAAGGCACTGTTTTGCAACAACTTGCGTGATCGGCGCACCGAAACGGGGCCCTCGGAGCGGGAAGAAGCTTCCCGGTGCCGCGAAAGGGTGCGGAAGGAAGGTTCCGGTGCCCTCACCCGGTGCGGGCCTGCACCAAATTGGTGCAAGCCACTCCCCCCTACCGGGCCGGGCCGCGCTCGAGTCCGGTGGGTCGGAGGGGCCGCGCCCGGGCCTGCTCCTCACGGGCATGCCGGCGCCCCTCATCCACATCCACGGTGGAGAGAATGAGGCC
>JBJHCE010000102.1:0-10793 GCA_050485865.1 Gemmatimonadales bacterium | reverse complement strand
ACCAGGAGCAGCTGAAGCGGCTGGCGGGGGACGGGAGCCGGTAGCGCGTCCAGGCAGTGAGATGCGGCCCAGGTGGCGTTGACCCGGATACGCGGCGATGCCCGCTGGGCCCCATCCCCGCCGGGAGGGCCGCGCACCGCCCGGGGAGGGCGCGCGGTCGCCCCCGAACCGGTGCCAAACGGGACAGTCGAGGGGGGTCCCGCGCGCGACTGTCCCGAAAGGCACCGTAGGGGTAACAATCGGACCGGTCGCGTGTTGCCGATTCCGGTACCTGGCCCGTTTGTTACCCATACGGTTCCAATCGGACCACGTGGCGTCGGAGAGGGCCCCGAGTGTGACGAAGCGCACCCGGGCAGGGTCCGCCCCTCGCCAGGGTCCGCCCCTCGCCGGGATCCGGTCGCAAACGAGTCGGTTCATTCATGCCTCCCGGGCCATCAGTCCGCTACCACCCGGTACCTCACGACATACTCCACCCCGAGGGCGTCGGTTTCCACCCCCCAGAAGCGATCCACCTCGACCAGGAGGGGGCGCACCCCCGGCGGGAGCCGCACCGCCCGCACCGGCTCCCCCGCCGCATCCAGGATCACCCACCGGCGGGGAAGCCGCGCCTCCTCCTCCCGGGAGAGGGCGACCCCACCCTCCGGAAGCTCGGCCACCTGGAGCCAGGTGGAACCGTCGCGCCCAGGGAGCGCCGCCGTCACCGGGGGGAGCGTCGCCGGCCGGTAGACCGCCTCCGAGACCCGCCGCCGGAACGCGCTCTCGGAAAGCCCCATCTGTGGCCCGGCGAACTCGAAGAGCGCCTCGTGGACGAGCTCCACCCGGTGCTCCACGTCCGCCGCCGGGATCCCCACGGCCCGGTACGGCACCTCCACGGACGCCAGGGTGTCCCCGCGCCGCACCCCGCCGTCCGGGGGCACCGCCGCCACCCGCGTGACCCGGAAGGTGGCCGCCCCCTCTGCCGGAGCCGCCGTCCGCTCCACGACCAGGAAGGTGCTCCCGTCAGGGCTCCGCGCGGCAATCGCCGCGTCGGCGTACGGCTGGCTCGTGAAGACCCCGCCACCATTGGAGAGGAGCGCCAGCGTCATGGTCGCGGCCACCGGAACGATCGCCACGGTGTCCACCGCCCCCGTTCCCTCCACCTGGGCCACGTGCGCCGTCCGGTCGACCAGCCCCCGGGCCACCGCATCGGAGGGGAGGGGCGGCGCCGCGTGCACGCTCCCGTCCCGGAACATTCCGGCGGGACGCGGGGGGAGCGAGCCGGCCTCGGTCTCCTCGGGGGTCCCCAGGTCGAAGGGCGCCGGCCGCGAGGAGAGGACGCTCCCGTCCCACCCGAGGAAGGTGAAGCGCGCGAGCCGGGAGTCGTGGACCCAGATCGAGTCACCGGGGAGGGGCCCCACGATCCCCATGGCCGAGGGAGAGGAGAACTCCCCGGGGCCCTCTCCGCGCCGCCCCACCACCCCGAGGGGCGCCCCGTCCTCGCCCCACCGCCGGAGCACCCCCTCCTGCCGGTGCTTGCTCCAGATCGTGCCGTCGGGGGCCACCACGATCCCGGTGACCGAAGTGAAGGCGTAGTCCGGGTCATCCGGGTGCCCGATGGCCACCTCCCGCTCGACCCCGACCTCCGGAAGCGCCTCGATCCCCTCGAGGGATCCTTCGGAGGATGCGTCGCACCCGGAAAGGAAAAGGGCCAGGCACCCGGCGAGCACCCGGGCCGGTGTGGCGCACCCCTGCCCCGGGGGCCGCCGGAGCGTCAGGCAGGATCGGGGGCGGGGTCCGGGCATGGGCGGTCTCGGGCGGCTCGAGGAAGAAAAGCTCCCCGGGGGCGGGGGGCGAACCCGCGGGGAGGGTAGGAAGCCCCATGCGGCCACGCAACCGTGCGGACCCGGCCCCGACGGAGGGGCCCCGCCCCACCCGGTGCCCGCCCCGGGGTTTGCACCCGCGCCTCTGCATCCCAGATTGGGGGACTCGACGAGGGACCTCCCCCCTCCCCCTTCACCGGCGCCCCCGGAGCGTTCTCCATGACCGACGGTATCTTCCAGACCCCCCTTCCCGGAAACGAGCCGATCCTGGACTACGAGCCCGGCTCCCCCGAGCGCGCGTCGCTGGCGGCGTGGATCCGCGAGAACGAGGACCGCACCGTGGAAGTGCCCATGGTGATCGGCGGGAAGGAGCGGACCGGCGAGGGGACCTACGCGCAGGTGTCGCCCCACAGGCACGCCCGGACGCTCGCGAAGGTGCACGAGGCGGGGCCGGGGCAGGTGGAAGAGGCCATCGAGGCGGCGCTCCGGGCCCAGGCCGACTGGGCCGCCATGCCCTTCCACGAGCGGGCGGCGATCTTCCTGAAGGCCGCGGACCTCATTGCCGGGCCCTACCGCG
The DNA here is from genome assembly GCA_050485865.1 of Gemmatimonadales bacterium. Lineage (GTDB taxonomy): Bacteria > Gemmatimonadota > Gemmatimonadetes > Longimicrobiales > Gaopeijiaceae > SKNW01. The sequence continues at coordinate 8,417 of JBJHCE010000102.1, read as the reverse complement.
ACGCGCTGAACGGCTCGACGATCCTGGGGCAGTCGAAGTCGGTCTTCCAGTCGGAGATCGACGCGGCATGCGAGCTCATCGACTTCCTGCGGTTCAACGCGGCCTTCGCCGAGGAGATCCTGGCGGGGCAGCCGATCTCGTCGGAAGGGGTGTGGAACCGCACCGACTACCGGCCCCTCGAGGGCTTCGTTCTCGCCGTGTCGCCCTTCAACTTCACCGCCATCGGCGGGAACCTGTCGTCGGCCCCGGCCCTCCTCGGGAACGTGGTGGTCTGGAAGCCCTCGGACAAGCAGGCGCTCTCGGCGCACTACACGATGCAGGCGTTCCGCGAGGCGGGGCTCCCCGACGGGGTGATCAACCTGGTCCCCGGCGACGGGGCCATGGTGACCGACGTGGCCATGGCGCACAGGGAGTTCGCGGGGCTCCACTTCACCGGGTCGGCGGAGGTGCTGAAGCTCCTCTGGCAGAAGTCGGCGGCGAACCTCGACCGGTACCGGAACTACCCGCGGATCGTGGGGGAGGCGGGCGGAAAGGACTTCGTGGTGGCGCATCCGTCGGCGGATGCGACGGCGGTGGCGGTGGGGCTCGCCCGGGGAGCCTTCGAGTACCAGGGACAGAAGTGCTCGGCGGCGTCCCGGGCGTACATCCCGCGGTCGCTCTGGGGCGCGGTGCGCGACGAGCTCGCGTCAATCGCGGAGGCGATCACGATGGGCGACGTGGGGGATCTTTCCACCTTCATGGGCGCGGTCATCGACGAGCGGGCCTTCGCGAAGCACCGGGACGCCATCGAGGCCGCCCGGGGTGCGAACGGGGTGGAGATCCTCGTGGGCGGGGGGACGGACGACGCGGAGGGGTGGTTCGTCGAACCCACGGTGATCGTCACCGACGACCCGAAGTACGACACGATGGAGCGGGAGCTCTTCGGGCCGATCCTCTCGGTGTACGTGTACGACGACGCGAAGTGGGAGGAGACGCTCGAGCTCGTGGACCGCACGAGCCCGTACGCGCTCACCGGGGCGGTCTTCGCCCGCGACCGGAAGGCGGTGGGCGAGGCGCTCCGGGCGCTCCGGAACGCGGCGGGGAACTTCTACGTGAACGACAAGCCCACCGGGGCGGTGGTGGGGCAGCAGCCCTTCGGGGGGGCGCGGGCCTCGGGCACGAACGACAAGGCCGGGTCGGCGCTCAACCTCTACCGCTGGATCTCGCCGCGCTCGATCAAGGAGACCTTCGTTTCGCCGACGGACTGGCGGTACCCGCACATGGGGTGAGTCGCCTGGTGACGCGGGCCCAACCTTTCCCCCATGACCCTTCCCCCCCTCCTCCTGCTTGCCGCCGGCCTCGGGCTCCTCCTCGTGGGGGCGGAGGGGCTCGTGCGGGGGGCGTCGGGAATCGCGAGCCGTTTCGGGATCCCCTCCCTCGTGATCGGCCTCACCGTGGTGGCCTTCGGGACGAGCGCCCCGGAACTCGCGGTGAGCGTCCGCTCGACCTTCGACGGCCAGGCGGGCCTCGCGGTGGGGAACGTGGTGGGGTCCAACATCTTCAACGTCCTCCTGATCCTGGGGCTCTCCGCCCTCCTCACCCCCCTCGCGGTCTCGAGGCAGCTCGTCCGCATCGACGTGCCCCTCATGATCGGGGCCTCGGCCCTCGTCTGGATCCTCGCGCTCGACGGCCACCTCGGGCGCACCGAAGGGCTCCTCCTCTTCGCCGGGCTCCTGGGCTACCTGGTGCTCCAGTTCCGCATCGGTGCCCGCGAGGGAACCCTGAACCGGGGGAAGCCGGGGCGCGAGGTGCGGACGGCCGTGAAGGAGCGTTCCGCGGACCTCGGCCCCCTTCCCGGCGCGGCAAGGGCCGCCCCCTCGCTCCTCTTCCAGCTCGCCCTCACGGCGGGGGGGCTCGCGCTCCTGGTCCTGGGCGCACGCTGGCTCGTGGCAGGCGCGGTGGAGGTGGCTGTCGCCCTCGGGGTAAGCGATCTCGTGATCGGCCTCACCATCGTGGCGGGGGGCACGTCCCTGCCGGAGGTCGCGACCTCGGTCCTCGCCTCCCTCAGGGGGGAACGCGACATCGCCGTTGGGAACGTGGTGGGGTCCAACATCTTCAACCTCCTGGGCGTCCTGGGGCTCACGGCGGCCCTCGCGCCCGGTGGGCTTCCCGTGCCACCTGCGGCCCCGGGCTTCGACCTCCCCTTCATGACTGCGGCAGCCCTCGTCTGCCTCCCCATCTTCGTGACCGGGCTCGCGATCTCGCGGTGGGAGGGCGCGGTCTTCCTGGGGTACTACCTGGCGTACACGGCGTACCTGGTCCTCAGGGCCACGGAGCACGACGCCCTTCCGCTCTTCAGCGGGGTGATGCTCGTCTTCGTGGTCCCCCTCACCGTCCTCGCCCTGGGGGGCTCCCTCGTCCGGGAGGGGCGGACCCGGCGAAGGCGCAGGCGACGAAGGGAGAGCCGGGCGGGAGGGGGCACCGCCGGGAGAGCCCCGTAGAGGTGTCGCCTCCCGGCCCGGGCCTCACCCCCCGATCCGGTACCCTGGCGGGGGCGTGCGTCCCTGGAGGTGGGTGACGAAGTAGTCCCAGGTCCGGCGCAGCGCGTACGCCTCGCCCGAGTACCCGTGGCCACGGTTCGGCATGACGAGGACGTCGAAGTCCTTGTTCGCGGCGATGAGGCGGTCGATGAGGAGGAGGGTCGTGTTCGGGTGGACGTTGTTGTCCATGGTCCCGTACGAGAGGAGGAGCCGCCCCTGGAGGTTCTCCGCCCTCAGGTGGTTCGCCTGCACCTCGTAGGAGTGGCTCCCGTCGTCACGGACCTCGAAGGGACCGTGGTACTTCTCGCCCCAGTAGAAGGTGTACCCGGCGTTGTCGTGGTTCCCGGCGCCGGCCACCCCCACGTGGAAGAAATCGGGATGCCGGAGGAGGGCCGCGGCGGTGGCGAACCCCCCACCCGAGTGCCCGAAGATCCCCACCCGGTCCAGGTCGATGAAGGAGTGCCGGGCGGCGAGCTCCCGCATGGCCGCGATGTGGTCCGGGAGGCCGTTGTCGCCCATGTCTCCGTGGTACGCGGTGTGGAAGGCCTTGGAGCGCATGGGGGTCCCCGTGGCGTCGATGAGGACCACGACGAACCCGAGCTCGGCCAGGGCGTGGGCCTGCCCCCGGCGCGAGATGGAGAAGGAGCGGGTGCCCACGCTCCCCACCTGGGGCCCCGGGTAGATCGCGTTCACGATCGGGTATGAACCCTCGGGGTCCAGGTTCGAGGGAACGATCATGAGGCCATGGACGTCGGTGACCCCGTCCCGCCCCTTGGCCCGGAAGGGGACGGGGGGCGCCCACCCGAGGGATTCGAGCTCGGAGATGTCGGCCTCCTCCAGGACCCGCACCACGCTCCCGTCCCGGGTCCGCCGGAGGGTGGTCACCGGGGGGGTGGTGAAGTCCGAGGCCCGGTCCACGAAGTAGGTGCCCGAGGGGGAGAGGGTCACCTCGTGGTTCAGTGGCTCGGGGGTGAGGAGGGTGAGTCCGCTCCCGTCGAGACGCACCCGGTAGAGGTGGGCGTAGTACGGATCCCGGTCGCCCTCGCGCCCGACTCCGGTGAAGAGGAGGGTCCGGTCCGCACGGTTCACCTGGAGGATGTCGATGACGTTCCAGTCCCCCCCGGTTACCCGCCCCTTCATCTCGCCCGACTCGAGGTCGTAGAGGAAGAGGTGGCCCCACCCGTCGCGCTGGGAGAACCAGAGGAATTCGTTCGACTCGGGAAGGATGCGCCAGTTCGGCAGGCCGCGCTCCCCGGCGTGGGACTCGAAGAAGACCGGGTGCGACTCGGAGAGGACCGTCCGGACCGCCCCGGTCTCCGGGTCGGCCACGCGGAGGGTGGCGGTGCGGTAGTCCCGCGAGACCGAGACGAAGGCGAGCTTCGACGCGTCGGCGCTCCACTCCACGTCGGCCCAGACGTTCCCCCGGGCCATTCCGCAGCACGACGAGGAGCGCTGGTGGTCCGGGGGCGTGTCCAGGCGAACGACCCTGGGGCCGTCCAGGTGGACCACGACCCGCTCCACCATGGGGACGATGGAGTCGGAGGGGAGGGCGTAAGGCCAGGACTGGAGCTGGGGACGCGGCTCGGCGGTGCGGAGGAGGTGCAGTTCCTCGACCCCTCGCTCGTCCAGGCGGAAGGTGGCGATGCTCCGGGAATCGGGCGACCAGAGGAGGATGGGCTGGTTCCCCTGCCGCCACCCCTGGGAGTCGGTGGCGTACCCGTACCGCTCCTCGCCGTCGGTGGTGAGGCGACGGTCCTCGCCCGTCTCCAGATTCCGGACCCAGAGGTCGTGGCTCCTCCGGAAGGCGACCCACCGACCGTCCGGCGAAGTCACCCCCTGCGGCGCCTGGGGGCCCCGCTCCAGGATCGTGCAACGGTCTCCGGCGAGGTCACAGCGCCACCCCGTTCCCTGCGCAACGACCTCGATCCCTCCCTCCACCGGGGTGAAGCTCGTGAAGGGAAGGCGGAGCGCCTCGTAGCTCTGCCCCGTGGCCCGGGAAAGTGCCGCGGAGATCCGCTCGTGGTCGAAGGCGCGCTCCCGGGTGCCCCGGGCCGGGTCCACGGCCACGAACTCGAACCCGCCGGGGATCCGGGTCCGGTACCAGAAGCGATCCCCGTCGGTCCAGTTCGGGTTCACGTCGGCCCGGAAGAGGCGGGTCGAGAGGTTCTGCGAGAGGAAGCGCTCCGCCCGCTGGTATTCCGCCGCCGAGACGCGGCGATCCTCGGCTCCGTCGGGCCCGCCTCCCCCCGTCCAGGCGACGGAGGGCTCGGCCCCCTCGAGCCCCTGCTCCGCCATCTGGGCGGAGGCGGGGAAGGCGAGGGCGAGGAGGAAGAGGAGCGCGTACGCGAGGGCCGCTTCGGATGCGGAACGGCGGGGTCGGAAGGTCATGGCTCGGTGGATCGTGGGAGGGTGCGGGGGCGGCGTGCCCCGTTCCGTCTTCCAAGCTGTCCGGTCCACGGGCCGGGGGCAACGGTCACCCCCGGAGGGCACCGGGCCGGAGAAGGCGCCGGACCGCCGCGAGGAGCCCCTCGGGGGTGAAGGGCTTCGCGAGGAAGGCGGAGCGTGGGTCCCCCAGGCGGGCTCTCAGGTCCGCCTCCTCCGGGTAGCCCGACACGAAGAGGATGGGGAGCCCCGGGTGGACCCGGCGAACCCGGTCCGCCAGCTCGTGCCCTGAAAGCCCCGGCATCCGGACGTCGGTCACGACGAGGTCCACCGGTACATCGGGCCGGACGAGGTACTCCTCGGCCTCGGAAGGACGTGCGAACACCTGGATCTCGTGCCCTGCCCGCTCGAGGACCCGGAAGGCCATCCGGCGGACCGCGTCCTCGTCCTCGACGACGACGATCCGGCCCACCGCGTCGCCTTCGTCGGGCCCCGTGACCGGGAGGGGCTGGGGCGGGATCCGGTCCCCGGCGTCGGCCTCCCGGAGGTAGACCCGGACCGTGGTCCCGCTCCCGGGGCGGGAGGCGACCTCGACACTCCCCCCCACCCGGGTCACCATGCCGTAGACCATGGAGAGCCCGAGCCCGGTGCCCTTCCCGGCCCCCTTCGTCGTGAAGAAGGGCTCGAAAATGCGCGACACGATTTCCGGATCGATTCCGGCGCCGTCGTCGTCCACCGAGAGCACCACGTAGCTCCCGGGGGAGAGCCCGGGGCGATCCAGCACGTCGGTGGCCCCGAACCTCTGCATCCCGGTACGCACCTCGATTCGGCCCCCTTCGTCCGGCAGGGCGTCGCGGGCGTTCAGCACGAGATTCAGGAGGATCTGCTCGAGCTCACCCTCGTCGGCCCGGGCCAGGGGAAGGTCGGGGTCGAGGCGGGTCGTGAGGACGATCCGCTCGCCCAGGAGGCGCACGAGGATCCCCTGGACCCGTCCCACCACCTCGTTCACGGAGAGCGCCGCCGGGCGCACCGCCTGCCGGCGTGAGACCCGGAGAAGCTGGCGGGTGAGGCGCGTGCCGCGGGTCCCGGCCTCGAGGACCGCCTCGAGGCTCTCGCGCTGGTCCGGGTCCAGGGTCGGATCGGCGAGGAGGATCCGGGCCTCTCCGGTGATCACCGTCAGGAGGTTGTTGAAGTCGTGGGCGACCCCGCCGGCGAGGCGGCCCACCGCCTCCATCTTCTGGGCGTGGCGCATCCGGTCGGCGAACCGGTGGCGGTCGCTCACGTCCTGGAGGAGCCCTTCCAGGACCTCCTCGCCCCCGGTGCGGGAAAAGGTCAGGTTCAGCTGGAGGATGCGTTCCGACCCATCCGGGTGGGGGTACTGGACCTGGAACTCGGCAATCCCGCCCCCGGCGCGCATCTCCTGCACCAGGGCATGAACATGGGTTCCCGGCGCGAAGTCCCGGCCCAGCCCCGGAGGGTCCGCAACGGTCCAGCTTCTTCCGAGGATCCGCTCGAAGGCCTCGTTCCACTCGAGGAGCGCGCCGTCGGCGCGGGCGAGGAAGATGCCGAACGGGGCACTCTGCACGATGGAGGCGTACCGCTCGACGAGCCCCCGGGCCTCGTCACTCCTCCGGAGTTCCTCGGTGAGGTCGGTGGTGATCCCCACGACCCGGGTGGCCACCCCGTCGCGCCCCCGGAGGATGTGCCCCCGGTCCCGGACACGAAGGAGGCGGCCGTCGGGAGTCTCGACGGGGAACGCATCACTCCACTCCGCCGCATCCCCCTCGAGCGCCTCCTCGAGCCCCGACCGGACCCGGGACCGGTCGGGTTCGGGGAGAAGCCCGAGAGACGCCGGCCCCCACCCCTTCTCGTGGTCGGTGATTCCCAGGAGGTTCCGGAGCCCCTCGTTCCGGTGAATGCGCCCGGTGGCGAGGTCCCACTCCCAGACGAGGGCCCCCGACGCCCCGAGGACGTGGCGGATGCGGAGGGCCACGTCGTCGAGCGCGCGGCGCTCGGCTACCCCATCGCCTGCGGGACCGGGGGTTTCGGAGACCCGACCCCGACTCCCGTGCCGGTCCCGGAAGGGGCGGGCGGCGGCGCCCAGGAGGAGGAGGAGGGCCGCGAAACCGGCGTTCCGGAGCGCCGAGGCACGGATGGGCGCCACGACGGCGGACCGGGGTGTGCCCACGAGGACCACCCAGGGGGTCTCCTCCATGGGGGAGCCGGCCCAGGCGCGGACCACCCCGTCGGCGCCCTGCTCCTCCATGACGGGTCCGCGTTCGGGACCGGCCCTCCTGACGAGGCCGGCGAGTCCGGGGCCGAGATCCGTCACCGGCCGCCCGACCCACCGCGTGGGATCCCGGGAATGCGAAACCACGACTCCGGCGGTGTCGGCCACCACGACGACCTCCCCGGGGGCGAGGGTCATGGCCGCGGTCCTCCCGACGATCTCCCCCACCCGGAGGAGGCCCCGGAGCGTTCCCGCCTCCGCCTCGACCGGAACCACCCACTCGGCGCCCCCGCCCACCCCGGGTCGGGCCACGGCCCGGGGCGTACCCACCTTCCGGCCGGCCCCGGGAGGCATCCCCTCGGGCGCCAGCCCCCGGACGGTGCAGAGGGTACCCCCGCCCGGCCCGACACGGTGAAGGTCCGCCAGCTCGGGGAGGAGGCGGAGTTCCGCCGGGAGGGCGCCGCCGCACCCCTCACCGGGATCGGCCTCGAGGAGGCTCAGGCCTTCCAGGGCACCATCCAGAACCGACCGAATCCCCTCACCGGCCGCCGACGCCCGGAGCGGGAGGCCGGACCGAAGCTCCGACTCGGCGACCCGGAGCTCCGCCCAGGCATGGAGCCCCACCAGGGCCGCGGCGGCGCTCACCGCCACGAGCACCAGGAGGAGGTCCCGATGGGACGAGGCACGGGGAATCTGGCTCATGATCCGGACAAGGTAGGGGCCGGGGGGCCTCCCACGCACCCCGGACGATACCCGGGGGGGATCCCGGGGAGGGCACCGGGGTTCAGGAGAGGTCCACGGCTCCCCTGCGCCCGGATCAACCGGGTGCGGGTCCGTGGGCGCCTGCCCCGGAACCGCACCGCGCGAAACCCCTCGGCCCCCGCAGGCCGAGGAGGAGGAAGGGGCAATGGCCGGAGTGTCGGAGCGGGTCGAGGTCGCCATCGTGGGCGCGGGGCTTTCCGGCCTCGCGTGTGCGCTGGACCTCACGGCGGATGGGCGGGACGTGCGCATCTACGAGGCGTCCGACGGCGTGGGCGGCCGGGTGCGGACCGACCGGGTCGACGGATTCCTCCTGGACCGGGGGTTCCAGGTGATCCTCGAGGCCTACCCCGAACTCGGAGCACGGGTCGACATGGAAGACCTGGAGCTCAGGCGCTTCTACCCCGGCGCCCTGGTCCGGGCCGAGGGCGACTTCCACCGGATGGCCGACCCTGCCCTCGAAATGGCCGATGCCCTCAAGGCGGTGGGTGCCCCGGTGGGATCCTTCTCCGACAAGCTCCGGGTGG
>JBJHCE010000101.1:0-10855 GCA_050485865.1 Gemmatimonadales bacterium | reverse complement strand
CCGGGGCGGAGAGCGGTGACCCGACCGGGCTCGTCCGGCCACCCGATCCGCCCCCGGCATGGCCTCGATGCTCACGATCCACGGGCGGTCTTCGACCCGGGCCGAGAGGAGAACGGGGCCTCCGGGAGCGGAAGGCGCCGCCCCTGCTTCCGCCCACGCGATGTGCGGTGCCTCGCCCGGGCCCGGAGAAAGCGCAAGCGCAAAGGGACCAAGGGCTGCGGTGAGGGCAGGGTCTTCCGACCCGGCACTCGCGGCCACCACGAGCACGTCGGCGTCCCTCCTGAAGAGCGCCACCTGGGAGTCAAGGGTGAGGAGGGTCCCCCAGCTGGGCGTATGGCGCTCCTTCCCATACCAGGCCGAAAGGCCCCGGTCGAACGACCACGTGTTCCAGGGATCGGAGAGCATCTCCGGGTCGGGAAGGAAGCGGTACCCGTCTCCGGGGGCAAAGTCGCCGGTGTTGTACCTCCGAACGCCCTCGTCCCACCCCCATTCGGGCCATCCGCCCCGGATCATGGGAACGTGGTGAAGAGCCCCGCAGGGCTCGGACAGCCTGACGGCGAGGAGGTGATGGTGGAGTTCCATGAGGAGGACGCGCGACATGTGCTCGGTGAAGCGATCGTTCCCCGGAAGTGCGAAGAGCGGGTTTCCGAGCCACCAGAGCCCCTCGGCGATCTCCGCGCGTTCCTCGCACGACGACGCCCTGAACCTGCGCCCGACCGCACCTTCGAGGAGGACCTCGGCTTCGTCGAGCCAGTGGCATCGTACCGCAGGCGGCATGGCGACGAGCGAGCTCCGGTAGCGGTCTTCCGCCTCCTCGAAACGGTCGAGCCCATGGAGCGCGAGCCCCTTGAGTGCCAGGCACCACCACTGGGGCGAGACGCAGCCTTCGGCCACCTCGAGGGCCTCGTCGAACCACCCCTGCGTCATTCTCAGACCGACCCGGTATCCCGGGGTCCAGAATTCGAGGGGATGGTCCACCGCGTGCGCATCGAGGCTGCGAATGGCTGCGGGCCGAAGCCTCGACATGGCCGCGCTCGGAAGGTCAGGCCCGATTCCGGAGAGTGACTGCAGGTAGGCCCGGAGAATCGCGGTAGGATCCGCGTCGCTCTCCCCGGGGGATTCTAGAACGAGGGCGTGCAGTGGATGCTCATGGTCGCCGTGCCGGAGGTCCGTTCGAGCCTCCGCCTCCGGCGTGCTCCCGGCCACCGAGCACGCGAAAAACGGGGCGAGCAGCAGCACCCAGGCCCTTCGCGCGGACCTGGGGTTCCCAGCGTGCCGCCCCGAGTCCGTGCGGGCCTTCAGCGTGCTCATTGGATTGTGACGCTCGGAGCGAAAGGGATGTGCGCTACGATGGAACCTTCGCACCCGATGACGTGAAGTGCGTGCCTGCCAAGATCGAAGCGCACATGTTCCGGATTGCGCGTCACGATCTCTTTCACGACACTCAAGGGTTGGTGAAGCAGCACGTTCACGAACTCGTGAAGGGGCATCTCCACCCGCGTGTCGTCCGTGCGCATTGCGAACGTGGGAACACATCCGGTTACGTGCTGCTCCCAGCATTCACCCAGCGAGCTTGCCCCGGAACACCCGTGGAATCGTGGCTGTGCAGACGGGGAGGGCAGGTTCCACTCTCCCTGAGGATTCTCCTGGGTCTCGTGTCGCTGGAACTCGTCGACCGAGCACAGGTCGTCACAGGTATGGCACCCTGCGGACAAAGGCATCATCCACTGATCGAGCGCAGCGGGCTCAATGAGCTCAAACAGGGTGAGAGCGACGACCGGCTCCTCCATCCCTTCGAGGCTCCGGTGCATTGCGTTGGACGCGCCGGAAACAAGCATCCCGACGATTCCGACGAAGAACACGGCACGGTGGAACATGGCGCCCCTCCTCAGCCTGGGTCCCCGCATCAACCTGCCCGTCACCTGCAATGTAGGTCGCTCCACCCGCGCACGCAACGAAATCGAGGCGCATACGACGAAGGGCCGCCCCACCCGAAGGTGGAGCGGCCCTCGCGGGAGGAATAGGCATCATAGGGGCAGCGCGTCCGTGACCGGAGGAGGATCGATGCGGAGGCTGGCCCCGAAAGAGAGTTGGCGATCCCCTGAAGGGGGTGGACACTCTGGGATGTGAGAGAGCCCGGAAGAACCCACCCCAACAGGAGACCGCTCATGGAGATGAGGTGACCCCCATCCCCGGCCCAATCATTTCCTGACAACCTCGGCCGTGTGGGTGGGGGAGGACAGAGCCTCCCGGTGTACGGCCTCGGCGAATTCCGAGGGGGTGAGGTCGCCCAGCGAGCTGTGGGGCCGAACTCGATCGTAATCCTCCCGCCACTCCTCGAGGGTGTGGGAGGCGTCGCGAAGCGACGTAAACCAGTGCTGGTTCAGGCACTCATCCCGGAGGCTTCCATTCAGGCTCTCGATGAAGGAGTTCTGCACCGGCTTTCCGGGCTGGATGTATTCGAGCTTCACGCCCCGGGCGTAGGCCCACGCATCGAAGGCCTGGCTTCTGAACTCCGGGCCGTTGTCCGTGATGATCACCTCCGGCAGGCCGCGGGTTTCCCGGAGCCGCTCCAGGACCCGGATTACCCGCTCCGCCGGGACCCGGTGCACCACTTCGATCGCCGGGCACTCCCGGCTGTATTCGTCGATCACGGTCAGCGCCCGAAAGCGGCGACCGCTGCTCAGGGTGTCCGAGACGAAGTCCAGGCTCCAGCGTTCGTTCACGCGCCCGAGTTCCGTTCGGACCAGGCGCGGAACCTCGCTCCGCCGCCTTCTCCCCTTCCTTCGCACCGCGAGATTCTCCTCCCGGTAGATCCGCTGGACCCGCTTCCGGTTCACCGTCCACCCCTCCCTCCTCAGCAGGACGTGGATGCGTCGGTAGCCCCAACGGACCCGCTCTCCCGCGATCTCCCTGATCCGGGCCCTGAGCTCGTCCTGGCCTCCTCGCACGCTCCGGTACCGCATCGAGGACCTGGCGAACCCGGTCCACCGTATCGCGCGTCTCTCGGAAATGCCCGCGGCTTGCTGGATCCTCGTGACGACCTCCCGCCGCTCCCGTGCCGTCACGACCCTTTTCCCAGGATGTCCTTCAGCGTCTGGAGGTTCAGCGCCTGGTCCGCGACGATCCGCTTCAGCCGCCGGTTCTCCTCCTCCAACTGCTTCAGCTTCCTCGCGTCGCTCACTTCCATCCCGCCGTAATTCCGGCGCCAGCGATAGAACGTCTCCCGGCTTACGCCCTCCCGGCGGCAGATCTCCTGCACCTGCCCGCCTGCCTCCGCTTCCCGGAGCATTCCGATGATCTGCTCCTCCGAGAACCGACTCTTCCTCTTGACCTCCTCGCCTCGGGGAGTCAGGAAATTACCGGATCAGGTTCCGGGGGTCACCTCACCATGCACTCCCAACCCCACGCGTACTGCCCCCTCTATGACGCTCTGTGCGGCCCTCGGGCCCTGCCACCTACTGCCGGTCGATGTGACCGGGCTTCGACGCGGATCGGCGTCATTACGGGATGTTTGCCGCAACGTCCCAGTGAACACTAAATTGCCATTTCGGGTTATCGTCGCGCACAGTCCGAACGAGGAGGTACCATGACCGCGACCCGGAGCATCCTGATCATGGGGACCCTCGCCCTGTTGAGCCTCGGACCCGCAGACCCTGTCCTACCGTACACGGGCGGGGCGGAGAGTGTCTCCACGGTCGTTTCCTTCTTCGAGTCGATCGAGCCCTCGGCGCTTGACCAATGGATTGCGCCCATCGATGAATGGTGTCATGACTGCGACGACCTCTGCTCGATGGACGAGTGGCAGCGCCACGAGACCCAGTTCAATCCCCAAGGGGACTGGAGTGTTCCTGAGCCTTCGCCACATACACGCTTCCATGGGTGTACCGGTGCTACGTCTCAGGGTGAGTGCGAAGATTTTCATGTGACCGGCTGCACCGCCATGCTCGCGACACTCCCTGGTGCGGACGGTGTCGAGGCCGATCTTCGAGCATTCGTGAACAACCTGCTTCACGAATCGTTCGATGTAGTGAAGGGGATTGTAGCACTCAATCCGGACCATCTTCGTTTCGACCGCGAACGCCATGCGCTTCAGATCGTCGGGTGCGAAGGGAGCATCGTCGCCCACATCCCGATTTCGCCGCTCGCGATGCTCCATTGACCCGCCAGGCGCATCGAGACTCCCGATGACCGCTTCCGACACACCGGCGGTGCCCGCAGGAGGGGCGCAGCGAACCCGATCCCCGGGCCGGAGCCGGACCCTGCTTGCGGCCCTGGCGTCGTGCTTCCTGGGAGCGTGCACGACGACATCGGAGTCCCATCCGCGCCCCAGCGAGCCCTGGGTCGACGGGCACCTGACCGGAACCTTCGTGATCGACACGACGAGCGCGGGAGAGTCGAGCCTAATCGGGATCCTCCGTGGGTACGTACGGTCAGTATCGAGCGCCGGCCAGATCGCCCCCAATGAGCTCGCGCTTGACGCCGTTGTCCGGACCGAGCATCGACCGAAGCTCATCGAGGACCTGGACGCGCACGCACACGCCCACCCCCCGGACGGACGGGTCGAAGGGTTCAGGGTCGGACTGAGGATGACCCAGGGGCGGTTCGACGAGGCGCTGTAAGTCGCGGAGTCCTGCGACTCCGCCGAGTGGTGGTGTCTGGCACTCCAGGGCACGGCGCTGCACGGGCTCCAGCGCACCGAGGCGTCGGACGAACGCTTCCGAGCATCGCTTCTCGCCATGCCCCGCGAACACCGCTGCCACTGGGTCAACGAAGCAGAGGTCCTCCTCGACGGCGCGGTGGGTCGACGGTTCAGGGCGACGTCGTGCGACGAACGTGCGGAGATCCACGAGGAGCTCTGGTGGCTCGGAGACCCCCTCTTCGCGCTTCCGGGGAACGACCGTTTCACCGAGCACATGGCGCGCGTGCTGCTCATGGAGCTCCATCACTACTTCCTCGAGGCCGTCGGGAATCATTCCCGCTGCTCCTTCCGACACCACGTCCCCATGATGCGGGGCGGATGGCGTGCATGGGAGTGGGACGAGGGGACCCACAGGACCCTCGATGATTTCGTGCCCGGAGACGGGTACCGCTTCCTTCCCGACTCGGAGCTTCTCTCCGATCCATGGAACGCCTGGTCCTTCGACCGAGGCCTCTCGGCCTGGCACGGGAAGGAGCGTCATGCGCCCCACTGGGGAAGCCTGCTCTCGCTCCGGTCCCAGGTGGCGATCTTCAGGAGGGATGCGGGGCTCCTGGTCGTTGCATCGACCGAAGGGGCGGAGCGATCGGGCACGCAGGCCTCCGGGGCGTCTCCCGCCTTCGGCCCGTTCGCCCTCGCGCTCTCTTCCGGCCCGGGCGAGGCACCGCACCTGGAATGGGCGGAGGCGGGGGCGGCACGCCCCGCCCCCGGAAGTCCCCTCCGGCTCTCGGCCCGGGTCGAAGACCGCCCGTGGATCGTGAGCATCGAGGCCATGCCGGGGGCGGATCGGGTGGCCGGACGAGCCCGGTCGGGTCACCGCTCTCCGCCCCGGGGGGCGGGTGGGCTCGGGGTCTCGGACCTCGCGCTCTTCTCCTGGGACTCCGCCGAGCAGGACGAGTACCGGAACCTCGCCGAGGTCTTCCCCCACCTGCTGGGCACGACCCGGGTCGAGGCCCACCGGCCCATCGGGGTTTTCTGGGAGATCTACGACGCCCCGGACGGGGCGGTCGACTTCGCGCTCCGGGTCGAGCCCGGACAGTCCGGAATCCTGCGTCGTACCCTGGGGCTTCTCCGCCTTGCCTCGCTCCCCGCCCCGGTACGCGTGGGGTGGCGAGACGACGAGGTGGCCCCGGAGCTCGATGGCCGGAGCCTCCGTCTGGACCTCGGCCGCCTCGACCCCGGGGTCTGGGAGATCGTCCTCGAGGTCGTGGCCTCCGGCTCCGGGCTCGAACCCCTCGAGATCCGGCGCCGGATCGAGGTCGTGGGGCCGTGAGGCGGAAATCCGTGCGAGAACCCGCGGCACGGCACCGATCTGCCGTCCGGCTCACGCGGGTGCTCGGGGCGGTCGTCCTGGGCTGCGGTGGGGTCAGCGCAGGGACGGCCGCTGCCCAGGATCCAGTGACCATCGAGGATTCATGCGGGGAGGCATGGTCGATCACGACTTCGCTCGTGACCCGGATCGGCGGGATCGATGACCCCGGTCAGTTCGTACAGACCCCAGGCGGGGTCACCCGTGACAGCCGCGGACGCATCTGGATCTCCTTCCCGTGGCACGCCCTCTACCTCTACGACTCCGACGGCTCGTTCCTGGCGGCGATCGGACGTGAAGGCCAGGGCCCAGGAGAGTATCGGTCGATCCGGGGCGTGTCGGTCCAGGCGGGTGACACGGTCCACGTCTTCGACCGATCCAACCAGCGCCTCACGATCCTCTCGCCCGACCTCCGCGTCTTGGATACCCGACCTCTCGAGATCCGTCCCTGGGGAGGGATCGCGCGGCTGGACGACGGGAACTGGGTCATTAACGAGATCGTGACCACGCCGGATCGCGTGGGATACCCGCTCCACCTCGTTGATGGCAACGGGGTGGCCCTCCGGTCCTTTGGGGCCCTGACGCCGTCTTGGCGAGCCGACTTCCAGCTCGGAAGCGCCCGAGCGCTCGCGGCCGCCCCTGGTGGCCGGGTGTGGGCGGCTCACCGAACCCAGTACCGGATCGAGCTCTGGGACGCGCAGAACCGGCTCCACCGGACCATGGTCCGGCAGGTGAACTGGTTCGAGCCCCGCGTCGGACCGACTGGGCAGCGCCCTCCGCGCACCCCTCCCGACCCGGTCCTGTCCAGCATCCACCTCGATGAGCAGGGGGTCCTGTGGACCCGGATCCTCCTTCCGCGCGACAACTACGACGCATTCCTCGAGGAAGTCGAGCCCGGCCGGTGGTTCCCCCGCGAGCCGACCGCCGATGCGTTCCGGGTCGTGGTCGAAGCGATCGATCCCGAGCGGGCGTGCGTCCTCGCAAGCCTGGATGCGGACGCCTCTTTCCTCCGGGTCATCCAGGACGGATGGTTTTCTGCGTACCGGGAGACCTCCGAGGGGGTACCCTGGGTGGAACTGCACCGGATCCAACTCGAGCGACGCTGAGTCCGGGGCCCTGGACTTCGCGTCGGGGCGCCGCCGGGAAGGAAGCGGTACCCGTCTCCGGGCACGAAATCACCGAGGGTCCTGCGCGTACCGTCGTCGCACTCCCATGCCTGCCACCCGCCCCGAAGGAACCGCCCCCGCGGGAGCACGCCTCCCGCTTCTTCGGGTGAGCCGTCCCTCCGCTCCACCTCGGGCCGGGCACGCGCCGGCCCGATGAGGCCTGTTCCCATCGGCCCGGTTCAGGACTCTTGACTTTTCCAACACAGGGCCTTCATGATGCACGGACCGCTGCGGAGCCTCGTTGGTTGTGGGACCAAGCTGACGCTCAGCGTCCTCAGGATCTGGAGGTTCAGGAATGAAGCCCTCGTTGATCCCCATCCTTCTCATCGCGCTGGCAGGTATCGTGGCGTACCCGGCGTTCGCGTCGAGCACGGCCACGGCCCTTCCAGACCTGCCGACCTGCGATGCCGGGGAAGCTGGCCCGTTCGAGGACCCCTACTGCTGTGAGTGCGCGAGCATTCCGGATCCGGAGGTCGAGGTCTTCATGTGTCAGGACACCCATTTCGTGGGGTTCATGACGTGTGAGCAGATGCCGTCCTTCATCTGTTGGGAAGGTGGCGGGTTCTGTGAGCCATGGGAACACCACTGATGGCCGCAAGTTCGCCGACGGTTCGGCTCTGCCAACCGGCGATGGGTCGTCTCTTCGGGCTCAGGATCTCCCCGTGAGCCTGAGCATGACAGCTCTTCTCGTTGCGGGTGGGGTGGCCATCGACCCCTGCCCTCAACGGCCCGGACTCCAGCAGGTCATTGGCCGGAGGGCCCTCGAGGAGGTTGCGATTCACGACGCGCACGGGGGCGCCCTCTCGTCCGGCCGGTCCATCCTGGGGTTGATCTACGACCAGCCCCTCGGTTTGCAGTGGGCCCTCGATGGCAAGTTCCTGGCCAGGGAGGACCCCGAGGCTGTCTCCGCAGTTCCGTGGGAGGCGGTGGCGGCGGTCTGGATCCACGGTTCCGATCAGTCGCGTTCCGTGATCAATGTCGTCACGAGCGACGAGGGCCGACTCGAGGAGGGCGGGAGGTGCGTCGAGGTGCGTTCAGTCCCGGTGGACGGGGCGTATCTTCGGCGGATCGAAAGCATTGCCGGAGAGGGGAACCCCGGGGATCGGATCGTGGCGGTCGGAAACCTGGTGGTCTCCAGTGCCGCGCTCGCCTGGTTGCGGAACTCGCGGGGTGCTCCCTTCCGGGCCCGCACCATCGGGCGCAGGCACATGGGGGTCACAGTAGCGGCGCCTTGGCTTCCTTCTGACGTCCGCTATCGGTTTGGCCTCGAATGGTACCAGATCTCCGGAGACGCTCGCGACCTGCTTCGCGAGGAGTGATGTGGGCCTGAGCCGTCATGGACCAAGACGTGACCACGAGAGTCTCGGTGTGGTCCCCATCGCACAGGGTGCTTTGGGGGGCCGCGATCCTGATGCTCGGGACCGCGATCGGCACGCGCCTCGCGCGTCCCGACGCCGAAGACCCAGGGCATCATGGGCTTTCCGCACAGGACTTGGGCTCGTTCGTTGATCTCCGCTCACTACGGGTCGCCGAATTGAGCCGGGCCTTGGCCGGACCTCAGCGGGCCCCGCCGGGGAGGCGCGAACTCGATTCCCCGTTTTCCCCCGCACACTGACCAGGTCCGTGGGCATGCGACGACCCTTCCGCCTCGTTTCCGGCGCCGTGCTTGCAGCGGCTGCAACCCTCTCCGCATGCGAGCCCCCCGCACCAGAGCCGGCGTCCGTTGTCTCGGGGGAGCACCCGTTCGACCTCCTTCCCGAGAGGGTCCCGGGGGATCCGGTCGCCGAGGTGGATCCGCAGGTCGCTTTCGGGCTGATCCGCGTCCCTCGACTCGCGAGGGTCTCCGAGGACTCGTTCGTGGCACCGATCCACGCTCCCGACGGCACCATGGGCGTGGCCCATGTCGGGCTGGACGGGCGGATCCGCTCCTGGATCCTGGAACAGGAGGAGTTCGAGCGCCTCGCCGGACGGGGGGGAGCCACCCGGATCGGGCTGGGGCTGATCGCCGACACCGTGTGGTTCGAGTCCGCTTCACTCTACGATGTCACCTTTCACTTGCGGAGCCTGGAGGGGGCCGATCTGGGAGAGGTGCCCGCGCCCATGGAGTCCCTCCAGCTGGTGCGACAGCGTGTGGGGGGGCCTGCCTCAGGCCTCCTCGTCGACGGCAGGGCCTGGCTCGATCTTGACCGCCATCGTCGGAACCTGTGGGTGCCGCGGCACCAGGTTTTCGATGCGGGGCTCCTGGCCCGGTTGGTGTTGGATCCCGATGCGAGCATCGATACACTGGCCTACTCGGACGACGTCCGCGTCGGGGTGGGACCGGTCCGCTTCGAGCCCTTCGGACACCCACCGCTCGTCGATGTGACGCGAACCGGCGACCGGATCGTCATCGTGTCCTGGGACGCCGACCGGCCCGTGGACCTTCACGTGCGAACGCTGGACCTGTCCGAGGGGGGGCGGAGCGTCGACACGACCCTTGCCCTCCCGCCCCTCGAGCTGGATGCGGCCCAGGTGGAATCCGCGCTCCAGGCAGTCGTGGATCTCCTGCCGCAGGCCCAGGCGGCGGGGGTAAGTCCCGACCTTGTTCCGCGGAGGGAAACCGTCGTGGATTCCGTCCGGATGCCGAAGTACCGACCCGTGGCTCGGCGGGTCGTGGCCGGAGAAGACGGCAGTGTCTGGCTCCTTCGTGACGATCCCACGGAAAGCATCGTCCACGCAGCCGCCTACAGACCGGGCCCCCAGCGCTGGGCCGTGCTGGATCCGGCAGGGGCCCCTGCCTTCCAGGTGGTTCTTCCCGAGGGCGAGTACCTGGTCCTGGCCCGTCTCGATCAGGCATGGAGTGCACGGTGGAGCGACGGCAGACTTCGGGTGTGGGACCTGACCCAGGCCCAGGATGGCGGCGGGCCTTGACGACCTCGAGCGGATCAGGATTCTTCCGGGTGGTGGCAACCGTGGTTCTGGCTTCCGTCCTGGCAGCCTGTGCTGCGGAACCCGGGCCCCCGGGGCTCGACCCCGCGGAGCTTCCCGAGATCCGACTCGAGGAGGTCCTCCGCCTCGGGGTGGTGGAGGGCCGGGAGGGTGAGGAGTTCGGCAACATCCGGGGACTCACCGTCACCGAGAACGACGAGCTCTGGATCATCGAGACCCGTCCGCCCATGCTGCGGAGGTTTTCCGCGGAGGGGCGGTTCCTGGGGACGTCAGGGCGCGAAGGCCAGGGCCCCGGGGAGTTCCTGGACGTTCGGGACCTGGAGCCCCTCCCCGACGGCGGGGTCCTCGTCCTTGACCCGCGCCAGGCCCGGGTCTCCCACTTCGGCCCTGGAGGATCCTTCGTGGAGGGGTGGCCTCTGCCCGGGGGCATCCGCAACCAGCTCCGCCGCGACCCATCCTCTGGCGTGGTCCACGTGGAGGCGCGGGACCTCCTGGCGTTCCAGAGTGCCCTCGAGGCGGCTGCTTCCCGGGGGGCTCCGTCGTCGCAAAGCGAACCATCCACCGTATGGATCCGGCTGGATGAAGCCGGCCAGGTCCTGGACACCCTCCGGCCTCCGCCTGCGTCGAGGGTCATGGGCGCCAACATCGTCTACCCGGTCGCCGGCGGCGAGGTGCTCATTCCCGGCCTCTCCGAACGACTCCACGTGGTGGACCGAAGTGGCCGGATCATCCATGCCTTCAACCGGAGCTACA
>JBJHCE010000100.1:0-11054 GCA_050485865.1 Gemmatimonadales bacterium | reverse complement strand
AGCGGGGTCACCGAGGGCTCGGGAGCCGAGGCTGCAGGGCTCCGGATGGAAGACGTGATCGTCTCCGTCGACGGGCAGGCGGTGGACCGTTCGGCCCAGCTCCAGACCCGGATCGCCCAGAAGCGCCCGGGAGAGCGGGTGCAGGTCCGGTTCTACCGGGACGGCCGCCCGCAGGAGGTGTCCGTGCGGCTGGGCGAGGCTCCCCTCCAGCCCCAGGCCGACCGCCAGGCCCGAGCCGAGCCCACCGCCGACGAGCGGCTGGGAATCCAGATCGGAACCGACGACCAGGGTCGGGTGGTGGTCCTGGGCGTGGCCCCGAACGGCGCGGCCTTCCGTGCGGGGATTCCCCCCCGGTCCCGGGTCCTCGCGATCAACGAGGTGCCCGTCGAAAGCAACGACGACGTCCGGACGGTGCTCTCCGGGCTCGAGCCGGGCGACGTGGTCTCCTTCCGGCTCCAGCAGGGTGAGAACCCGCCGGTGAACCTCCGGGTGCGCGTGCCGCGCTGACGCCTCGCCGGTGAACCCGGCTTCGGGCCGGGGGGGCCCGGAAGGGCGGGGTTCGACCTCGCCCTTCCGGGCCCCTTCGTCGTTGATGCCCCCCGGAGCCACGGTTATGTTTCGGGATCGGCACCGACGCGAAAGTGGCGGAACTGGTAGACGCGCGAGACTTAGGATCTCGTGGCCCCTGGCCGTGGGGGTTCGAGTCCCCCCTTTCGCATATTTCCCCAGGCAGCATTTCCCGCAAGCAGAAGGTCCCTTCATGTCGATGGACGTCTCCCGCTTCCAGGTTTCCATGGAAGAAGGCGAACGCTGGCGCCGCACCCTCTCGATCACCGTTCCCGCCGACATCGTGCAGGCCGAGCGCCAGGCGGCGGTCCGGAAGCTCGCCGGCCGGATCAAGCTCCCCGGCTACCGCGCCGGGAAGGTCCCGGCCCAGGTCATCGAGAAGCGCTTCGGCCCCGCCCTGAACCAGGAGCTCGTGGACCGGGTGGTGGGCGAGGCCTACCGCGAGGTCCTCCGCGAGCGGGAGCTCCGCCCGATCTCCGAGGGCGAGGTCTCGAAGGTGGACTTCGACGGAGCGTCCGAGCTGTCCTTCGAGGTCTCCTTCGACGTGGCCCCCGAGCTTCCCCTTGACCGCACCGGCGGGTTCACCGTGGAGCGCCCGGCGCTCCAGGTGGGCGACGCCGAGGTGGACCAGGTGCTGGGGCGCCTCCGGGAGCAGCACGGAACCTGGGTTCCGGCAGAGTCCGGCACCCCCGAAGTGGGCGACCGGGTGAACGTCCGCCTCCAGCGGCTGTCGGTCGAGGGCGACGAGCCCCGCCCCTACGAGTTCCGGCTCGGAGAGGACGAGGCGATCCCCGAAGTGGAGGCGGCGATCCTGACCCTCGAGGTGGGGAGCGAGGGCGACTTCACCGTCACCTTCCCCGACGACTTCCCGAACGAGGAGAAGCGGGGCGCCTCCGACGAACTCCGGATCTCCCTCGACGGCCGGAAGGTCCTGGAGCTCCCCGAGCTCGACGACGACTTCGCGAGGAAGGTGGGCGACTTCGCGTCGCTGGACGCCCTTCGCGCCCGGATCCGCGAGGATCTCGAGAAGGAGGCCGAGGAAGAGGTGGAGGCGGTGGTCCGGGGGCGGCTCCTCGAGCAGCTCCTCCAGGCCAACCCCTTCCAGGTCCCGGTCACCATGATCGACCAGTACATCCGCTCCATGATCGGCGAGGAGCAGGAGCTCTCCCCCGAGCAGATGGCCGAGGCCCGGGCCCAGCTGGGTGAGCAGGCCGAGTACGCGGTGAAGCGCTTCCTCGTGATCGAGGAGTTCGCCCGCACCCGGGAGCTCGCCGCCACCGAGTCCGAGCTCGACGAGCGGATCGAGGCCATGGCCGAGCGCGCCGGCACGAACCCGGGCGAACTCTGGGCCCGGCTCCAGAAGGCGGGCCGCATCGAACGCCTCGAACGCGAGATCACCGAACGGAAGGTCTTCGATGCCCTGAAGGCCGAATCCACGATCACCCAGGCCGGCTGACCATGCCCATCTACCCCCCGTACGTCATCGAGCGGACGAGCCGCGGAGAGCGGAGCTACGACATCTTCTCGCGGCTCCTGATGGACCGGATCGTCTTTCTCGGGAGCGGGATCGACGACACGGTCGCCAACATCATCGTGGCGCAGCTCCTCTTCCTCGATGCCGAGGACCCGGAGCGGGACATCTACCTCTACATCAACTCCCCCGGCGGAAGCGTCTACGCCGGGCTCGCCATCTACGACACCATGCAGCACCTCCGGGCCCCCGTGTCCACGGTCTGCGTCGGGATGGCGGCCTCGATGGGGGCGATCCTCCTGGCCGGAGGGGCGGAAGGAAAGCGCCAGTCCCTTCCGAACTCCCGGATCATGATCCACCAGCCCTCCTCCGGGTTCAGCGGGACCGCCGCCGACATCCACATTGCGGCGAAGGAGGTCCTGGGGATCAAGGAGCGACTGAACCAGATCCTCTCCCATCACACGGGGCGCGACGTCGAGCAGATCGAGCGCGACGTGGACCGCGACTACTTCATGGGTCCCGTGGAGGCAGTGGAGTACGGCATCATCGACCGGGTGGTGGAGAGCCGCGGGTCCGTCGAGACCCCCAGGGACGCCGACGAAGGGAAGAAAGGGTGACCTCCATGTCGAGTGACAAGCACCTCCGTTGCAGCTTCTGCGGGAAGTCCAAGGACTCGGTCCGGAAGTTCATTTCGGGGCCGAGCGTCTACATCTGCAACGAGTGCGTGGCGCTCTGCAACGAGATCCTGGCCGAGGAGGAGGAGAAGGTCCAGGTCGAAAGCCAGGTCCCCACCCTCACCCCGAAGGAGATCAAGGAGGTCCTGGACGACTACGTGATCGGCCAGGAAGACGCGAAGCGCTCCCTTTCGGTGGCGGTCTACAACCACTACAAGCGGGTGAACCACCAGGGCGTGCTGGACGACGTCGAGGTGGAGAAGGCGAACATCCTCCTCATGGGTCCCACCGGCACCGGGAAGACCCTCCTGGCCCAGACGCTGGCCCGCACGCTCAACGTCCCCTTCACGATTGCCGACGCCACGACCCTCACCGAGGCCGGGTACGTGGGCGAGGACGTGGAGAACATCCTCGTGCGGCTCCTGCAGGCGGCGGACTACAACGTCACCGACTGCGAGCGGGGAATCATCTACATCGACGAGATCGACAAGATCTCGCGGAAGTCCGAGAACCCCTCCATCACCCGCGACGTCTCGGGCGAGGGGGTGCAGCAGGCGCTCCTCAAGATTCTCGAGGGAACGGTGGCCTCGGTCCCCCCCCAGGGCGGCCGGAAGCACCCGCAGCAGGAGTACATCCAGATCAACACCCGGAACATCCTCTTCATCTGCGGCGGGGCCTTCGACGGACTCGAGAAGATCGTGGAGTCGAGGACCGGGAAGCGACGGATCGGCTTTTCCGACACGGGTGCCGCACCCGACGACGGCGCCGACGGGCGGATCGTGCCCGAGCGGCCGGTCTCCGACGAGCGACAGGCGCTCATGGGGCAGGTCGAACCCGAGGACCTCCAGCGCTTCGGCCTCATTCCCGAGCTCGTGGGGCGCCTCCCGGTCATGGTGAACCTCTCCGACCTGGACGAGGACGCCCTCGAGCGGATCCTCAAGGAGCCCAAGAACGCCCTCCTCAAGCAGTACCAGAAGATGTTCGAGCTCGAGGGAATCGGGCTCACCTTCGACCCCGACGCGATCCGCGCGGTGGCCCGCAAGGCCATTGCCCGGAAGACGGGGGCGCGGGGGCTCCGGGCCGTCGTCGAGTCCATCATGCGCGACATCATGTTCGAGCTCCCCTCCCGGGACGACGTCCGCGAGGTGGTCGTCACGCCCGAGTGCGTGGACGGCCACGTCCCACCCCTCCTGGTCCTCCACAACGAGCCGCGGAAGAAGGAGGCGTGACCCCCCTCCCCTCCCGGGTTCCGGTCCTTCCGCTGAGGGACCTCGTCTACATGCCGGCCATGGTGCTCCCCCTCCTCGTGGGGCGGCCCCGGTCGGTGGCGGCGCTCCGGGAGGCGGAAGAGGAAGCGGGGCTTCTCCTCCTCGTGGCCCAGAAGGACCCGGAGGTGGAGGACCCGGGGGCACCGGAACTCCACCGGGTCGGGACCCTCGCCCGCCTCGTCGAGGCCACCCCCCTCGCCGACGGGACCTGGCGGATCGTGGTGGAGGGCGAGGTCCGGGTGCAGGTGGAGCGCTTCCTCCCCCCCGGGTCCGACACCCCGCTCCGGGCCCGGGTCCTCTCCTTTCCCTACCCGGATGCGGTCCCCTCCGCCGACGCGGAGGAGCGGGCCGTGGCCCGGCGGGTCCAGCGAGGGGCCCGGGAGTACGTGCACCTCCACCCGGACCTTCCCGACGACCTGGGAGGCGCCCTCGGCGAGCCGGACGAACCGGTCCGCATGCTCCACCTCGTGGTGGGGCACCTGGGGCTCTCCCCCGTCGAGAAGCAGGAGCTCCTCGAAGAGGAGCGGGTGGGGGTGGCGCTCCGCCGGGTCTCGGAGCTCCTGGAGCGGGAGGTCGAGATCCTCCGCATCGAGGCACGTCTCGACCGGGAGATGCACGAGCGGAGACGCCAGGGGGAGGAGGCCCTCGAGGGAATGGGCGGCGGGATCCCCCCGGGTTTCTTCCCCTCCATGCCCGGCTTCGGCGGAAACCCCGAGGAGTGGGCCGAGGTGGAGGCACGCCTCGCCGCGGTGGAGCTCCCCCCCCACGCCCGGGAGCGGGCCGAGCGCGAGTTCGCCCGCCTCACCCGGCTGAACCCGGCGAGCCCCGAGGCCGGGGTCATTCGCGGGTACCTGGACTGGGTGTTCGAGCTCCCCTGGACCGCCCGCTCCGACGAGACCGCCGACGTGGCCCGGGCCCGCGAGGTCCTGGAAGGCGCCCACTACGGTCTCGCCGAGGTGAAGGACCGGATCCTGGACCACATTTCGGTCCTTTCCCTCGTGGGGACGATGCCGGGGCCGATCCTCTGCCTCGTGGGTCCCCCGGGGGTGGGGAAGACCTCCTTCGCCCGGAGCATCGCCCGGGCCCTGGACCGGCGCTTCGTCCGCATCGCCCTCGGCGGGGTGCGCGACGAGGCCGAGGTCCGTGGGCACCGCCGCACCTACGTGGGGGCCCTTCCGGGTCGCATCCTCCAGGGAATGCGCCGCGCCGGTGTCCGGAACCCCGTCTTCCTCCTCGACGAGGTGGACAAGCTCACCCGCGACACCCACGGCGACCCGTCGTCGGCCCTCCTCGAGGTGCTGGACCGGGAGCAGAACCAGGCCTTCCAGGACCACTACCTGGAGCTCGACTTCGATCTCTCGGACGTCCTCTTCCTGGCCACCGCCAACACCCTGGCCGGGATCCCGGAGCCCCTGCGCGACCGCATGGAGGTGATCCGCATTCCCGGGTACCTGGAGCCCGAGAAGCGGGTGATCGCCCGTCGCTTCCTCCTTCCCGCGCAGCTCGAGCGCCACGGGGTGGGCACCGACGCCATCGCGTTCACCGACGAGGACGCGGGGTGGCTCATCGGCACGTACACCCGGGAGGCGGGGGTGCGGGAGCTCGACCGCACCCTGGCCCGCGTCGCCCGGAAGCTGGCCCGGGAGGTGGCCGAAGGGACCCGCACCCCCGGCACCCCCGAGCACCTCGACCCGGAGCGCCTCCGGGCCCTCCTCGGCCCCCCCGCCCTCCTCCGATCGGAGCGGGAGGAAGGGGCCGACCGGGTGGGGGTGGCCACGGGACTCGCGTGGACCGAGGCCGGGGGCGAGATCCTCGACGTGGAGGTGGCGGTCCTCCCCGGCTCCGGTCACGTTCAACTCACCGGCACCCTCGGCGACGTCATGAAGGAGTCGGCGGTGGCGGCGCTCAGCTACGCCCGGGCCCGGGCCTCGGTCCTGGGGCTCCGCCCCCACTTCCACCGCGAGGTGGACGTCCACGTGCACATTCCCGAGGGCGCCACGCCCAAGGATGGTCCCTCGGCCGGTGTCACCATGGCCCTCGCCCTCATCTCCGCCCTGACCGGCCGCCCCACCCGCGCCGACGTGGCCCTCACCGGGGAACTCACCCTCCGCGGGCGGGTCCTTCCGGTGGGCGGAATCCGGGAGAAGGCGGTGGCGGCACTCCGCCACGGGGTCACGACCCTCCTCCTTCCCGAGGGGAACGGGGGCGAGCTGGAGCTCCTTCCGGAAGAGGTGCGCTCCGCACTCCGGATCGTCCTCGTGGGGAAAATGGACCAGGTCCTGGAGCTCGCCCTCGAGCGCACTCCGGCTCCCTCCTCCGCCGCCTTCGACCTCGAGCCGCCCCTGGCGGGAGGATCCCACTGATGTCCACCGCCGCCGACCCCCTCGTGATCCGCTCCGTGGAGTACGTGGGGACCCTCGTGGATCCGAAGGCTCCCTTCCCCGGAGACCTCCCGCAGGTGGCCTTCTCCGGCCGCTCGAACGTGGGGAAGTCGTCGCTCATCAACATGCTCCTGCGCCGCACCCGGAACCGGATCGCCCACGTGTCGGCGACCCCGGGAAAGACGCAGGCACTGAACTTCTTCCAGGTGAACGACCGCTTCCTCCTGGTGGACCTTCCGGGGTACGGGTACGCGAAGGTCCCGAAGGCGGTGCGCGACGCATGGAAGCCCCTCGTGGAAGGGTACCTGGCCCGCCCCGACGGCCCCCGCGCCGTGGTCCACCTGGTGGACGTGCGCCGGGGACCCACCCCGGAGGACCTGAAGATGCTCGACTACCTGGCCCAGGTTCAGGTCCCCACCCTGGTGGTCCTGACCAAGGTGGACAAGCTCGGGAACCAGGACCGGATTCGCCGGATCCGCGCCATCGAGAAGGAGCTGGGCGTGGACCCGGAGCAGCTCGTTCCCTCGTCTGCCCAGACCGGCGAGGGGAGGGCCGCCATCCTGGGCGCCCTGGTCGAGCTCCTGGAGGCCGGGGAGGGGTGATGCGCACGGGGCCGGCACTCGCGCTTCTCCTGGCCCTCGGGCTCGGGTCGGCGGGGTGCGGGCTCCTCTTCGAGGACCCGGGCCCACCCGAGCCCCGCGCGCCCTCCGCCCCCCCCGGGGGCGCACCGCCGGCAGACGACGAAGCGGCCGCGAACGAAGCCCCGATTCCCGCCGGGTTCGGGACCCTCCGGCAGGACGAGATCACGATCCGGCTCCGGAGGGGCGAGCTCGAGCTCTACGCGATCCCCCTCGACGAGGGGGTGATCCGGACCGCCGCCCCGGACACCTGGGAGCGCCTCTCGGCGCTGGGACGCGCCCACCGGAGCTGGTTCCGCGACCGCACCGGCTCCGACGCCCCCTACCGGCTCTTCCTCGTGGCCCTCTACACCGAGGCCGAGCCCACCGCCTTCGAGCCCGAGGAGATCGCCCTCGTGAGCGGAGGGATCCGCTTTCGCCTGGCCGCGGTGCGGGGGCTCACCCCCGCCTGGGACCGCCAGCGGCTCCAGCCCGGCGAAGCCCAGATGGCGGTCTACGCCTTTCCCCCCGAGGTAACGCTGGACAGCGACCTCGAGCTCGAGTACCAGGAGGTCCGGAGCCGGGACTGGGCCCGGATCCTCCCGGTGGTACTGGCGGAGCAGGCGCGGGTGCGGGCGCGGTCGGGAGGAGGCTGACGCCTCAGTCCAGCCCGAACTTCCGGATCTTCCGATAGAGGGTGCGCTCTCCGATGCCGAGGCGCTCGGCCGCCTCGCGGCGGTTGCCGCCGGTCTCCCGGAGCATGGCGCGGATCGCCGCCTCCTCGAGTTCCTCCATGGTCATGTCGGGGAGGATGTGGAGGAGGGAGTTGCCCTCAGCGGAGGACCCCGCCTCGGCCACCGGGTCCGGGTATGCCTCCGGGGCCGAC
Organism: Gemmatimonadales bacterium; assembly: GCA_050485865.1. Classification (GTDB taxonomy): domain Bacteria; phylum Gemmatimonadota; class Gemmatimonadetes; order Longimicrobiales; family Gaopeijiaceae; genus SKNW01. The sequence goes on along the minus strand of JBJHCE010000100.1, from coordinate 3,190 downwards.
CGCTCCGCCTCCGACACGTCCCGGGGTGGCTGCACGCCGTGGGGGGCGGCGCTCGCCGGGGGGGGAAGCGCACGCTCCGGGCCCCGGCGATCCTGGTCCCTCCGGTAGGCCTCGAACTCGCGGCGGAGCTCCTCCATGTCGACCCGGAGGTCCACCAGGGTCCGGAAGACGAACTCGAGCTCGGGACGGATCACGGGCGCGGCTGCGGGAAGGGGGCGCCGGCCTCCGTGGGACAGGGCGTCCTCGTCGGGATCCCGTCGGGTCGCGCCTCCGGTGCCATGGGGCTCGAGGGCCCCCGGCCCCAGGAGCGCCACCGAGGGGCGGCGGACGTCCACGGGGAGGTCCCGGGGAAGGATCTCCCGACCGGGGGAGAGGACGACCATGCTCTCCACCAGGTTCCGGAGCTCGCGGACGTTTCCGGGCCAGTCGTGCTCCTCCAGGATCTCCAGGGCCTCGTCACTGAGCCCCGGGAAGGGGCGCTCGACCCGGGCCGAAACCTCCTTCACGAAGTGGCGGATCAGGAGGGGAATGTCGCCCCGCCGCTCCCGGAGCGGAGGGAGTCGGAGATCCAGGATGTTCAGCCGGTAGTAGAGGTCCCGCCGGAACTCCCCCCGGGCCACGGCGCTCCGGAGGTCGCGGTTCGTGGCCGCCACGATCCGCACGTCGACCCGGATCGGCGATTCGCCCCCGACCCGGAGGAACTCACGCTGCTCGAGCACCCGGAGGAGCTTCGTCTGGGTGGCGAGCGGCATCTCGCCGATCTCGTCCAGGAAGAGGGTCCCCCGGTTCGCGAGCTCGAAGAACCCCTTCCGGGCATCGATGGCCCCGGTGAAGGCCCCCTTCTCGTGGCCGAAGAGCTCGCTCTCGAGGAGGGTGTCGGAGAGTGCGGCCACGTTCACCGCGAGGAAGGCCCGGTGCTTTCGGGGCGAGAGGTGGTGGATCCCCCGGGCCACGAGCTCCTTTCCGGTACCGCTCTCGCCGGTGACGAGAACCGTCGAGTCCACCGGGGCGATCTGGACCACCCGCTCCAGGAGCTCGCGGATCGCGTCGGAGTCGCCCACGATTCCGGTGAGGGCCTGGAGCCGCCGCCGCTCCACCGTCCGCCGCCCCACGAGGGCCACCTCGTCGGCGGGGGCGTCGGCGGGGAAGATCTCGGCGGCGTCGAGTTCCCGCCCGCGGCGCACCCCCCCCGCCCCGGGAAGGACGGTGAAGAGCGGCACCCCGAGCCCCTCTTCGGCGAGCTCCGCCCACCGGGGGCCGTCGCCGTCGCGCTCGCCCGTGAGGACCAGGAGCGCCGCCTCGACCGCTCCGTCCACGTGCTCCGGCCCGGGAACGAGTTCCACCCGGAACCCCTCGGCGCGAAACGCCTCGCGGAGGGCGCCCGCCACCGGGAGGCGGTGGCTCGAGACCAGGACGACGTCGGCCATCTGCGTGATTTCGCGGGGGTGACGGGGTGAAGGGTTCCGGTCAGGGGCGGCCAGGCACCGGGCGCCGGTCAGCGGGCCCGAGCCGGCGGGCAGGCGTCAGCGGCGGATCGAGCCCTCGGTGTAGAACGGAGGCCGGACCACCACGGCGGGGAGGTCCCGGTCGCGAATCCGGACCCCGAGGGCGGTGCCGGGTGCCGCGTGCGCGGCGGGCACCCGGGCCAGCGCGATCCCCTCGCCCAGGGAGGGGCTCACCGTGCCCGAGGTCACGACCCCCACCTCGGCGCCCCCGGCCGTCACCGGGTAGCCCGGACGCGGAAAGCCCCGCCCCTCGAGGCGAAGTCCCACGAGGCGCCGCTCGACCCCGGCCGCCTTCTCCCGGGCGAGGGCCTCCCTTCCGATGAAGTCGCCCTCGCGGTCGAGCTTCACGATCCACGCAAGCGCCGATTCGAGGGCCGAGTGCTCCCGGTCGAGGTCGTTTCCGTGAAGGGGGTAGCCCACTTCCAGGCGAAGGGAATCCCGGGCGCCGAGCCCCGCGGGAAGAAGCCCCTCCCCTGCCCCGGCGTCCAGGAGCGCATTCCAGACCCGGGGCGTCGCATCCCAGGGAAGGTAGAGCTCGAAGCCGTCCTCGCCGGTGTACCCGGTCCGGGCCACGAGGGCCTCCACCCCGGCCACCTCCCCCCGGGCGAAGCGGTAGTACCCGACGTCGGCGAGGGGGAGGGGTCCACCCCCGGGCGCGGTCACGAGGGGCTGGAGGATCGCCTCCGCCTTCGGCCCCTGGAGGGCGAGGAGCCCGGTCCGGTCGGAGTGATCCTCGAGGACGAGGTCCCGCCCCGCAGCATGCCCCGAGATCCACTCCCAGTCGGCGTCGCGGTTTCCGGCGTTCACCACGAGGAGCCAGCTGTCGTCGCCCGTGCGGTAGACCAGGAGGTCGTCCAGCACCGTCCCTTCCGGGGTGCAGAGCGCCGAGTACTGGGCCTGCCCCACCTCGACCCGGGAGGCGTCGTTCACCGCCAGGTAGCGGAGGAAGTCCAGCGCCCCCGGCCCCGACAGGTGGAACTCCCCCATGTGCGAGACGTCGAAGAGCCCCGCCGCCTCGCGGACGGCCCGGTGCTCGGCCTGGATCCCCGCCGGGTACTGGACCGGCATGGACCACCCGGCGAAGGGGACCATCTTTCCGCCCAGGGCGCGGTGCTCGGCGTCGAGGGGGGTGCGGCGGAGGGTGTCGGGGGCGCCGGAGGACTCGGTCATCATGGAAGCGGGGCAGGCCGGAGAAGCTGGAGAAGGAGGGCCTTCTGGGCGTGGAGGCGGTTTTCCGCCTCCTGGAAGACCCGCGAGCGGGGGCCGTCGATCACCTCCGCCGTCACCTCCTCGCCCCGGTGGGCGGGGAGGCAGTGGAGAAAGATGGCCTCGGGGTGGGCGAGGCTGAAGAGGGGCTCGTTCACCTGGAAGGCCCGGAACGCCTCCATCCGGGCCCGCGCCTCCTCCTCCTGCCCCATGGAGGCCCACACGTCGGTGGTGACCACGTGGGCCCCGTCCACCGCCTCGGCGGGGTCGCGGGTGAGGACGATCCGCCCCGGGTCCGAGGCCGCCGCCCGCGCCCGGGCAAGCACCGCCGGGTCGGGGTCGTATCCCTCGGGCACCGCGAGCCTCAGCTCGAAGCCGAGCCGGAGCGCGGCGTTCACCCAGGAGTTCGCCATGTTGTTCCCGTCGCCCACCCAGGCCACCCGGAGCGCCTTCCACCCCTCGGGCGAAACACCGAAGCA
>JBJHCE010000099.1:0-11066 GCA_050485865.1 Gemmatimonadales bacterium | reverse complement strand
GCCTACCAGGGCGAGCCCGGCGCCTTCAGCGAGGAAGCGCTCCGCCGCCACTTCGGGAGCGCCGCCACCCCCCTTCCCTGCCGGAGCTTCGAGGAGGCGGTGCGCGCGGTGGGCCAGGGCGCGGCCGCGGCCGTGATCCCCGTGGCGAACTCCGGCGCCGGAGCCGTGACCGCGGCCCTCGACGCCCTCGCCGGCGCCGGTGTCGGGCTCCGCGAGGTGGCCCGGGTGGAACTCCCCCTGCGCCAGATGCTCCTGTCGGTCCCCGGCGCCACCTTCGAGGCGCTCCGGGAGGTCCGCTCCCACCCGGTGGCCCTGGCCCAGTGCCGCCGGTTCCTGGACGCCCACCCGCACCTTCGCCCCCTGGCCGTGGAGGACACCGCCGGCGCCGCCCGGGAGGTGGCCGCCCTCGGGGACCCCACCCTCGCCGCCCTCGCCTCGATCCGTGCCGCGGAGGCCCACGGCCTCCACATCGTCCGGCCGGATGTCCACGACGACCCGGACAACCGCACGACCTTCGTGGTGGTCATGGAGGGGTGAGGCGCATCACGTGGAGGGCTCGAAGGCTCACCCCCCCACGAGCAGGTTCACCGCCGCCACCGCCACCACCCCCGCCGTGACCCGCCGCACGAGCCGGGGAGAGAGCCGCCGCGCCCCGAGCCGGCTCCCGATCTGCCCACCCAGGAAGACGGCCACCACCAGGGGAGCGTAGGGAAGAAGCGACCCCGGATGCTCCATCCAGCCGAGCTTTCCGGCGAGCCCCGCCAGCGAGTTCAGGAGAATGAAGACGCTCGCCGTGGCCGCGATCCGCTTGGGCGTCGCCCAGCGGAGAAGGTGGAGGACCGGGGCCAGGAACACTCCACCCCCGATCCCCACCATGCCGCTCACCCCCCCGATCACCCCGCCGAGGATCCCGCTTCCGGCCCGGGACCGGCGCCCCGCGCCCGGAGCCGCCGCGCCCGGCGACACCTCCGCATCCCCGTACCTGGAGGTCTCGAGCGCCATGGCCACCGCCGCCAGGAGAAGTGCGCCCCCCATGACCGTGGCGAGGGGCCCGTCGTCCACCGGGATCCGCCCCCCCAGGTAGGCGGCCGGGACCGAGGCGGCGAGAATCGGGACCGCGAGGCGGAGCTCCAGGTGCCCCGCCCGGGCGAAGTGCCAGCTCCCCCCCGCGACCACCACCACGTTGCACACGAGGGCAAGCACCACCACCTCGTGCAGGGGAAGCCCCCAGAGCGAGAGGAGGGCCAGGTAGGCCGTGCCCCCGCCGAAGCCCACGCTCGCGTAGAGGAGGGCCGCGCCGAAGAAGAGGAGGCCGGGAAGGAGGAGGCCGGGAGGGAGGAGCTCAGGGGGCACGGTGCGCCGGGTGCGCACACCCCCCGCAGGCCACCCACTCGGCGGTGCCGTCGGCGTACTCCTCGCGCTTCCAGATGGGCACCCGGTGCTTGAGCTCGTCGATGACGTAGCGGCAGGCGGCAAAGGCCGCATCCCGGTGCACCGCCGAGGCCCCGACCCACACCGCCAACTCGCCAATGGCGAGGCGCCCCACCCGGTGGACCGCCCCCACCGCCTCCACCTCGAAGCGCTCCCGGGCCTCGGCCAGGATCCGCGCTCCCTCCCGCACGGCGAGGGCCTCGTAGGCCTGGTATTCGAGGGAGGCCACGGCCCGCCCGTCATTCTGATCCCGCACCCACCCCTCGAAGGCGGCGTATCCCCCGGCCGAAGGCGAGCGGAGCTTCACCCGGCACGCCCCGGGGTCGATGGGTTCACCCGTGATCCGGAACACGTTACCCCCCGGCCATGGGCATCATGAAGACCACGAGGTCACCGTCCTCCAGGGGGTCGTCCCAGCCGGCGAAGTCGTCGTTGATCGCCACCCGGAGCCAGTCCCCCGGCGCGGGCATGGACACCTCGAAGCCGAGCTCCCGGTAGAGCTCGCGGGGGCTCGCCGCCGTGGTCGTGACGGACTCGGCGGTGCACCCCCGGAGGTCGCGGAAGCGGGCGTAGTGCTGGAGTTCGATGGTCTTTCCGGCAGGCATGGTTCAGCGGTCTCCGGTCTCGTTCAGGGCGACCTGCGCCGCCCGGAAGTCGTCGGGGGTGTTCGCGTTGTCGAGGGCCCGGGGGTTCTCGAGCTCGAGGAGGCGGGGGCGCGACTCCAGCAGGATCTTCCGCGGGCACCCCCGCCCCGCCCCCACCGCCTGGAGGATCCGCTGCCGCGCCCTGGGCTCCCAGATCGCGAAGAGGGGCTCGGGGAGGCCCCCGTGGGCGCTCCGGAAGGCGGTGGCCACCCTGAGCCGGTCCCGGGCGGAGGCGAGGCGGCGGGCCGTGGGCTCGTCCAGGAAGGGGAGGTCACAGGCGGCCACGAGCCACGCCGCGCCGGGATGCGCCTCCATGGCCGAGAGGATCCCGGAGGTGGGTCCCCACGGGGGAAAGAGGTCGTCGATCCTGGGGTGCGCCTCGAGCCCCGCCACCTCCTGCCCCGGCCGCGCCGACACGAAGACCCGGTCGCACACCCCCTCGAGGAGGCGCGCCGTCCGGAGCGCCTGGGGCTCGCCGGCGTACTCGAGGGCGTACTTGGGCGTTCCCATTCTCCGGCTCTCACCCCCCACGAGGACGAGCCCGTGGAGCGGGGCCTCGGAGGCCCGCCCCACCACCCCCTCGATGAAGGCCGCGATCTCCGCCACCCGGTCCCGCTGGAAGTACGGGAGGGGCCTCAACAGGGGCGCTTCGTCCGGGGGCGCTTCGTCCGGGCCCACGAGAGCCAGCACCTCGGGAAAGCGCCCCTCCCGGAGCGCGGTCCACCCCCGCCCCTCCGCATCCAACAGGAGGAGCTTCGGAAGGTCCGAGTGCTTGAACCCCTCGGCCAGCACGAAGTCCACGTCCAGGAAGGCGCCGGTGCGCTCGAAGAGGGAGAGCGGAAGGGTGCTCACCCGGGCAAAGTGCCTGGGGTCGTTGATCATGACCACGGCGGCCCCCGCCTGGGCCGCCCGGTGCGTGTCCTTCCCCTCGCGGTCCATTTCGAAGCGGTGGGCGTCGTGCTTCATGTACCCCACGGCGAACCGGTCGCCCCAGTGCTCGAGGAGCCGGCACGCGAGCGTCGTCTTCCCCGAGCCCGAGAAGCCCGAGAGCGCCACCTCGAAGGGGTGCCAGGTGAAGCGCCGCGCCGGGCGGTCGCAGGACTCAGCGGCTGAAGTCACGGCGCCCTCCCTCCTTCCGGAGGAGGCGGGTCTCCCGGATCACGATGTCGTGGGAGAGCCCCTTCAGCATGTCGTAGATGGCGAGCGCCGCCCCGTACACGCCGGCGAGCGCCTCCATCTCCACCCCGGTCCTGTGATGCGTGGCCACCGTGCACTCGATGACGACCCGGGCCCCCTCGGGGTCCATGCGGATGTCGAAGGAGCACTTCTCGAGGGGGAGGGGATGGCAGAGGGGGAGGAGGTCACTCGTCTTCTTCGCGGCCATGGTGCCGGTGAGGACGGCGGTGTGGAAGACCGGCCCCTTGGCGCTCTGGATCTCGCCGTCCCTGAAGAGGGCGAGGGCCTCGGGGGGGAGTTCCACCACCGCCTGCGCCCGGGCGGTGCGCCGGGTGGGCTCCTTTCCGCTCACGTCGACCATGGCCGGGCGGCCCTCCTCGTCCAGGTGGGTGAGCATGGTCATCCTCCGATCTCGTTCATGGGCTGCGCGATCTCGTGCAGCCGGTAGGTGGGTTTCATGGCGATCACCTCCTCGAGGACCTCGGGGTAGCGCGCCCTGGGGACGCCCACGAGGCTCAGCCCGTCTTCCGACATGAGGCAGGCCCGGAGCTTTCCCCGGGCGGTGAGGCGAAGGCGCGAACAGGAGTCGCAGAAGGGGCGGCTCTCCGAGGCGATGAACCCGATCTCGGCGCCTTCGGGGGTGCGGAACGAGAAGGCGGTGGAATCGTGCGGCGATGCGAGGGGGAGGAGCTCGTGCCGGAGTGCCAGGCGCTCGATGACCTCGCCCGCCGGAACGAAGAGCTCGTCGAAGTGGGCGCGGCGGGGGCCGATCTTCATGTACTCGAGAAAGCGCACCGGGACTGCGTGCCGCGCCGAGAAGGCCACGAAGTCCTCCACCTCGTCGTCGTTCGCGCCCCGGGTGAGGACCACGTTCACCTTGACCGGGAAGCCCATCTCCCGGGCCTCGAGGATCGAGGCCATCACGGGCTCGAAGAAGGGGGTCCGGGTGATCTCCTGGAAGCGCTCGGGGCGAAGGGAGTCCAGGCTCACGTTGATGTGCCGGCACTGCGTTTCCGCCAGGAAGGGGAGGTGCCTCGAGAGGAGGTGGCCGTTCGTGGTGAGGCCGAGCTTTTCCAGGGGGAGGGCGTCGACGAGCTCCACGATCTCGCGGAACTCCTTCCGGACGAGGGGCTCCCCGCCGGTCAGGCGGACCTCGGTGATCCCGGTCTCCACGAGCCCTTCCACCATTCCGGCGAGGGTCTCCGGGGGGAGGAGGGTCGAGGGCGGCTGGAAGCGCACGTCCAGGGGCATGCAGTAGGTGCAGCGGAAGTTGCAGACGTCGGTGAGCTGGACGCGGAGCTTCCGCATGCGCCGTCCATGGACGTCGGTGAGGACCGGAAGGGGGGTGCCCGTGCGCATCGGGGTCAGCTCCAGCTCCACGGGAAGAAGGGGACCGTCCTGGGCCCGGTGACCTCGGCGGCGAGCTCGGCAAAGCCGTCGCTCGGAAGGATCGAGAGGAAGTCGCCCGAGCCGTTCGAGGGTACGGGGTGCGCGAGGCCCTGCGTCTTCCGCACCGGAACGAAGAGGGTGAAGTCGTTCTTCCGGGGGGGGAGGGTCTCGAGATGCACCCACTCCTGCCGGGCCGGGGCGCCGGCCCCCGCTTCGGTCCAGGGGATCACGTAGCGGCAGAGGCAGACCAGGGCCGAGACCGGGTTTCCCGGGAGCCCGAACACCCCCGGCCCGTCCTCCCCCCGGACCCCGAACCAGAGGGGCTTTCCGGGTTTCTGCCGGATCCGGTGGAAGATCTCGGTGACACCGAGCCCTTCGAGGACCCGGGGCACGAGATCGAAGCGACCTGCCGACACCCCCCCGCTCACGACGACGAGGTCGGCGGTCTCGAGAGCGCGCCCGAGGGCGCCGCGAAGCTCCTCCTCGGTGTCGCGGGCGTGCTCGAGGGACTTGACCGCCTCGCCCAGCGCGGCCCGGACGGCGTGGCCGTTGGACTGCCGGATCTGGTGGTCCTCCGGCGGGGCGTCCACCGCCACGAGCTCGTCTCCGGTGGTGACCACCGCAACGCGGGGGAAGGCGGCCACCTGGACCTCGCCCCGCCCGAGAGAGGCGAGGGCCGCCACGTGGGTGGGGAGGAGCCGGGTTCCGGGAAGGAGGAGCGGCGCCCCGGCATGGGCGTCCATTCCATGGAAGTGGACGTTCTGCCGGGCGCGGACCCGGGCGCCCTCCACGATCTCGGCGGTCCCGTTCGCGAGGCGGAGGTCCTCGCGGCGCACCACGGTGTCGGCCCCCGGGGGCAGGGCCGCCCCCGTCATGATCTCGACGCAGGTGCGGGGGTCGTCCAGGGGGCGAGGGGCGGCGCCCGCCGGCTGGGTCCGGGCGACGCGGAAGCTCCGCCGCCCGCCCTCCCACGCCTCGAACGCGATGGCGATGCCATCCATCGCCACCCGGTCGAAGGGGGGGTACGGGCGGTCGGCAACGACCTCTTCCGCCAGCACGCGCCCGGCGGCCCCGGACAGGGGGACGCGCTCGCGCCGCGCCGGGCGGGCGTGAAGTCGAAGCAGCCGGTCTGCTTCGTGCACTGTGATCATGGGGGATTCCTTTCCGAAGCACGCGGGGCAGTGCTGTTTCCGGCACTACCGTATCGTCCGGCATCCATGGCCCGGCGGCGTTAGGAATGCGGGATCAGGAATCGCGGTTGAAGCATACCGGAAGGGACGCGGGCGCACCAGCTTGGGGGGCGGGCGGCGCGGACGGGGCAGCCGGAAACGCCGAAGGGCGGAACCCGCGTCCTTCCGCCGGTCCCGCCCTCCGTGCCTCTTCGCGTGGGCGCGGCTGCGCCCTGCGTCGGTGGGTCAGTCCACCGCCGCCTCCTCCGCCGACTCGGTGACGTCGCCGGCGTCGAGCCCCAGCGCTCCCAGCAGTCCGCCCGGGGCGGTCAGCGGAAGGATCTCCTCGTCGTAGTAGGTCTCGTCCACCATGAACTCGATGTCCGAGTACCGGTGGATTCCGGTCCCGGCCGGGATCAGGTGACCGATGATGATGTTTTCCTTCAGCCCCTTCAGGTCGTCGCGGGCCCCGCGCACGGCGGCGTCGGTGAGCACCCGCGTCGTCTCCTGGAAGGAGGCCGCCGAGATGAAGCTTTCGGTGGTGAGCGACGCCTTCGTGATCCCGAGAAGGAGCGGCTCGGAACGGGCGGACTTGCCGCCCCCCTCGCGCACCTTCGCGTTCACGTCGCGGAACTCGCCGCGGTCCACGTTCTCGCCCTCGAGGAGCGTCGTGTCGCCCGGGTCGGTGATGCGGACCTTCTGGAGCATCTGCCGGACGATCACCCCGATGTGCTTGTCGTTGATCTTCACACCCTGGAGCCGGTACACCTCCTGGATTTCGTTCAGGAGGTACTCCTGCACCGCGCGCGGCCCCTTGATCCGGAGAATGTCGTGGGGGTTGATCGGCCCCTCCGACAGGCGGTCTCCCGCCCGCACGTGGTCGCCCTCGTGGACGCGCATGTGCTTCCCGACCGGGACCTCGTAGGTCCGCTCGGGGCCCGTCTCCGGGGTGATGATGACCTCGCGCTTTCCGCGCTTGATGTCGCCGAAGCGCACCCCGCCGTCGATCTCGGTGATCACCGCCGGGTCCTTCGGGCGGCGCGCCTCGAAGAGCTCGGCGATCCGGGGGAGACCCCCGGTGATGTCGCGGGTCTTGAAGACCTCGCGGGAGATCTTGGCCAGCGTGTCTCCGGGGGCGACCTTCTGCCCGTCGCGCACGGTGAGCTGGGCGCCCACCGGAACGATGAACTCGCGGAGCTTCTCGCCGCCCTTTCCGGGGGCGAGGAGCTGGATCGTCGGGTGGAGCTTCTTGTTCCGGTCCTCGGTGATCACGAGCTGCCGGCGACCGGTGCTCTCGTCCAGCTCCTCGCGCATCGTCTGGTCTTCCACGATGTCCTGGAACCGGATGATCCCCTCGGTGTCGGCCACGATGGGCTCCGAGTACGGATCCCAGGTGAAGAGGAGGTCTCCCGCCTCGATCTCGTCGCCCTCGGACACCATGATCGTGGCGCCGTAGGGCACCGAGAGGCGGCTCCGGACCTGGCCCGCCGCCGTCTTCAGCACGATCTGCCCCTCGCGGGAGGTGACGATGGTCTCCTCCTTCGGGGTCTCCACGGTGGTCACGCGCTCGAGGCCGACCACGCCGTCGATCTTGGACTTCCGCTGGGTCTGCGCCGCGATGCGCGACGCCGTACCACCGATGTGGAAGGTCCGGAGGGTAAGCTGGGTCCCCGGCTCCCCGATGGACTGGGCCGCCAGGATCCCCACCGCCTCGCCGATGTCCACCGTCTGCATGGTGGCCAGGTTCCGGCCGTAGCAGGTCCGGCACACCCCGCGCTTGGATTCGCAGGTGAGGACCGAGCGGATGCGCACCATCTGGATCCCCGACTCCTCGATGGAGTCGGCGGCGGTCTCGTCGATGATCTCCCCCGCCTCGACGATGAGCTGCCCGTCGATGGGGTCGGTCACGGCCTCGAGGGCCACGTTCCCGACGATCCGGTCCTTCAGCGGCTCGATGATGTCCTCGCCCTCCTTGAGGGCGGTCATCTCGAGGCCCAGGATCGTGCCGCAGTCCTCTTCGGTCACGACCACGTCCTGCGCCACGTCCACGAGCCTCCGGGTCAGGTACCCGGCGTCGGCGGTCTTGAGCGCCGTGTCGGCAAGACCCTTCCGGGCGCCGTGGGTGGAGATGAAGTACTCCACCACGGTGAGGCCCTCCCGGAAGTTGGACTTGATCGGCGACTCGATGATCTCGCCGATCCCCCCGGTGAGCTTCTTCTGCGGCTTGGCCATGAGCCCCCGCATCCCGGCAAGCTGACGCATCTGGTCCCGGTTACCCCGGGCGCCGGAGATCATCATCATGAACACCGGGTTGAAGCCGTCCTTCGACCGCTCCAGGTGCCGCACCATGGCCTCCGCCACGTCGTTGTTGGCGTGGGTCCAGGTATCGATGACCTTGTTGTACCGCTCGCCGTTCGAGATGAACCCGGCGGAGTACGCCTTCTGGAAGCGGTTCACCTGCTCCTCGGCCTCGGCCAGGAGCTCCGCCTTCTCCCGCGGGATCTCCAGGTCGACGATCCCCACCGACAGCCCACCCATGGTGGCGTAGCGGAAGCCGAAGTCCTTGAGCCCGTCGAGGAACTCGGTCGTGCGGCCGAGACCCACCCCGGTGAAGCACTCGAAGACCAGGTCCCCGAGCTCGCGCTTCCCGAAGGTGTAGTTCCGGTACCCGATCTCGTCGGGGATGATGGAGTTGAAGAGCACCCGCCCCACCGTGGTCCGCACCCACTTGTGGGTCCGGCCCGCCTCCACGTCCTGCACCTGGCGCGGGGCCCAGTACCAGCAGCGGTCGTGGAAGTGGAGCCTCCCGGTGGCGTGGGCCATTTCGGCCTCGCCATAGGTGGAAAAGCGCGGTGCACCCTCGTAGAGGGCCTCGAGCTTCTCTTCCGCCGCCTGCCGCGCCGACTTCGCCACCGAGGTGTCACCGGCCACCCGCTCCAGGTCGCGGATCTCCGAAGGCGCCCGGGTCAGGTAGAAGGCGCCGATGACCATGTCCTGCGTGGGCGAAGCCACCGGACGGCCGTTCGACGGGAGGAGGATGTTGTTCGACGACAGCATGAGGACACGGGCCTCGAGCTGTGCCTCGAAGGACAGGGGCACGTGCACCGCCATCTGGTCGCCGTCGAAGTCGGCGTTGAAGGCGGCACACACCAGGGGATGCACCCGGATCGCCTTTCCCTCCACCAGGACCGGCTCGAAGGCCTGGATCCCGAGTCGGTGCAGGGTGGGCGCGCGGTTCAGGAGGACCGGGTGATCCCGGATGATGTCCTCCAGCACCTCGTAGACCTTCGCCGAGTCCTGCTCCACGATCTTCTTGGCCCGCTTGACCGTCTCGGCCTCGCCGCGGCGCTCGAGCTCGTGGATGATGAAGGGCTTGAAGAGTTCCACCGCCATGGCCTTCGGAAGGCCGCACTGGTGCAGACGGAGCTCGGGCCCGACCACGATGACCGAACGGCCCGAGTAGTCCACCCGCTTTCCGAGAAGGTTCTGGCGGAAGCGCCCCTGCTTCCCCTTGAGCATGTCGGAGAGCGACTTGAGCGGGCGCTTTCCGCGACCCCGGATCGCCTTCGAGCGGCGGCCGTTGTCGAAGAGGGCGTCCACCGACTCCTGGAGCATGCGCTTCTCGTTCCGGAGAATGACCTCCGGGGCGCGCATCTCGATGAGCTTCTTCAGCCGGTTGTTCCGGTTGATGACGCGGCGGTACAGGTCGTTCAGGTCCGAAGTGGCGAAGCGGCCGCCATCGAGGGGGACCAGCGGACGAAGGTCCGGCGGAATCACCGGAACCACGTCCAGCACCATCCACTCGGGACGGTTCCGCTGGTCGGGGGTCTCGCCCGAGTTGCGAAGGGCGTCGACGACCTTCAGCCGCTTCAGCTTCTTCTTCTTCCGGTGCTGGGAGGTCTCGGTGGCGATCTCGTTGCGGAGCCAGTCCGCGAGGCGGTCGAGCCCCCGGTTGTCCCGGTTCTTCTCCGTGACCGGCTTCTCGGGGTGGTCGAGCTGCTTCAGCAGCGTGCGCACCGCCTCGGCACCGATCTCGGCCTTGAACGCCTCGTCGCCCTCGTCCCGGGCCTTCACCCGGAGGTCGTAGTGCTCGTCCTCGTCCAGGAGGTCCAGGTACTCCACGTCCTGGTCGCCCGGGTTCGTGACGACGTAGTTCGCGTAGTAGATGACCTTCTCGAGGTCCCTGAGCGACATCCCGACCAGGTAGCCGAGCTGCGACGGGAGGGTCTTGAAGAACCAGATGTGGCAGACGGGGACCGCCAGCTCGATGTGGCCCATGCGCTCGCGCCGGACCTTCGAGAGGGTCACCTCCACGCCGCAGCGATCGCAGACGTGGCCGCGGAAGCGGATCCGCTTGAACTTCCCGCAGTGGCACTCCCAGTCCTTCACGGGTCCGAAGATCCGCTCGCAGAAGAGCCCGTCCTTCTCGGGCTTGAAGGACCGGTAGTTGATGGTCTCGGGCTTCACGACCTCGCCGAAGGACCACCCCCGAATCTGGTCGGGAGAGGCGATCCGGATCTGGATGAAGTCGAAGTCCGAGCCGCGGGGTTCACGGGTACGCGGAAAATCAATCATGTCAGTCATTCCTCCCGAGTTCGACCGAAAGGCCGAGGGCCTGAAGTTCCTTCACGAGCACGTTGAAGGATTCGGGAACGCCGGGATCCGGCAGGTTCTCTCCCTTCACGATCGCCTCGTAGACCTTCGAGCGGCCCGTCACGTCGTCGGACTTCACGGTGAGGATCTCCTGGAGGGTGTGCGCCGCGCCGTAGGCCTCGAGCGCCCACACCTCCATCTCTCCGAAGCGCTGGCCGCCGAACTGGGCCTTTCCGGCCAGCGGCTGCTGCGTCACGAGGGAGTACGGCCCGATGCTCCGGGCGTGGATCTTGTCGTCGACGAGGTGGGCGAGCTTGAGCATGTACATCTGCCCCACGGTGACGGGGGCGTCGAAACGCCGCCCGCTCCGGCCGTCGCGGAGCCAGATCTTGCCGTCGGGGCGGATCTCCGCCGCCGCGAGCACCTCCTGGGTCGCCTCCTCGAGCCCCGTCTTCGGGCTCTTCGCCCCGGCGAGGGCCGCCACCGCGGGGAAGGCATCGGCGAGCTTCTTCCCGTCGCGGGCCGCAAGCTCTTCCGCCGACGCCACCACGCAGCCGCGGATCCGGTCCACCACCGCCGCCGCGTCCTTCGGGAGCTTCGCCCCGAGCCAGGCGTCGAGGCTCCGCCCCAGGGTGGGGAGCGGCTCCTCGCCGTTCGCCTTGAC
>JBJHCE010000098.1:0-11073 GCA_050485865.1 Gemmatimonadales bacterium | reverse complement strand
GGCGAGCCCGCCTCGGTGGCCGCCACCTCCAGCGCTCGCACCCACCCGTCCGCGAACTCCGCCGCGTACCCCGGGCCGCCCCCGGGAATACGCGCGGGAAGACGGGACACGAGGTCGAGGAACTCGGCCGGGGCGAGGGCGCCCTCGGGAACGGACCGGGGAATCGAGTTGAAATACTCAGAGAAAGCTTCGCCGGTGAGCCCTGCGATGGCCGCGCGGATCTCCTCCGAGTCCCGTTCGAGGGAGAGGTGGACCCATCCCTGGGGGTAGGCCGCGTGTCCGCCCCGCACGTGCAGGGCCGTTTCTCCGTTCCCGAGCGCCGCGTAGGGAAGGGTGAGCACCGTCTCCTCGCCCGCCCCGATCCATCCCCCCTCCCAGGCCTGGGGAGCGCACCCGGAGTCGTATTCCCAGGGGGCCACGAGGAGGAGGTCACCCGGAACCGGGAGGGCGTCGGTGTCGGCCCCTGCGTGGGCCGCCACCCCGAGGACACGGAACTCCCACGCCTCGGCCGAGTCGGGTGCCGAGTACGCAAGCACCTCGGGAGGGAGATGTCGCTCCATTTCGGGGTCGCCGAGGAGGGGGTGCGTGGGGTGCGGGTCCGGGACCGGCACCCGCACCCGCGCTCCGGTGGCCTCGGCGCGCACGTACGTCTCGAACGACGAGGGTCCGTAAAGGCGCGTGTCGAACCGGCAGCGAAGATCGGCGTCGGCTGCGGGTGGCCCTGAAGCGGCCACCGCAGCCAGGGCCAGGACCATGATCGAGGCCATGCGGTTCATGGGCTTTCCTCCATGCGAAAACGGGGTGGGGCAGTCTGCGGACGGCTTCCCTCCGCCGGAATGTACGGCGGCGCCCTGGATACCGCCATTCTCGCCCAGGGTACCCCCTCGGGGGCCCGGGTTGTCCGCATCCCGGACTTCCATTACCTTCTTCCCTGGCAAAGAGTACGGCCGCCGTCACCGGTGGCCACCAGTGACGATGAAGCGGACCTGGACACCTTGTCCCGGTCCGTTTTTTTGTACCCGGTTCCACGGACCCCTTGCCATCGTCCGACTCGAGCGGGAGACGACAACATCCCGCCGCACATGAGGTGATCTGGTGGTACGGAATGACCGCGCCCCGACGACACCGAACAAGAACAAAGGGAGTACGGCAATGCGTACCACCGGTACCGTGAAGTGGTTCAACGATTCCAAGGGCTTCGGATTCATCACCCCCGAAGACGGCTCGAAGGACTGCTTCGTGCACCACAGCGCCATCCAGATGAACGGGTTCAAGACCCTTCCCGAGGGCGCCCGCGTCGAGTTCGACATCGTGCAGGGCCAGAAGGGCCCCGCCGCCGAGAACGTCACGACGGTCTGAGCCCACGGGCTCTGCGGGGCCGGGTGATCCCGGCCTCCGCGACATCCGAAGCCCCTCCCGGCCCCGTGCCGGGAGGGGCTTCGTGCGTCCGGCCCGCCGAGCCGGACGAATCGACCCGCGAGCCGGGCGATACCCGGCTCATGAGCGGTTTCCTTGACGTTTCGCCGCCTCGGCACTATCGTCTTCGCGGCAGAAAGTACGGAGCACCCGCACGGGCGCTTCAGACCGGTACCGACAAGGAAAGCGGACCTGGGAGTACTTGACCGGGTTCGCTCTTTTCGTATCCGGCTGCCGCGCCGAACGCGGGGGCGCTGATTTCCCGCAGGACACGAGGTGACCTGTCGGTACGGAACGACCGGATCCCGAGGGCACCGAGAACAATCGAGGGAGTACGGAATGCGTACCACCGGCACCGTGAAGTGGTTCAACGACTCGAAGGGCTTCGGGTTCATCACCCCCGAGGACGGATCCAAGGACTGCTTCGTGCACCACAGCGCGATCCAGATGAGCGGGTTCAAGACCCTCCAGGAGGGCGCCCGGGTCGAGTTCGACATCGTGCAGGGCCAGAAGGGCCCCGCCGCGGAGAACGTCGTCCAGCTCTGAGCTGACGCGCAGTCGGTTCCGGGATTCCGGAACCCGTCGTCTCGAAGCCCCTTCCGGCCCCGGCCGGAAGGGGCTTCCTGCGTCCAGGGGGGGCGACCCGCCCTCCCATGGCTCCGCCCCCCTCCCGACGCGACCCTTGCGCATGGATCCGGAACGCCCTATCCTACCGTCACGGTGTATTAGTCAACCAACACACTGGTACGGTGCCCCGTGGTGGCCTCCACCCTGATTTCCATCGACCCCGCCGATCCCCGCCCCCTCTACGTCCAGATCGTGGACGAGGTGCGTCGAGGGATCCTCCGGGGACTCCTTCCGCCCGACGCCCCCCTCCCCTCGGTACGGGAGCTCGCCCGGGACCTGCGCGTGAACCCGAACACGGTGCAGCAGGCCTACCGGGAGCTCGAGCGCGAGGGCGACATCTACGTCCGGCGCGGGCAGGGCTCCTTCGTGGCCCCGGCGGCGGGAGGCAGGGAACTCCGCGAACGGGTGGTTCGCGAGGTGGCGGAACACTGCCTCCGGGAGGGCGCCCGGGCCGGACTCACTGCGGGAGAGCTCGCCCGCGCGATCCTCGACATCGGGGGCTACGGCCCCGCATCCCCCTCGAACCGGAACGACGACCGATGACTGACCGCCCCGTGATCCGGGCCAAGGCCCTGACGAAGCGCTACGGCAGGCTCGATGCCCTGGCCGGGATCGACCTGGAGGTTCCGGAAGGAAGCATGGTCCTCCTCGTGGGCCCGAACGGCGCCGGAAAGACCACCCTCCTCCGCCTCATCCTGGATCTCATCCCCCGCACCTCCGGAAGCCTCGAGGTCCTTGGGCGCGACCCCCGTACCCGGGGAAGCGAGGTCCGGGCCGGTACGGGCTTTCTCTCCGAGGCCGGGGGGTTCCCCTTCGACCACATGCGGGTGCAGGACTTCCTCCAGTTCCAGGCGCGGTTTCGCCCGACCTGGGATCCGGCCTATGCCCGGAGGCTCGCGGAGCTCCTCGATCTCCGGCTCACCCGGAAGTGGAAGGGGCTCTCGAAGGGAGAGGCCCGGCGGGCGCAGATCGTGGCGGCGCTTGCCCACCGCCCCTCCCTCCTCCTCCTCGACGAGGCCACCGACGGCCTGGACCCCGTGGTCCGGGAGCAGACCCTGGGACTCCTGGCAGAGCACATTGCCGACACCGGGGCCACCACCGTCTACTGCACCCACGTGATCCACGAGGTCCAGCGCCTCCCCGACCGCCTCGTGGCCCTTTCCGGGGGGCGCGTCCGGGTGGACGAGGCCGTGGACGTCCTCCAGCGCACCGTCCACCGGGTCCGCTTCCGCGTCGACGCCGCCTCGGAGCGCGCCCTGGCCGCCCCCCGGGAGCTCGTCCGGGAGGAGGCACGCGCCGGGGCCTCGCGCCAGTGGATCCTCCGGGGCACCCGGGAGGAGATCCTGGCCTGGGCCGCCGGCGCCGGGATCGAGCTCGACGACCTGGCCGCCGTCTCCCTCGCCGACGCGGCCCTCGCCTACCTCTCCCCCCGCGGTGGGCAGCAGGGGGTCCCGCCCCGGGAGCCCTCCCCCCATGCCGTGTCCACCCTCACCGAAAATGGAGTGGCCCCGTGAACGCCCCGACCTCGACCGCGACCGGGACCGCGCCCGCACCCGCGTCCGCACCCACCGGAGTTCCGATCGCCCTCCCCCCCGAGGCCCCCGGGTTTGCCGTGCTCGTGGCCCTCCACGGGAAGAGCCTGGTCCGGGAGTTCCCCTTCGCATGGGGGCTCTTCGGCCTCCTCATGCTCTGGCTCCCCGTGGCCGCCCTCTTCGCGCCGGTGCCGGAGATTCCGAACGCCGCGGCTGCGAACGGGCCGGGCTTCGACCTTGCGGCCCTCCTGACCCTCGCCATGCTGAACGCGAGCGCCGGGGGTTTCGCCGTGATCGTGGCGCTCCTCTGGCCCGACGCCGTCTGGCGGAACCTTCCCCTGGGGGGCCGGGAGGGGATCGACGTCCTCCCCGTACGCCGCCGGGTGCACCGGACGGCACGCTTCGTGGCAGGGGCCGGCCTCCCCCTGGCCATGTTCGGATCCATCGCCGCCACCCAGCTCATCCTGCGGTGGCGGGACATCGAAGGCATCTTCGACGCCATGGGGTTCGGGGGCGGGGCCCCTTCGCTCAGCCTGGTGCTCGGGGCCGTCGGGCTTCTTGCCGCCTACGCCCTCGGCACGGCGCTCGCCCTCCGCATCGGCAAGGTGATCTTCCCGGTGATCATCATCCTCGTTGCGGCATGGGCGGCGACCTTCACCGCGCACCTGATGGGGTGGGCCCGGCTCCGCGACGCCGTCCAGAACGGGCTTTTCCTGTCGGACTGGGCGCCCATGCAGGCCTTCTTCGCCCTGATGCCCTCCGATGCGCCCGCCCCCGCCGTCTTCCTCTGGTTCTCGGTATTCACGGGGCTCGCGGTGTACTGGGCAGGGCGGTACGACCGGGCCTGACGGGACACCCTTCCGGCTACCCGACTCCGGCCCCGGCCAGGACCTCCCGGAGGAAGCGGCCCGTCACCGACCCCTCGGTGGCGGCCACCTCCTCCGGGGGGCCCGCCACCACGAGGCGCCCCCCCTTCTCGCCCGCATCCGGACCCAGGTCCAGGACCCAGTCCGCCGACTTGATCACGTCCAGGTTGTGCTCGATGACGAGGACCGTGTTTCCCGCCTCCACGAGCCGGTCGAGCACCGAGAGGAGCTTCTTCACGTCGGCGCCGGCGAGCCCCGTGGTGGGCTCGTCCAGGAGGTAGAGCTTCCGCCCCTTCCGCCCCGAGGCCCCGGAGAGTTCCCGGGCGATCTTCAGCCGCTGTGCCTCGCCCCCCGAAAGGGTCGTGGCCGCCTGCCCCAGCCGAAGGTAGCCGAGTCCCACCTGCTGGAGGTGCCAGAGGGTCTGCCCCAGCCGGTCCTCCTTCACGAAGAAGCGGATCGCCTCGTCCACGGTGAGCTCGAGCACCTCGGCAATGGAGCGCCCCTTGACCCGCACGTCGAGCACCTCGGGGCGGAACCGCCGCCCCCGGCAGACGTCGCAGGGGACGTAGACGTCGGCCATGAAGACCATTTCCACCTCCACGTGCCCCGCCCCCTTGCACGCCTCGCACCGCCCTCCCGCCACGTTGAAGGAGAAGTGGCGCGCCTCGTACCCCCGCTGCCGGGCCAGGGGCTGGGCCGCGAAGATCCGCCGTACCTCGTCCCAGGCCTTGATGTAGGTGACCGGGTTCGAGCGGGGGGTGCGCCCGATGGGGCTCTGGTCCACGAGGACCACGGCGTCCAGGCGGTGCGCACCCTCGAGGGCGGTCCAGCTCCCCACCTCCTCGCCCAGGTGCTCCTTCGCCGAGGTCTCCCCCCCCTCGAACTCCCGCTCGAGGGCCCGGTAGAGGATGTCGTGGACGAGGGTGGACTTCCCCGACCCCGACACCCCGGTCACCACGGTGAGCGCCCCCAGGGGAAGCTCCACGTCCACCCCCCGCACGTTGTGGAGCGACGCCCCCCTGAGGGCGAGGCGCGCCCCGTCCGTCCGCCGGCGCCGCCCGGGCACCGGAATCCCCTCCGCCCCGGAGAGGTATCGCCCGGTCACCGTGTCGGCCCCGGCGAGCTCCCCGGGCGTCCCTTCGAAGACCACCGCCCCCCCGCTCTCCCCCGACGCCGGGCCGAGCTCCACCACGTGGTCCGCCGCCAGGATCGCCGCCGGGTCGTGCTCCACCACGAGGACCGTGTTCCCCCCGTCGCGGAGCCTGTGGAGGAGGGCCAGGAGGGCGTCGGTGTCGCGGGGGTGCAGCCCGATGGAGGGCTCGTCGAGGACATAGACCGTGTCCACCAGCCGCGACCCCAGCGCGTTCGCCAGCGAGATCCGCTGCGCCTCCCCCCCCGAAAGGGTCCGGGTCGCCCGGTGGAGGTTCAGGTACCCGAGCCCCACGTCCACCAGGAACCCGACCCGCGCCCGGAGCTCCCGGAGGATCGTGACCGCGATCGCCGCCTCCGCCCCCTCGAGCTCGAGCCCCTCGAGCCACCGGGAGAGCTCCTCCAGCGGGATCCGGCTCACGTCGGCCAGGGAGGCCCCGGCGACCTTCACGTTCAGCGCCTCCGGGCGCACCCGCGCGCCCCCGCAGGTCCGGCAGGGCATGGGGCTCTGGTACCGCCTGAGGAAGACCCGGATGTACTGCTTGTAGCGCTTCTTCTCCCGCGACCGGAGAAAGGGGACCACCCCCCGGAACCCCTTGTCGGTGAGCCGCCCCCGTCCCGATCGCGCCCCGTGGAGGACCGCCTCCCGGAACTCGGCCGGGAGCTCGCTCCAGGGGACGGAATCGGAGATCCCCATGCGCTCGGCGTAGTCCAGGAGCTTCTCCCGTTCCTTCCGGTACCGGGGCTTCGTCCACGGATCCACCGCCCCGCCCTCGAGGGACCGCGCGGGGTTCGGCACGATCAGCCCCTCGTCGTACTCGAGGGTCGCCCCGAACCCGGTGCAGGTGGGGCAGGATCCGTACGGGGAGTTGAAGGAGAAGAACTGGGGCGACGGCTCGGGAAACTCGAGCTCCGGGTGCTCGGGACACCGGAAGCGCTCGGTGAAGGCAAGCCGTTCCTCACCCCCCCCCTCCCTCGCATCCCCGGGAAGGAGGACCAGCGCCTCCCCCTCCCCCTCGCGGAAGGCGGTCCCCACCGAGTCGGCGAGGCGGTCCCGGATCCCGCCGGACACCTTGAGCCGGTCCACGAGGACGAGGAGCTCCCCCGCCGCCCCCAGGTCCGCCGGAGCCCCCTCCACCTCCTCCACCCCGGCATCCCCCAGGTTCATCTCGACCCCGTCGGCGCGCACCCGCACGAAGCCCAGCGCCCGCAGGTTCTCGACGAGCGCCCGGTGCTTCGCGGCCCCACCCCGCGGGAGCGGAAAGGCCACGATGAAGCGCGTCCCCCCGGGAAGCTCGAGGATCCGGTCCACCGCCCCGCTCACCGTGTCCGGGCGCACCCGCCGCCCGCACTCGGGGCAGATGGTCCGCCCCACCCGGGCGTAGAGCAGCCGCAGGTAGTCGTGCACCTCGGTGGCGGTCCCCACGGTGGAGCGGCTCGTGCGGGTGGGGTTCTTCTGCTCGATGGCCACCGCCGGCGCCATTCCCTCCACCCGGTCCACGTCGGGCTTCTCCATGCGCTCCAGGAACTGCTTGGCGTAGGTCGAAAGCGACTCCACGTAGCGCCGCTGCCCCTCGGCGAAGAGGGTGTCCAGCGCCAGCGACGACTTCCCCGACCCCGACGGCCCGGTGATCACCGTGAAGGACCCCCGGGGGAGATCCAGGTCCACGTTCTTCAGGTTGTGCTGCCGTGCACCGCGAATGCGGATGAAGGGTTCCATGGACGGGGCTGAAGCGGGATCGGGTCGTGGGAGCGTGCCGGGCGGACGAGGGGGGCCGAACCTCTACAGAACGCCGGGGGCGCCGCGGAGTTCCGCCGGGGGCGCGGGGGGTCGCCGCCGTGCAACCCGCGCAGGGGGATCCCGCATCCGAAGAGGGAGAGAACCGCAGGGCGGGGGCACCCCGGAGGTCCCGGGGCCCCGGCTCGCTCAGGACCCGCGTGGAGAGGAGTTCAATCATGAATCCGTGGATGCGGAGACCCGGACTGGCAGCGTGTGTCGCCCTCCTGGCGGGGGGCCCCGCCCTGGTGCTGCCCACCGGGGTGGAGGCGCAGGACCCCCCCGCCCGCGGGGAGCGGCTCGAGCGCCCCATGGCCCGGGCCCTCGCGCTCACCCTGGGCGCCCAGCCCCGCCTCGGTGTCTCCATCGAGCCGGTGGTGGGCGAAGGGAGCTCGGTGCGCGTGGTGGAGGTGAACGCCGGAAGCGGTGCCGAAGAGGCAGGGATCCGTGCGGGGGACTACATCGTGGCGCTGGATGGCACCCTCCTCCGGTCGGAGGGCGCGCGGAGCGCCGCCGACGACCTCTCCGCCCGGATCCGCGAGAGGGAGGCGGGAGACACGGTCCGGGTCCGGATCCGACGCGACGGGGCGGAACGGGAGCTCCCGGTGATCCTCCGGGGCGTAACCGGCGAGGCACCGTGGGTCGAGATCCTCCGGGGAGGCGAGCTTGCGCGGGCACTCGAGGCGCGGGAAGGGGCGTTCCGGGTGCTCGAACCCGGGGCCGAGCGTGCCCTGGCCGAACGTGCCCTGGCCGTGCGCCCCCTTGTCGAGCGTCCCTTCGAGGTCGAGGTGGCGCGCGTGGCCCTCAGCGCGGGGGGGATCCAGGTCACCGACCTGAACGAGGGGCTCGGACGCTACTTCGGGCGCACCGACGGGGCGCTGGTCCTGGAGGTCACCCCCCGGGGTCCCGAGGGACTCGAAGCCGGTGACGTGATCCTGGCCCTGGACGGGCGGGCCGTGGCCGGCACCACCGACTTCCGCAGGATCTGGTCGAGCTACCGGAGCGGCGAGGCGGTCACGGTCCGCGTGTGGCGCCAGGGCGCCGAGGTGGAGGTGGCGTCGCGGCGCCCCTGACCCGGACGCGGTTCCTCAGCGGCGAAGCGTCGAGCGCTCGATCGGGCGGACGATCTCGAGGAAGAGGCGTTCACCCGACGACGCCTCCACCGCCGGCATCGAGTACCGGCTCCCCCCGAGGGGTTCGAGCTGGAGGGTGAGGCGCCCGAAGTCCCCCCACGGGACCTGGAAGCGGGCCTGGGACCGTGCGCGGACCTGTCCGATCTCCCGGTTCGTGTTCCCGGCCCGGACACGGATGATCACGTCCTCCTCGAGGGTGTTCTGGACGTCGAGATGGAGGACGCCGGCGCTTCCGCGCTCGAAGGGATCGCCGGCCTGGGCCCCCCGGGCCTGTCCGCAGGCGGCAAGGGTGAGGACGAGAAGGACGGCGCCCGCCCTCGCGCACCCCCTCCGGTTCCGGCATTTCCGCTGCATCGGATCCCCCCTCTCGTGGCTGGTCTGTCGTGGCATGGCTCGCCGGGGTCTGCCGGCGGCGCGCGTTACGGGTGCGTATCCCGGATCGGTACCCGATCCTTGCCGCCCCGGCACCGAACCGCGACCGGTCCGGGGGCATTCTTCCGAGTCGCGGGGGCCCGACCATCGAGACCGATGGGCCACCGCGCTCCCCCTGACCCGGAAGGAAGGTCCCCATGCTCCATCTTCGTTCGCATCGCACCCCGTGGGCCGCGCGGCTCGCGCGGGGCACCCTGGCCCCTGCCCTCGCATGCCTCGCGCTCCTCCAGTCATTGCCGGCCGAGCCCCTTGCCGCCCAGGCGTCGGGCGGCGTGCTCGAGGGGCGCGTTCTCGGTGACCAGGGCCGACCCCTGGCCGGTGCCCTCGTCCATGTCGAAGCCCTCCGCCTCCAGGCCCTGTCGAACGCCGACGGGCGCTTCACCCTTCGCGGCCTTCCCGCAGGGACGCACGCTCTCATGGTATCGTCCGTGGGTTTCGGGAGCGAGACCTTCGAGCTCCAGGTGGGGACCGGCGAGGTCGTGCGTCGGGACTTCGTGCTCCGCGTGAACCCCCTCTCGCTCGAGGGGCTGGTCGTGCAGGGCCAGGTGGGTCAGGCGGAGGCGTTCAACCGTCAGCGCAACGCCCCGTCGATCCGGAACGTCGTTTCCTCCGAGCAGTTCGAACGCTTTCCCGACCCCCAGGTTCCGGATGCCCTCCGCCGCATTCCGGGGGTTGCGGGCCAGCCCGATCGAGGAGAGACCGGATACATCTTCATTCGCGGGCTCTCGCCGGACTTCACCACCGTCACCGTGAACGGCTCCCGGATCCCCTCCACGGACCAGGAGGGCCGGGCGGTCGAGCTCTCGAGCATCCCCTCGCAGATGCTCGAGTCCGTCGAGGTGATCAAGGCGATCACGCCGGACATGGACGCCGACGCGGTGGGCGGCTCGATCAACCTCGTGCAGCGCCGCCCCACGGTCCGGCAGTTCGACGGGCGGGTCGAGGGCGGAGCGCACTCCCTCGCGAGCGGAACGAACACCCGTGTCGGCCTGAACTACGCGAACGCGTACCGGGACTGGGGATTCACGATCGGAGGCGAATACGCCTCGCAGTTCCGCCAGACCGAGAACTCGCAGTTCGCGTGGGGGACCTGGCAGGATCAGCAGGTCCTGAACCGGTTCATGATCCAGCACTACCCCATCGAGCGCACCCGGTACTCGCTGAACGCCTCCGCCCAGGTGGATCTGGGTCCCGGGACCCACCTGTACGCCCGCGGCTTCCTTTCGCGGTATGACACGAAGGAGGAGCGGCACCGGATGCAGTTCCGCCTCGACAGCGGCACGCGGGTGAGCCCCACCGAGGCCAACGCCGCCCGGGTGATCCGGCAGGCACGGCAGTACACCTGGGAGCGCGCCATCTACGACCTCACCCTGGGAGGCGAGCACGCGTTCGAAGGAGGGGTCCATGTGGACCTCTCCGGCTCCTTCTCCCGCGCCCGGCGGACCGAACCGTACCGAAACTACTTCGAGTTCCGGCAGGACGGCGTGAACACGCGCCTGGATCCCACCGCCGACCGCGACTTCCCGCTTCTGGAGGTCACGAATGACCGGAACGTCAATGACCCGGCGGCATTCCGGATGATGTACTTCGAGCAGCGCCTCGACGACAACCGGGACAACGACCTGGGCGCCCAGGTCAACGTTTCGCTCCCCCTGCGCTTCTCGGACCTCATCGAGTCGTCGCTCCGCTTCGGCGGAAAGCTCTCGGTCCGCGAGAAGGACCGCGACACCTCCGAGGCCACCCTCGACAACATCCAGGGGAACTTCACCATGGCCACGATGGCGACCGATGGCTTCGTGAGTCCGGTGATCCGGGGTCGCTACGCCTTCGGGCCCCGGGTGGAGTGGTCGGCAGGAGAGTCCTTCTGGGCGCAGAACCGGAATCTCTTCTCGGGCGACGAGAACGAGATCCGGGAGAACGACGACACCGAGGACTACCAGGCCTCCGAAACCATTGCCTCGGCGTACGGAATGGCGACGCTGGACTTCGGCAGGGTCGAGGTGGTGGCCGGAGCCCGGTACGAGCATACCGACATGTCGTACGACGGGAAGAGGCTGCTGTTCGACGGGAGCGGGAACTACGTCTCCACGACCCCGGTCTCGTCGTCGACGCGCTACGGAAGCTTCTTCCCGGCGCTCCAC
>JBJHCE010000097.1:0-11117 GCA_050485865.1 Gemmatimonadales bacterium | reverse complement strand
CGGTCTGGCCGTCCACGGGGAACGCTCCCTTCTGCCCGAGAATGTCGAGGAACCGCGCCACCGAGTCGGCCGCCACCCCGGTGCGCTCCTCGGCGAGGGGGTCGGTGGCCGACAGGGCGAAGCGGTATTTCGTGTTCCGGGTGAGCTGGAAGGAGACGTTGTAGAAGAGGCGGTTCTGGATGATCGGCCCCCCGTACGAGCCGCCCAGGTTCTGCCGGTTGAAGGCGTTCGTGGTCGGCGCGGCACGGAGCTGGAGGGCGTCGTCGTCGAAGCGGTACGACAGCGAACCCTGGCTCCGGTTCGCGCCCCGGGCCGAGGTCATGGCCACCTCGCCGCCGGCGAACCCGCCCCGCGACACGTCGAAGGTGCTGGTCGTGACCTGGACCTGCCGGAGCCCCTCTTCGGGGACCCCCATCGGGTCCTCGCCGAGGCTCACCCCGTCCAGGGTGACCTGGTTCAGCTCGTCGCGCATCCCGCCGATCGAGAAGCCCTGCCGGTTCGTGATCGAGTCCACCTCGGTGGCCACGACCCCGGTGGCAAGGAGGGCCAGCGTGCCCGGGTCGAAGTCCCGGAGGGGGAGCTGGTCCAGGAGCTCGCGGGAGAGCACGAGCGTCTCCTCGCCCCGGTCCCCGGGCCGGGGCGCGCCTACCACCTCCACCGTCACCTCTTCCAGGGCGAAGGGCTGCGTGTCGAGGCGGGCATCCACGAGGAGAAGCTCCTCCGCCGCCTCCCGCATGACGAGGCCGGTCCACTCCGCCATCCCGAAGCTCGAAATGCGGACGATGTAGATCCCCCCGCCGTCGGGGAAGAGCACCATGAAGCGCCCGTCGGCGCCGGTGATGACGGGCCGGATGATCTCGGTCTCCACCGAGACGACGACGACGCGGGCGGACGGGACGGGCCGCCCGTCGGGCCCCATCACGCGCCCGACGATGACGTCCTCGCGCTGGGCCTCGAGGCCCAGGGGAAGCGCGAGGAAGAAGAGGAGGAGGAGTCCGATGCGCCTGAGCATGCGCGTGGCCGTATTCCCTTGGGTGCGACGTGGATCGCGGGGACGCTTGTCGTGTTCGAGCAAGGACACGGGAGCGCGCGGAACTGTTGGACCCCGAGGACCCGCCCGAGCGGCACACGAGACCGTGGCCTTCGGGTCGGTTCCGGATGTATCCTTGTCCGCGTGAAACCCCGCCCCCTGGAGGCCCCCATGTTCGATCACATCGTCGTCGGCGGCGGGGCCGCAGGATGCGTGCTTGCCGCCCGGCTCACCGAGGACCCGGACCTCTCGGTCCTCCTCCTCGAGGCAGGCCCCCCCGACCGCAAGTTCCGGATCCGGGTCCCCGCCGCCTTCCCCCGGCTCTTCAAGTCGGAGCTGGACTGGAACTACGCCACCGAGCCCCAGTCCACGCTGAACGGCAGGCGGCTCTACTGGCCCCGGGGCCGGACCCTCGGAGGCTCCTCTTCGATCAACGCCCAAATGTACCTGCGCGGGTGCATCACCGACTACGACGCCTGGGGACGGGCGGTGCCGGGGTGGGGGTGGTCCGAGGTCCTCCGGTACTTCCGGAGGGCGGAAGGGTACCCGCTCGCCGAAAGCGAGCTTCACGGCACGGGCGGCCCCCTCCGGATCACCGGGCTCCGTGACCCCCATCCCCTCACTGCGGCCTTCCTGGCCTCGGCCCGGGCGACGGGGATCCCCGGGAACCCGGACCTGAACGGCACCCATCCGGACGGGGTGGGCATGACCCCGGTCATGCAGCGCCGGGGACGCCGATGGAGCGTGGCCGACGCCTACCTGCGGAAGGCCTGCCGACGCGGGAACCTCACGATCCGCACCGGGGCCCGGGTGACCCGCATCGTCTTCGAGGGGAGACGAGCGGTGGGGGTGGAACTCCTGGAAGACGGCGTTCGCACCTCGGTGCGCGCCGGCTCCGAGGTCCTCCTCTCCGCGGGCTCGGTGAATTCCCCCCAGCTCCTCATGCTCTCGGGG
Organism: Gemmatimonadales bacterium; assembly: GCA_050485865.1. GTDB lineage: Bacteria > Gemmatimonadota > Gemmatimonadetes > Longimicrobiales > Gaopeijiaceae > SKNW01. The sequence goes on along the minus strand of JBJHCE010000097.1, from coordinate 9,133 downwards.
GTCGGCCGGCCGGAGGCCCTCGAACCCCTGGGCATCGACCCGATCCACGACCTCCCGGGGGTAGGCGAGCACCTGGAGGACCACGTCGTCGTGGGGGTCGTCCGGGCCCTCCACGCCCCGATTTCCCTCCTCGCCGGCGAGACCCCCGCCGAACTCCTCCGCTTCCTCCTCTTCGGACGGGGGATGCTCACCTCGAACGTGGCCGAAGCCTGCGGCTTCGTCCGCATTGACCCGGGTGCACCCGCCCCCGACCTGGAGGTCATCTTCGCGCCGGCGCCCTTCATCGACCATGGCCTCACCCCCGTGTCGGAACACGGGTGCTCCATCGGCGCGGTCCTCCTCGATCCCCGGAGCAGGGGGAGGATCCGCCTCGCCTCCCGGAGCCCCCTCGATCCCCCGGCCATCGAGCCCGGCTACCTCACGGACCCCGAGGGCTACGACCGGCGCCGCCTTCGCGAAGGGGTCCGCCTGGCCCGACGCATCTTCAACACGGCACCCCTCTCGGAGTTCGTGGGGCGGGAGCTCGATCCCGGGGTCCAGGGCGACGACGACGCAACCCTGGATGCGGTCCTGAACGCCCAGGTCGAGACCCTCTACCACCCCGTGGGAACCTGCCGCATGGGCACGGACGACCAGGCCGTGGTGGATCCGGAGCTCCGGGTGCGGGGGCTCGACGGGATCCGGGTCGTGGATGCGTCGGTCATGCCACGCATCCCCAGGGGACATACCCTGGCCCCCACGGTCATGATCGCCGAACGGGCAGCGGAGTTCCTCCGGGGCTGACGGCCCCACCTTGCCCCGGAGCCCCTGCCACCCCAGCCTTCCCCCCATGGCCTCCACCCCGCGCCGCGACCGCGGTCATCCCGAAGAACCGTGCCGGAACTGCGGCGACGCGACGGTGGCGGAGTACTGCCCCCGGTGCGGACAGCGGAAGGTGGACGTCCGGGTCTCGCTCCGGGTGCTCGTGCAGGACCTGGTGGAGGACCAGTTCGGTGTCGAGCGGCGCACTCCGGCCACCCTCTTCGCCCTCTTCTTCCGCCCCGGATTCCTGACCCGGGAGTACCTGGACGGACGGGTGGTGCGCTACGTCCGCCCCTTCAAGCTCTACCTCGTGAGCTCGCTCCTCCTCTTCCTGGCGGTGGGGTTCCTCTCCATGCGCGGGGTGGACGGGATCCAGCAGGGGATCCAGCAGGGGATCCAGGACGGGTTCCAGTCCGACCCGGAGGTCCGGGCGGCGCTGGGGCTCGACGTGGAGCGCACGGGTGCGGACACGACGACGGCGGAGACGACGACGGCGGACACGACGACGGCGGACACGATCCCGGCGGGGACGGCCACCGCCGACACCCTCCCCACCGGGCCCTGGACCGACCGCATCCAGGCCCGCACCGGGAATGCGCGGGTCGACGCTCTCCTCCGGGCCCGCCTCGACCGCCTGGGGCGGATGGAGCCCTTCGACGCCGTGCGGGAGGTGGCGCGGACGGCGCTGAACTACGCGCCCACCCTTCTCTTCCTCCTCCTCCCGGTCTTCGCGGGGGTGCTCAAGCTCCTCTACCTGCGGAGCGGGCGCTTCTACGCCGAGCACTTCGTCTTCGTGCTCCATACCCACGCCTTTCTCTTCGGGATCTTCCTGGTCGGAATCCTGGCGGGGGCCCTGGGACTCGGATCGGTGCCGGGGCTCCTCCTTCTCTGGGCCGCGGTCTACGTCTTCATGGCCATGAAGCGCGTGTACGGCCAGGGGAAGACGTGGACGTTCATCAAGTACTGGTCCCTGGGATGGGCGTACCTCTGGATCGTCGCGATCACCTTCCCCCTCCTCCTGGTGGTCTCGCTCTTCGCCGCGGGGTGAGGCGGGGGGGGCCGGTCCTCAGCCGCTGCTCCCCGACGACGAGGGCTCGGGAACCTCGGTTCCGAACCCGCCCGCCGCCGAGCGGCGGTACCCGCGCACCGAGAACCGGGGGCGCTTCGGGGGCGCCTGGAAGGGACGGAGGCGGAGGTCCGGGTCCGAGACCGGGCAGTGGAGGACGAGCACCCCATCGGAGAGGAGCTCGGTGAACCACTCCACGAGGTCGGCCACGGGGACCTCGCCGGTGGGCCCTGGCGCGTCGTCGCTGTCGAGGGAACCGTCCCACCCCAGGTACACGACCCGCCGGATCCCGGCGCGCCGGAGCACCTTGGCCGCAGGGAGGATCGAGTCGTCCAGGTAGTACCGGTTGTCGAACTCCCCCGGGCGCCCCCGGCGCGTGCCGAGCCGGGTGGAGTCGCAGATCCAGAGCGGGGGCGCGTCGGTGGCGATCCGCCCCCGGGCATTCACGATCGTCGTGGCCCATCGGAGGAGTTCCGCCAGCACCCGCTCGGCCCTCAGGAGGCCGCTCCGGTGGGGCCAGTGGTCAAAGGTGCACACCGGCTGCAGCCCCGCCGAGGTGACGAGCCAGGCCGCGGCCTCGACGGAGGTGCGCCCCGGGAGGTCCACCACCACCATGGTGTCGGGCTCGGCCCAGGCCGGGGCCGGCTGCCCCGGGCGGACGTGGGGAGGCAGCACGAACCCCCGGTCCCGTCCGAGGGCCCGGCCCCCGGTCCCGGCGGTCCCTTCGGCGAGCTCCGCCTGCGGGGTGGGCCCCACCGAGCGGGGCTTCTGCCGGTCGAGGGCGGCGAAGAGGGGCACCGCGTGGTAGGGCTCCCAGGGGCTCCCGTCGAGCGGCCCCCAGACCTGGAAGAGGGCCTCGGTCCGGGTGTAGGCCTGCCACCCGCGTCCACCTTCGGCATCCTCCCCGCCGGAGTCGCCCACCGTGACGCTCGGCGACTGGGTGATGATCGGGACGCGGAGGCGCCCGAGGGCCTCAAGAAAACTGGACCACCGTTGCCACATGGAGGGCCTCGTGGGTCAGGAAGGGGCGGGGTGCGGCGCGGGAGTAGTAGCCGCCGAAGCGGCCGTTCACCACGTAGGCGCCGAGGGTCGGGTAGAGGGGGCCACCCTGGAATTCGAGCGGGAGCACGCGGAAGCATTCCTGCACGCACCACTCGGCGGGCTGTTTTCCCGCTTCGAGGAGCACGGCGTCCCACTCCTGCGGGGATGCGAGGGAGCCCATCACCACCGCGTCTCCCATCCGCCCGAAGGCGCGCTTCATCACCCAGCGCCCGGGTTCGTCCCGGAGGCGGGGGAGCCAGGAGGCGTCGAAGGGGAAGGTCCGGGGGCAGTGGGCGTCGAGCACCGCCCGCTCGCCGGGCGTCGCCCCCGTGTCCTCGTGCCAGAGGTCGAACATCTTCTTGCTCTGCCGCACCATGTGGCGAAGGGGGTTCATCATCGGAAGCGACGGCCCGAGCCGCCGCCAGGTACGGAAGTTCGGAAGGCGAGGCATCCACTCTCCCGGGTAGAAGCGGAAGACCGCGTCCACCGGCGTGCCCAGGACCCTGGGGCGTCCGGTCCACCCCCGGGCCAGGTGGGCCGGGGAACCCAGCACCACCGGGTGTCCCTCCTCGAGGAGCCAGCGCTCGAGAATGAGCATGTGCTGGAGGTCCTCCGAAAAGGCGGTGGCGTAGAGAAGTCCCACCCCGTCCGCATCCCGGAATGCCTCGACGAAGCGGTCGCGGGGGCCCTTCTCCCACCGGCACCCGGGGCCGGCGTCACCCAGGAGGCCGGGGAGCCCCTCCGACTCGTTGAAGCCGCCGGGGACATCCTCGTTGAACTCCGAGACCATGAGGCGCCCGTCGTCGCAGGGGAAGAGGTCGTAGCGGGCGAGCTGGTGGGGGCGCCGGGGCTCCTCGGCAATGAGGGGGTGGAGTTCCCGGGGGATCCCCAGGCGGTCGAGGGCGTCGGGGTTCCGGTGCACCCGCCCCTCGAAGGCGGCGAGCCCGGCGGCGAGCCCCTCCACCGCCTCCACGACCTGGCGGTGGAGCGGGTCGGGGACCACGAGGAGTTCGGGAAGGAGGGTGAACCCACCGGCCGAAAAGGCATCCCACTTGAAGTGCTCGAAGCGGAGCGTGCGGAGGATCTCCCTGCGGCCGGCCTCGTCCTGGGACCAGGGGCGGGTCGAGAGCCCCCAGGCCTCGGCGGCGGTGGACTCAGGCGCGGGGACCGTGGTCTCCACCTGGGTCATCCGGCGCCCAGGAAGGCGTCGATGAGGCGGTTGAGCCCCCAGGCGCCCAGGGCCAGGAAGACGTAGACGAGCCCCTCGGTGGATCGGTCGCCGCTCCGGCCCCCGTCCAGCGCCACCCCCCCGGAGCTCGAAGCCCGGGCGCTCCGCCCCGCCGCCCCGGCGAAGATCTCGTGGGCCACGAGGAGCCCGGCCAGGACTCCGAAGGTGAGGAGCCCGTGGCGCCATCCCCAGAAGTCGCCCGAGACCGCGTCGGTGAGGGCCACCGCCGAGGCCAGGAGGAAGAGGGAGGCGGCGTTCGCAGCCTCGAGGTCGCGGCTTCTCCGGATCCCCCGGGCCCATGCCGGGCGGTGCCGCTTCTCGCGCTGGAGGAAGAGCCCGAAGGCTGAGACCAGGGAGAACCACCCGAGCAGGAAGAAGGCCCAGACGATCCACCACCCCCCCTCGTCGTCGCCCACCGGGTCGGCGTCGCCCCAGAGGCTCCCGCCGAAGATGAGGCCGGTGGCCAGGGTGAAGGCGGCAATGATCTGGGCGGCGGCCACGTTCCTGCGCTCCATCACGTCGATCCGCATCCGGAGGCCGAAGAGGCGCGCCCCCACCTGCCCGAAGAGCTTGATCGCCGCGTACCCCAGGACCAGGTAGAAGACCACGTAGATCCCGGTCACGCTCTCGTCGGCCCAGAAGATCGTGACGAGCCAGATCCAGGAGAGCCCGAGGAGGATCGCCGCGCGCACGAGCCCCGGCCCCGGGTTCCCCCGGAAGTAGAGGCGGTGCATGGCCGCGGGCGAGGTCAGGACGATGGCGCCGAGCGCGGCCATGACCCCCATCATCAGGAATACGGCTTCCCCTTCATCCATCCTGTGCCTCCGGCTTCGGGGCGGGGGTGGCGAGGCCCGGCACCGGGGGAAGCGGGACCTCGAGGGACTCGGCGAAGGCGCGGAGGAGTTCCGCCTCTTCCAGCTCCACCTCGCCGTCGGCTCCGACGACGGCGGCGCAGGCCTCGAGGAAGACCTTCCGCGCCCCCGGCGCCGCCGCCTCGAGCGCGGTGAGGGCCTCGTCCACTGCCTCGAGTCCCACCGCATCGGCCTCCACCAGGGGGAGCCCGGCCCCGATCCCGGAACCCGACGCCTCCAGGACCTTCGTTCCGGCGCGGAAGGCGGCCCGCGCCCGCTCCCCCCGCCCCTCGCCCGCGCCGGCCCCGCTCCACGCCAGGGTCGAGAGCACGAGGGCCGCCTCACCCGCCAGGGCGGAAAGCGCCGCGTTCCCCCCCCGCCTCGACGGAAGCTCCGCCTTCGTCGCCGCCGGGAGATTCCGCCGCACCAGGTGGTACGCGGCGTACTCGAAGGGCCGGATCTCTCCGTCGGCCCGGATCAGGTCGGCCACCGCGTCGCGGAGCGCCGCCGCCCGCTCCCGGGGGAGCTGCCGGAGCGCCGGGAGGGCGAGCTCGAGGAGGGGGAGTCGGGCCTCCGCCCCCGCCGCCCGGGCGAGGGGCTGGAGTTCCACCGCCCCCCGGGCGGGACGTGGCCCCAGGCGGCGCTCGATGGCGGCCTCTCCACGGGTCCTCGCCCCTGGATCCTCGGGAAGAAGAAGGGCGAGCACGGCCTCGATCGCCCCTTCCGGCGTGCGAAGCCGCCGCCGGGCCTCGTCGGGAATGGCGGAAAGAAGCCGCTGCGCCTCCGCCACCTGCCCCTCCCCCAGGGTTCCCGCCGACGAGAGGACCGCGAGGAGGAGCGCCCCCCGCCCCCCGGGTACCGTGTCCGCCCCGCCGGGAAAGCCGGGGATCGGGATCCCGAGACCGCCCGGCCCCGCGCCCGCTCCACCCGCCCCCCGCCGCGGCACCTCCCGCCGGGTCCGCACCACCGGGACCTCCCACGATCCGTCCCAGTTCGGGTCGATCCGCCGCACCCGCTCGGGAAGGGGAGGATGGGTCGCCGTGAGCCCCGACACCGCGCGCCCCACCCCCCGGGCGAAGAAGAAGTGGCTCGCCTCCTCGGCGTGGTGGTCCTTCAGGCGCGACCCATGGCTCGACGCCCCGATCCGCTTGAGGGCGTTCGCGATCCCTTCCGGGTTCCGGGTGAACTCCACCGCCGCCGCGTCGGCCAGGAACTCGCGCTGGCGCGACACCGCGGCCTGGATGAGCCGCCCGACCAGGACCCCCAGGTAGCCCAGGACCACGAGGGCGATCCCCACCACGGCGAGCTGTCCCCCGCTCCCGTCCCGCCCCCCTCCGGAGCGCCGCCCCCCCCCGCGCCCGCCCCAGAATCCCGCCCGGAGGATCCCCCGCCCCACCACCGTGAGCACGAGGATCCCGAAGAGGACCCCCATGAGACGCACGTTCAGCCGCATGTCACCGTTCAGGATGTGGCTGAACTCGTGGGCCATGACCCCCTGGAGCTCGTCGCGGCTGAAGGCCTCGAGCGCCCCCCGGGTCACCGCCACTGCGGCGTCGTTCAGGGTGTGCCCCGCGGCAAAGGCGTTGATCCCGGCCTCCCGGTCCATGACGAAGACCTCCGGCACAGGCACCCCCGACGCGATCGCCATCTCCTCCACCACGTTCAGGAGCATCTGCTCCTTCGGGTCGGAGGTCATGGGATCCACCCGGCGCCCCCCCAGGAGCTCGGCCACCGCGGAGCCCCCTTTCCGGAGCTGGGCGGTGCGGTAGCTCGCCCCCCCGCCCACGAGGATCCCGATCCCCACGGCCACGAGGGCAAAGAGCGCCGGGTCGAAGAACCCCCCTCCCGGAGCCCCGGCCCCCACGGGAACGTCGGGCGCGAACCCGAAGGCCACCCAGACGGCGGCATAGGTCCCGACGATGATCCCGAGCACCGCCAGGGCATAGAGGGCGACGAGGCGGTGCGAGAGCCGCCGGGCGTGGTCCTGGGCCTCGAAGAAGTCCACGGTGCGTCAGGCCCCGTCGCCGCCGAAGCGCACGTCCGGCGTGGCCCGCTCCCGGTCGTCCTCGATCCGGAAGAACTCGGCGGGACCGAAGCGGAAGGCGTTCGCGATCACGTTCGTGGGGACGGCGGCGCGGGTGGCGTTGTAGCGCATGACCGCGTCGTTGTAGGCCTGCCGGGCAAAGGCGATCCGGTTTTCGGTGGAGGCGAGCTCCTCCTGGAGCTGGAGCATGGTCTCGTTCCCCCTCAGCTCCGGGTACCCCTCGGCGAGCGCCATGAAGCGCCCCAGGTGGCCCGTCAGCGTCTGCTCGGCGGCCATGAGCCCCGCCATGGCGGAAGGGTCCCCCGGGTCGGCGGCGGCCTTCTCGTCGGCCCTCAGGGCCTCGTTCCGCGCCCGGATCACCGCCTCGAGGGTCTCGCGCTCGTGGGCCAGGTACCCCTTCGCCGTCTCCACCAGGTTCGGGATCAGGTCGTACCGCCGCCGGAGCTGCACGTCGATCTGTGCGAAGGCGTTCCGGAACCGCTCCCTCAGGTTCACGAGGCGGTTGTAGCGCCCGATGGCCCAGACGGCCACGAGGACGAGGGCGGCGAGCCAGAGGTAGGTCATGGGTTCCGTTCCTCCCGTGTGGGGATCGTGCCGGTGACAGTTGTACGTGCGCGGAGCCCCGTGCGCCAGTGCCCACCCCTCCCGGATGAAACCTCTTTCGTGCCCGCACGTACGGAGAGATGTTCGGGTGGGGGATGCAGAGGAGGGCGGACCGGTCCCGGTGGGATCGGTTCCCGCTCCTGCGCACCCCCGCCCGGCCGGCATCCGCTTCCCGCCACGGCGCGGCACGCCCGCGCAGGAGACTACGGTTCGTGACCGACGAAACCTTCACTTCCGACGGAGACCCGAACGATCCCGGCGGCGGCCGGCGGCGCCTGGAGGGGATCTCCCCCCGGGCGTGGGAGCACCCGGCGGACCGGGCGGCGCTCACCGCGCTCCGGACGATCCCGGTCTTTGACGAGGTGCTGAAGAAGCTTTTCGGCTTCTTCGGCGAGAAGCCGATCCGGCTGGCCTTCCAGGCGAACGCGGTGCAGGTGGGGCCGGAGCAGTTCGCCCGGGTGCACCGGATCTACCAGGAGGTCCTGTACACGCTCGATGCGCCCGAGGTCTACCCCCTCTTCGTGTCGCAGACACCCATGGTGAATGCCGGCGCCTACGGCATGGACCGCCCCTTCGTGATCCTGAACTCCGGCGCCCTCGTCCTCCTGGACGACGACGAGCTCCGTTACGTGCTGGCCCACGAGGTGGGACACATCCTGAGCGGCCACGTGCTGTACCGGACCATGATGGTGATCCTGATCCAGCTCGCCGAGCGGGGCTTTCCCCTGGTGGGAATCGCCGCCCGGGCGGTCCTCGTGGCGCTTCTCGAGTGGTACCGGAAGAGCGAGCTCTCGTCGGACCGGGCGGGGCTCCTCGGGGTGCAGGACCCGGACGTGGTCTTCCACGCCATGATGAAGATGGCGGGCGGCGGGCGTTCCGGAGAGATGCACCTGCCGAGCTTCCTGGCCCAGGCCGAGGCCTACCGCGAGAGCGAGGACGTGGCCGATTCGGTCTTCAAGGTCCTGAACCTGCTCGGCACCACGCACCCCTTCTACGTGCTCCGGGTGAGCGAGCTCCGGAGCTGGATCGAGTCCGGCGCCTACGACCGGGCCCTCCGGGGCGAGTACCCCCGGCGGGGCGACCCCGAGCCCGAGTACGTGGAAGACCTGAAGGAGGCGGGCGAGAGCTACCGGAAGGAGGCGGAAGCCTTCGTCGACGACCTCACCGCCGCCGCCCGGAAGATGCGCGACACCCTCTTCGACGCGCTCAGGGGCGGCCCGGGCGGGGGGAGTTCGCCGGGGGCGGGGTGGTGAGGTAGCGGGGGCCTACCGCCCTTCCGGCAAGGGCTGCCGCCGGAACACGATGGCCTCGGACGTGGGCGTCCCCGGGAAGGAGCCCGCCCCGATCAGGGCATCGGGGCGCGTGAGCCACTCGGTGAGGAAGGCCGCGAGGCGGGCCGTGGGAGCGGAGAGGGTCAGTTGGGCAACCTGTCCCCCGGGCATCCCGCTCACCGAGTCGACCCGGTGCTCGATTTCATGGGGTGCGGTCTCGAGGTGCGC
>JBJHCE010000096.1:0-11190 GCA_050485865.1 Gemmatimonadales bacterium | reverse complement strand
AGCTCGAGCGGATGCAGGGGGGGTACGTGCCGTCGCTCCGCGAGTACAACCGCTTCTACGGCGTGAGCCGGGAGCGGCTGGAGCGCGCCCCGCGGGAGCTCCTGGTCCTCCACCCGGGGCCCATGAACCGGGGGGTGGAGATCGACTCCGACGTGGCCGACGGCCCCAACTCGGTGATCCTCCAGCAGGTCACGAACGGGGTGGCGGTGCGCATGGCCGTCCTCTACCTCCTGGCGGGCGGCGTGCCCGAGGGCGCCGAAGCGGCGAAGTCGGGAGGCGGGGCGTGAACCCGACCTCCCGTTCCAGCGACTCGAAGCCCCCGGCACGGCCCGGGGCGGGAAGGGAAGGGAAGCGATGAGCGAGCGTCCGGTGCTCCTCCGGGGCGGTCGGCTGGTGGATCCCGAACAGGGAATCGACGGCGTGCACGACCTCCTCCTCCACGAGGGGAAGGTGGCCCGCGTGACCCCGCCGGACGGTTCCGGGGGGACTTCTTCGGGGGATGCGACGCTTCCGGAGGGAACCGAGACCCTCGATTGCACCGGGCTCGTGGTCACCCCGGGGCTCATCGACGTGCATGTGCATCTCCGGGAGCCGGGCGGGGAACACAAGGAAACGATCGCCACCGGGGCGCGGTCCGCGGCGGCGGGGGGATTCACCGCCGTCTGCTCCATGCCGAACACCGACCCCGTCATCGACTCGCCGGCCACGGTGGGGTTCGTGGCGGCGGCGGGGCGCGCGGCCGGGGCGGCCCGGGTCTATCCGCTCGGGGCCCTCTCCATGGGGCAGAAGGGCGAGCGCCTCACCGAAATCGGCGAGCTCGTGGAGGCGGGGGCGGTTGGGATCACCGACGACGGGCTTCCGGTCATGGACTCGGGGCTCATGCGCCGGGCCCTGGAGTACGCGCTCGCCTTCGACATTCCGGTGGCGGACCACGCCGAGGACGTGGGGCTCTCGAAGGGCGGGGTCATGAACGAGGGGACGGTCTCGGCCCGGATGGGGCTCCGGGGGAAGCCGAACGCCGCGGAAGACGTCCACGTGGCCCGGGACCTCATGGTGGCCGAGCTCACCGGGGGGCACATCCACATCCAGCATGTCTCGACGCGGCATGCGGTGGAGCTGATCCGCCAGGCGAAGGCCCGGGGGGTCCGGGTCACCGCCGAGGCCTCGCCCCACCACCTCCTCCTCACCGATGCGGCGGTGGAGGGGTACGACACGAACGCGAAGATGAACCCCCCGCTCCGCATCGAGGCCGACCGGCTGGCGGTGGTGGAGGGGTTCCTCGACGGAACCCTCGACACGCTGGCCACGGACCACGCACCCCACCACTACGACGAGAAGGAGCAGGCCTTCGACGACGCCCCCTTCGGGATCGTGGGGCTCGAGACGGCGGTGGGGCTCATCCTGACCCGTTTCGTGCACGAGGGGCGGATGGACCTCGCGACCTTCGTGGAGCGGGCCTCGGCGGCGCCGGCCCGGGCCTTCCACCTGGAGGGCGGCACCCTCGCGGTGGGGAGCCCCGCCGACGTGACGGTCCTGGACCCGGAGCTCCGGTGGAGGGTGGATCCATCCACCTTCCGATCCAAGAGCCGGAACACCCCCTTCGGCGGTTGGGAACTCCGGGGGCGGGCGGTGCGGACGATCGTCGGAGGGCGGAGCGTCTTCGTGCTCTGACCGACGTGCCCCACCGGGCGCGCCCGCCGCACGCCACGAAAAAGACCCGAACCCCCGCGGTCGCGCCCTTGCGACGGGGGGTTCGGGTTTTTCCTCGGAAGCCGTGCTCGATCCCGGCCAGTGCCGGGCAACCGCAAGGGGTCAGTTCGCGCCGCGGAGCTCGTTCACCCGACGCTGGAGCTGGGCCTTCGCCCGGGCCACCTTGTTCGGATGGTAGAGGCGGCGACGGGCGGCGCGGTCCAGGAGGGCCACGGCCTGGCGGAGACGGCTCTCGGCGGTCTCCACGTCCTCGGCGGCACGGACCTGCTTGATGGCGGTTCGGATGCGGGAGCGAACGGCCCGGTTCCTCGTCTGGGCGGTCCGGCTCAGCTCCATCCGCTTCTTGGCACTCTTGATGTTCGGCATGCGACCACGGTTTCCGGTACAGGGTTCGAACGACAGTCGGAAAAGATAGTCGCCGACAGGCGTGAGTTCAACCGGGGGCGCTCCGGGGGTGGCTTCGGTCCGGGGCTCCCGGTAGCTTCGCTCCCCATGGGATCTCCTTTCCCCTCCCTCTCCTCCGGGGACCGGAGCCGGGACACCGGCTACGTCGTCGAGATCGAGCGCTTCCACGGACCGCTCGACCTCCTGCTGCACCTCATCCGTCAGCAGGACATCGACATCTTCGACATCCCGATCGCGCTGATCACCGAGCAGTTCCTGGCGGCGATCCGGGGGATCGGGCCGGGGGAGCTGGACCAGGCGGGGGAGTTCCTGGAGATGGCCGCCACCCTGATCCGGATCAAGGCCCAGCTCCTCCTTCCACGGCCGGAGTCCGACGACGACGAGGACCCCCGCGCCGAGCTGGTGCGCCGGCTCCTCGAGTACGAGCAGATCCGCGAGATCGCCCAGCGGCTCGAGCGCTCCGAGTCCGACCGGTCCCGTCGCCGGGGGAAGGGCTTCGTGCCCCCGCGCCCCCGGATCGCCGCCGAGGACACCCCCCTCGAGACCACGTGGGAGGAGGTCTTCGCCGCCGCCCTCGAAGTCCGGCTTCCCACCCCCCGGATGAACGAGCACCGGGTGACCCCCCGGACCGTGTCCATGGACACCCGGGTCGCCCTCATCCTGGACCGCCTCTCCCGTGCCGCCGGGATCTCCTTCCGGGAACTCCTCGGCCCGGGCGAGGGAAAGATGCACGGGGTCATGACCTTTCTGGCCGGGCTCGAGCTCGGAAGAAGACGGGTCGTCAGGCTCCGGCAGAGCGCACCCTTCCACGAGCTCTGGCTCTACCGGCGCGACGACGCCGACCCGGACGGCGGCGTCCCGGACCGGGACCCCGCCGCCCCCACGGGGTCCCCGCCACCCCCTCCGAACGAGCCCGAACCCGAACCCGAACCCGTGCAGGCCCCGGCATGAGAGCCGACCAGATCGTGGAAGCCATCCTCTTCGCCAGCGATGCACCCCTTCGGGCCGAGGAGATCGCCCGGGCCGACGAGGCGCTCGACGAGGACCGGGTGGAGGAAGCGATCCAGCACCTGAGGCAGCGCTACCTGGAGTCGGAGCGGGCCTTCGACCTGGTGGAGGTGGCCGGCGGATACCAGCTCCTGACCCGCCCGGAGTTTGCCGGGTACCTGGAGCGCTTCGACACGGTCCCGCGCCCGTCGCGCCTTTCCGGACCGGCCCTCGAGACCCTCGCCATCATCGCCTACCGGCAGCCCCTCGGGCGCCTCGAGGTGGAGTACATCCGCGGGGTGGGCTCGTCGGGGGTGATCCGGACCCTCCAGGAGCGGGCCCTCATCGACGTGGTGGGGCGCGGGGAGGGGATCGGGCGGCCCCTCCTGTACGGGACCACCACCCGGTTCCTCGAGCACTTCGGCTTCCAGTCGCTGGAGGACCTTCCTCGGCCGGAGGAGCTTCCGGTGGTGCTCCGGGACCGGAACCTCGTGATCCTTCCGGAGGACACCCCGGTGGACCCGGACCAGGAGGAGCTTCCCCTGGACGGCGACGCCGGGGACGCCGGGGACGCCGGGGACGCCGGGGATCCGCGAGACCCGGGCCCGGGGGCACCGGAGGAGGAGTGGGCGTGAACGAGGCGATGCGCCTTCAGAAGTTCCTCTCCCGGGCCGGGGTGGCGTCCCGGAGAGAGGCGGAGCGGATGATCGTGGCCGGCCGCGTGCGGGTGAACGGGACCGAGGCCCGGGAGCTCGGCACGCGGGTGGACCCGGACACGGACCGGGTGGAGCTCGACGGCCGGCCGGTGGGGCTCGCCCGGACCCGGTGGATCGCCCTCAACAAGCCCCGGGGCGTCCTCACCACCGGGAAGGACCCGGGCGGACGGCCCACGGTCTACGGGCTCCTTCCCCCGGAGGCCCGGGGGCTCCGCTACGTGGGCCGCCTCGACCGTGACACGGACGGGCTCCTCCTCTTCACCAACGCGGGTGACCTCCTCCACGCCCTCACGCACCCCTCGTCGGGGGTACCGCGCCGGTACCTGGCCCGGGTGGACGGTCGCCCCACCGACGCGACCCTGGCGCGCCTCCGGGGCGGGGTGGAGCTCGAGGACGGCCTCGCCCGTTTCGACGTGGCCGAACAGCTCCGGGAACTCCCGGGCGGGGGGGCGCTCCTCCGGCTCGTGCTCCGGGAGGGACGAAAGCGCGAGGTGCGCCGGGCGCTGGAAGCGGTAGGTCACAAGGTTCGTCGACTCAGGCGGGTCGCCTTCGGCCCGATCCGCCTGGGGGACCTGGAGGTGGGCACGTGGCGGGAACTCTCGCCCGAGGAGATCCGCGCGGTGGAGGAGGCGACCCGGGGCCGGACGGCTCGGAAAGGTCCGCGCGGTGTGCATCCCGGAACGAAGGGAAGAAGAACCGGCAGAGGAGAGACGACATGACGGCACGCGAAGGGGGGGGCGACGCCCTCACCGTCCTCGACCATCCGCTGATCCAGCACAAGCTCGCGCACCTTCGGGCCTGGGACACCCCGACCAAGGACTTTTCGGGGCTCGTGGACGAGATCGCCACACTCATGGCATACGAAGTGACCCGCGACCTGCCCCTTGAGGACGTGGAGGTGGAGACGCCCCTCGAGACCACGACATGTCGGGCGATCAAGGGGAAGAAGCTCGTGCTCGTGCCGATCCTGAGGGCGGGGCTCGGGATGGTGAACGGGATCGCGCGGCTCGTTCCCGGGGCCCGGGTGGGGCACGTGGGGCTTTACCGGAACGAGGAGACCCTGGAGCCTGTCACGTATTATCTTAAGATCCCCGGGGGCGCGGCGAAGCGGGACTTCATCGTGCTCGATCCCATGCTCGCCACCGGGGGTTCCGCAACGGCGGCGGTGCGGCTCCTGAAGGAGCAGGGGGCCGTCTCGATCCGGTTCATGTGCCTCGTGGCGGCCCCCGAGGGTGTTCATGCCCTTTCGGCGGCCCACCCCGATGTGCCGATCTACGCGGCGGCGCTGGACCGGGAGCTGGACGAGCGGGGCTACATCCTCCCCGGGCTGGGCGATGCCGGCGACCGGCTCTTCGGGACGCGTTGAGGGTAGCCTCCCCCGAGACCGCTGCCGAGCCACGCGGAAGACCGATCACCCCGACGAAGGAGTGCCATGCTGAACCACGACGAGCTGGTGGAGCTCTACCGCCGATTTCGTGACCAGAAGGTCCTGAGCGTATACCTGGACGGAAGGGCCACCGATTTCGCCGAGCGGAACATCTGGCGGAAGAGCCTCGGACACGCCCTCGACGAGGCGCGCCGGGCGGTGGATGGCGCCGATGACGAGGAGGCGGCCTTCGGGAAGGCGCGGGCGGCCATGGAGGGGGAACTCGAGGCCTTCCCGAACTTCCTTCCGGACCGGGGATGGGTGGGCTTCGCCACGGCCGACGGGGTCGTGCATGCCGGCGCGGTGCGCGTCCCCATGCCCGACCTGGTGCGGTGGGAGACGGGGATCCGGGTTGCCCCCTACGTGCGGGCCCTCAAGCAGGAGCGCCTGGTGCTGGGGGTCCTCGTGGACTCCCGCAGGGCGCGGATCTTCGAGTACCGCGCCGGTGCGCTCACGGAACCCGAGAACCTGAACGCCGAGACCTTCGTCGGGGACATCTCCGAGGTGGCCCAGTCCAAGCGCCCCACCGCCCACTCGGGGGTGCGCGGAAAGACGGGGACCGACGCCGCCCAGAAGTTCCTGGGGGTGGGGTCCGAGCGGATGATGAAGAAGCTCGCCGACCGGATCGGGGAGCGGGTCGGAAAGAGCGGGCACCTGGTGCTCGGCGGGACGCCGGAGGCGGTCTCGGCGGCCCGGGACCACCTCCCCGGGAACCTGGAGGGGCGGGTCATCGAGGTGTCGTCGCTGAGGCTCGAGATGACCGAGGCCGAGGTGCGCGATGCGCTGGAGGCGGCGGCCTCCCGCCTGAACCAGGAGCTCCAGCGACGGGAGCTGGCCGAGGTGATCGACCTGGCGAAGAGCGGTGGCAAGGGGGCCCTCGGGGCGGACCCGGTGCTGAAGGCGCTCAAGGAATCCAGGGTCGACACCCTCTTCCTTTCCCGGGGCTTCATCCGGGCGAACCCGGAGTACGCCGACCACCTGGTGGGGGCCGCCTTCGAGCAGCACGCCGAGGTGGAGGAGCTCTCCGTGGAGGGGGCCGAGCGGCTCGACACCGAGGGGGAGGGGGTCGCGGCGCGGCTCCGCTACACCCTCTGACCTTTCGGCGGGAGAGGAAACCGGTACCTTGGACCCTGCTCGAAACCCGCTACTGTAGTGGAGCGGGCCCGTAGCTCAGTCGGTCAGAGCAGTGGACTCATAATCCAACGGTCGCAGGTTCGATCCCTGCCGGGCCCACTTCGATCGGGGCCCGCCGGCACCTCGGGTGTCGGCGGGCCGCGTGCCGCCTACCGCCAAAGCATCGCCATGACCCCCTGGGTGCTCCGCCTTCTCGTCGCGAACGTCCTCGTCTACTTCATCCAGCCGGCCCTCCTGCAGGCCGGTCTCTACACCCGGCTGGCCATGGTCCCGGCCCTCCTCCCGGTCCAGCCCTGGACGGTGATCACCTACCAGTTCCTCCACGGGAACTTCTGGCACCTCGCCTTCAACATGCTGGCCCTCTTCTTCTTCGGGCCGCGCCTCGAGGCGCGCCTCGGGGGGCGCCACTTCCTGGGGCTCTACCTCGTGAGCGGGATCGCGGGGGCCGTGCTCTCGCTCTTCACCTACATGATCGCGCCCTTCTCGGCGATCATCGGGGCCTCGGGGGCGGTCTTCGGGGTGCTCCTGGCCTTCGCCCGGTACTACCCCCGGGAGCGGATCTACATCTGGGCGATCCTCCCGGTGGAGTCCCGGGTCCTCGTGGTCTTCCTCGCCGCCTTCTCCCTCTGGGCGGGCTTCAGCGGGGCGCAGGCGGGGGTGGCCCACTTCGCGCACCTGGGGGGCTTCGTGGGGGGGTGGATCTACCTGAAGCTCCAGGAGCGGTACTCGGCGGCGGAGCGCTTCCGGAGGAAGGTGGAGGCGGCGGCGGCGCCTCCCAGGCCGGGGGCGTCGGATCTCAGGCGATGGCAGGCGGTAGACGCCTCCCGGCTCCACCCGCTGAACCGCGAGGAGTTCGAGCGGATCCTCTCGAAGGCGGAAGGGCAGGGGATGCAGGCGCTCTCGTTCCAGGAGCGGGCCTTCATGGAGCGAGTGGCGCGGTAGCGTCAGCGGTGGCCGTTCGGCACGCCGCCCCCAGTGGTTCCGGCTCAGTCGTCCCGGCGGGGAGGGCGCCGGAGCCGCTTCGTGTCGCCCCGGCGCTTCTTGTCGGCCAGCCGCCGCGCCTTCTCGGCCTTCGGTGTCCGGGTGGGGATCCTGGGCTTCCGGCGCCGCGCCCGGGCTCGCAGCCGCTCCCTGAGCCGCTCCAGGGCGATCTTCCGGTTCCGGTGCTGGCTCCGCTCGTCGCGGGCGATGACGACGATCCCCGTGGGGAGGTGGGTGAGGCGCACCCCCGACTCGGTGGTGTTCTGGTGCTGGCCTCCCTTGCCGCCGGCCCGGAAGGTGTCGATGCGGCACTCGGAAAGGAGGGTCTCGTCGTCGCTCACGACCCTTCGAGTGCGGCCAGGACCGAGCGCAGGTCGCCCCCGCGCCCCGTCACCGCCATCAGGGTGAGGCGACGAGGGCTCCCCTCGCCGTTGGCCGAAAGGAGCCGCACCTCCCGGGTCGAGCGGTCCCGGGTCCCGGACTGGAGCTCTTCGAAGGCCCGGGCGACCCGCTCCTGGTCCGCGGGGTGCAGGAAGCCCCAGAGCGCGGCACCCAGGATCGCATCCGGGGGATCCCCGATGGCGTCCACGGCGGCGGCGTTGGCCCACCGGACCTGCCCGTGGGCGTCGGTGCGGAGGAGCCCGATCTCCACCCCTGCGGCCAGCGCCCGGAAGCTCGCCGCTCCCTCTTCCAGCTCGTGGACCTGGGGAGTTCCCGTCAGGTCTTCCACCGCACCCTCGATGTACTCCACCGCACCCCGCGGGCTCCGGTGGAACCGGGCGCTCACCCGGAAGCGCAGCAACCGGTCGCTCGGCGCCCGCACCGAGGTCTCGAACCCCGTGACCTCGCCCATCCGCTCGAGGGCCTGGAGAAGGCGGGGGTGGTCCCCCGGCGCCACGAAGCCGTGGCGCGCGTACTTCGAACGGAGCACGTCGAGGGTCGGGTACTCGAGCATGCGGATCAGCGCCGGGTTCGCCTCCAGGTACTCGCCTGCCGGAGTGACCCGGAAAAGTCCGAGGGGGAGGTGGTCGAACATGCCCCGGTTCCGCTCCTCGCTCCTCAGGAGCTCCTCCTGGGCCCGGTGGCGCTCGACGGCGTACCGGAGGGCCCGCTCCAGCGTCTCGGGGTCGATGGCCCCCTTCGTCAGGTAGTCGGAGGCCCCGGCGGCCATCGCCTCCAGGTCCACCTCCCGGGATCCCTTTCCGGTCAGGAGGATCACCGGGATCCGCACCGCGTGGGCCCGGACCCGCCGGAGGAGCTCGGTCCCGGTGTCGGTGCCGAGCATGTAGTCGAGCAGGCAGACGTCGTGGCGCCTCGCGAGGAGCACGTCGAGCCCTTCCGGTGCCGAGGCGACACGCTCGAGTGTCACGCGGGTTCCGCCGGGGAGCCGCTCCAGGAGCGCCCCGGTAAGGAGGGCCTCGTCGTCCTGGTCTTCGATGAGGAGTACGCGGAGGGGCGGCGGCGTCATGGGCGGATCGGGGCTTCGGGGTGACTTGATCCCATCAAGGTAGGATGCGCCCCGGTGCGCGGGCCATCCCCCTGTGCACCCGGGGGGCGCCGTGATACCTTCCGGGACCGCATCCGAGCGGCCCCGAAGGGGGGCGCGGCGATGCCCATCGGATTCCACCGCGAACCGCGAGATCCCTCCTGCCGATGACGGAACGAGCCGACATGCTGGGCCCCGGCGCACGGGCCCTGATCGTCATGGCGAGCGCCACCGTCGTCGTGGCCGGGCTCCGGGCGGGGGCACCGATCCTCCTCCCGTTCTCGCTGGCGCTCTTCATCGCGGTCCTCTCCCTTCCGATCATGCTCTGGCTCAAGCGGAGGGGGGTGCCGTCGGGGCTCGCGATCCTCTTCGCGGTGCTGGCGGACCTGGCGGTCATCGGGCTCCTGATCTTCCTCCTGATGCAGTCGGTGGCCGACTTCCAGGACCGGGGAGCCATGTACGCGGCCCGGCTCCAGAACCTCTTCCGGTCGTGGATCGAGGGGCTCCAGGACCGGGGGATCCCCGCAGGCGAGTACGTGTCGAGCGAGCTCGTTTCCGCCTCGGCAATCATGGACTTTGCCGGAGGGACCCTCACCCGGATCGCGTCGTTCCTGTCGAACACCTTCCTCGTGATCCTGATCCTCGTCTTCATTCTCGCCGAGGCGAGCGTTTTCCCCGGAAAGTTCAAGGCCGCACTCGAGGCCGGCGAGGGGAACGGCGACGTGAGCCGGTTCGCCAAGATCCTGGACGAGGTTCTCGGCTACCTGGCGATCAAGACCCTGGTGAGCCTGGCCACCGGCATCACCATCGGGCTCTTCGCCTGGATGATGGGGCTGGATTTCCCCGTGCTCCTCGGACTCATCGGCTTCGTGCTGAACTACGTGCCCACGATCGGGTCCATCATCGCCGCCGTTCCGGCCATGATCCTGGCGCTGATCCAGTTCGGCGGATTCGCGCCCGTGGCCTTCGTGGCCCTCGGGTACCTGGGCATCAACGTGGTCTTCGGAAACTTCCTCGAGCCGCACCTCCTCGGGCGCCGCCTCGGGCTCTCCACCCTCGTCGTGATCCTCTCCCTCCTCTTCTGGGCCTGGGTCTGGGGACCGGTGGGCGCCCTCCTCGCGGTGCCCCTCACGATGATCGTGAAGATCATGCTGGAGAACACGAAGGACCTGCGCTGGATCGCGCTCCTTCTGGACAAGGACGCCCCTCCCGAGGACGACGCGGGCCGGAGGGGCGGGACCATCGACCTGAGCACCGGGATCTGAGCCTTCCATGTCCCCGATGACCTCGATGCCCCCTGGCTTCGAACCCCTTCCCGATTCCGCACGCGTCTGGATCTTCGGCGTGGGACGCCCCCTGGAGCCCCGGGAGGAGACCCTTCTCCTGAACCGCGTCGACGCATTCATCGCGAACTGGGCCGCCCACGGTCACCCCCTGGCGGCCGCCCGGGCGTGGTGGGAGGGGCGGTTCCTCGTGGTCACGGTGGACGACCGGGTGACCCCGCCCTCGGGGTGCTCCATCGACGCCCTGGTCCGGGCGCTCTCCCGCCTCGAGTCCGAGCTCGAGGTGGAGATCGTGGGGAACGCGCCGGTCTGGTACCGTTCCGCCGAGGGCGCGCCGGTCCGGGTGTCCCGCCCCCGCTTTCGCCAGCTCGCCCGCGAGGGGAAGATCGACGCCGACACCCCGGTCTTCGACCTGAGCATCACGCGCCTTGGCGACCTCCGGGCCGGGGGGTTCGAGGGAGCGGCCCGCGATCGCTGGCACGCCCGCCTTCTTCCGGCGGACTGACCCGCAGGACGACCCGCGGCCGGGGCGCCCTCAGCCCGGCGGCGTACCGACCCCCTCGAGGAGATCGGCGAACGTCACCTTGCGGTAGGTCGCGAGTTCCTGGAAGAGGGGGTTCTCCCCGGTCACCGGGGTGGTGGTGTAAAGCGGGTTTTCCCTTGCCGAGTTGATGCGGAGGAGCGGACGGACGAGCGCCACCGGCTCCGGTTCCTCGTCTCCGCCTCCCCGACCCAGGAGCCCCCGGGAGAGTCCGCGAATGGCGCCACGCGCCGCGTCCTGGGCCGCTCCCCGGGCGGCATCGGCGGCACCCGCCCGGAGTGCCGCACCCATGGTGGTGGGCTCCCAGGCGAGGAGCTCCGCCTCATCGAGGGTGGCTCCCGGGTCCACGAAGGCCACGAGGGTTCGGCTCCGGACGGTGGTTCCCTCGAGCGACTCCATGGCCTCGGCCATCTTCTGGACACCCACGGCGATGCGGGGGTCCCAGGCCACGAGGAGCTCGGCCCCGGTCTCGCCCGACAGGGGCTCGAGGCTCTCCATGAGATCGGCGGCAAGGGCCTGCA
>JBJHCE010000095.1:0-11345 GCA_050485865.1 Gemmatimonadales bacterium | reverse complement strand
ACCGCCCGTTCCTTTACGAAAAGCTCTCCGGCGGGGAGTTCCTCCGGTTCGTGGCGGCGCTCTGGGGGCGCGAGGGCCCGGAGGTGGAGGCGCGGATCGACCGGTTCCTCGAGCTCTTCTCCCTGGCGGGGTGGAAGGACGAACTGATCGAGAGCTATTCCCATGGAATGCGGCAAAAACTGCTGATCTCGTCGGCCTTCCTCCACGACCCGGCGCTCGTGGTGGTGGACGAGCCCATGGTGGGGCTCGACCCCCGCTCGGCGCGGATCCTGAAGGACCTCCTCCGCGCCTTCGTGGACGGGGGGGGGACGGTGTTCCTCTCGACCCACACGCTGGAGGTGGCCGAGGCCGTGTGCGACCGGATCGCGATCATCGTGGGCGGGGAGATCCAGGCCCGGGGCACCATGGACGAGCTCCGGGCCCAGGCGGGGGCAGGGGCGGCGCACCTGGAGGAGATCTTCCTCAAGGTGACCGGGGGCGAGGAGGTGGCGGAACTCGTGGGGGCGCTGGCGTGAGGGGGGGGCGCCCATGAGGGACGGCCCCCTGGCGTTCGGGGTGTTCCTGGTCTTCTACGCGGTGGGAATCGCGGGGCACCTGGCCGAGGCGACCCGCCCGCTCATGCTCGCCATGACCCCGTTCTTCCTGCCGGCCATGGGGGCGCTCGCCCTGTCGGGGTACCTCCGGGCGCGAAGCGACGAGAACGACGGGAGCGGCCGCGCACCCCGCGCCGGCCCCCGCTTCTGGCTGTGGGTCGCGGCGGTCCTCCTCGCCACCTGGGCGGTGGAGGTGGTGGGCGTCCACACCGGGATCGTCTTCGGCGACTACGTCTACGGCCGGGGGCTCGGGATCCCGGTGCTCGGGGTCCCGCCCATCATCGGGTTCAACTGGGTCCTGGTCTGCCTGGGGCTGCTCCTCTGGGTGGCGCCCGCGGCGGAGCGCGCCGGCCTCCCGCCGGTGGGAATCGCCCTCGCCACCGCGGCCCTCGCCACCGGCTTCGACTGGGTCATGGAGCCCGTGGCCATCGAGCTTGGCTACTGGTGGTGGGCCGGAGGCGACATCCCCCTCCAGAACTACGCGGCGTGGTTCCTGATTGCCTTCGGGGCCGTGTGGAGCTTCCTCCGCCTGGTTCCCGCCGAGACCCGCCGGGCGAGCCGCCTGCCGGCCTACCACGTGGCGGCCCAGCTCGCCTTCTTCGCCGCCCTCCGCGCGGGGCTCGTCGGTGGCTGACCGCGGTCACGTGGCCCCCGGGGTCCTCGCCCTCCTCGCGCCCAAGTTCCGGAGCAAGTGGAACCGGACGGCGCGCCGCGAGGGAGGGCTCGTGCGGGTGGCCTTCCTGGGCGCCCTCGCCCTCGGCTTCTGGGCGATCCTCTTCACCCTGATCTACCGCATGCTCCTCTACTTCCGGGGAGCGGAGGGGATCGGCGACCTCCTGGCCGGGAAGCTCCTCGGGATCGCGTTTCTCACCTTCCTGATGATCCTCCTCCTGTCGAACGTCATCACGGCGCTCTCGACCTTCTTCCTCTCCCGCGACCTGGACCTCCTCCTGGCCGCCCCGGTGGATCCCCTCCACGTGTACTGGGCGCGCCTCGTGGAGAGCCTCGTGAACTCGTCGTGGATGGTGGTCCTCCTCGTGGTGCCGCTCCTTGCCGCCTACGGGGTCATGTACGGGGCGGCCCCGGGCTTCTGGCTCCTCGCCGCCGTGGTGACCGCCGCCTTCCTGGTGCTCCCGGCGGTGGCGGGCTCGGCGGTGACCCTCGTCCTCGTGAACGTCTTCCCGGCCCGGCGCACCCGCGACCTCCTGGCCCTCGTGGGGCTCCTCGCGGCGGCGGGGGTGGTCTTCCTCGTCCGCCTCCTCCAGCCCGAGCGCCTCGTGCGCCCCGAGGAGTTCCGCTCCCTTGTCGACTTCCTCGCGGTGCTCCGCACCCCCACCTCCCCCTGGCTCCCCTCGGAGTGGGCGGCCCAGACCCTCCTCACCTTCCTCACCGGCCGGTGGGACGCCTTCCCCCTCCTCCTTCTCATGCTCACCGCCGCCGCGGCGCTGGTCCTGGGAGGGCTCCTCCACTTGAGGGCCTTTCCTTCCGGCTACTCGAAGGCCCAGGAGGGATCCGAGCAGCGCGAGGGGCGAGCCCGGAGCCGGGGGCTCGAGCGCATCCTCCCGGTGCGGAGCGCCGCCGTCCGCCAGCTCGTGGCCAAGGAGGTCCGGGTCTTCTTCCGCGACACCACCCAGTGGTCGCAGCTCATTCTCCTGGCCGTCCTCGTGGTGGTCTACGTCTACAACATCCGGGTCCTCCCGGTGGGGCGGGGGGCCGACGTCTCCTTCTTCCTCGTGAACGTGGTGGGCTTCCTGAACCTGGGGCTCGCGGGCTTCGTGGTGGCGGCCATCGCGGCCCGCTTCGTCTTTCCGGCCATGTCGCTCGAGGGGCGCATGACCTGGCTCCTCCGCTCGAGTCCGCTCGACCCCCGCACCCTCTTCTGGACCAAGTACGCCGTGGGGACGATCCCCCTCCTCGTGGTGGCCCTCCCCCTCATCGTGCTCACGAACCTCTCCCTCGAGGTCGCGCCCTTCCTCTTCCGGGTGTCGGTGGTGGCCATGGTGGGGGCGACGCTCGCGATCACGGCCATGGCGCTGGCCCTCGGCGCCCTCTTCCCGAACCACGAGACCGAGAACCCCGCCGAGATCCCCACCTCCTTCGGGGGGCTCCTCTTCATGATGGGGTCGGTGGCGTACCTGGCGGCCCTCGTCATGCTCTGCGGATGGCCGGTCTACCACGTGCTCCGGGCCCGCCTCGCCGAGACGATGGTGGCGGGTGCCGGCCTTCCTCCCGGGGCTTCTCCCTGGGATGCGGGGGTCTTCCCCCAGGTCGCGGGATTCGGTGGCGCCGCGCTCCTCACGACCGCGGTCATTGTCCTTTCACTCCGGGCGGGGGTGCGTCGCATTCGCGACGCCGAGACCTTCGTGGGCGAGGGGGCCGCGTGAGCACGGCAGGGGCGGGGTGGGCGGAGCCGGGAGACACCGCGGTTCGCTGGGCCCTCGCCACGGCCTCGGGGAAGGACGCGACGCTGGCCCTCACCCGGGCCCGGGCCGCGGGGCTCGACGTGGCGTGGGCGCTCAGCGTCTTCGAGGGAAACACCGGGCTCGTCCGCTTCCACGGGACCCCCCGGGCCCTCGTCGAGGCCCAGGCCCGCGCCCTCGGCCTCGAACCCTTCCTGGACGAGACCCACCCCCGGGGCTTCGAGGAGGTCTTCGTCTCCCTCCTCCACCGGGCCCGGGACGCGGGGGCCGGCGGGGTCGTCTTCGGGAACCTCCACCTGGCCGAGATCCGGGACTGGTACGGAGCCCGGGTCTCCGCCGCGGAACTCCTCCACCGCGAGCCCCTCTGGGGGGTGCCGCCGGAGGCGGTGGCCCGGGCCGTGGTCGAGGAGGGGTTCCGGGCGCGGGTCACGGCGGTGAACCTGGAGCTCGGGGACCCGGCCTGGCTCGGCCGCGAGGTGGACGACGCCCTCATCGACACCTTCGTCACCGCCGGGATCGACCCGGCGGGCGAGCGGGGCGAGTACCACACCTTCGTCCACGACGGTCCCGGCTTCAGCGGTCCGGTGCCCTTCCGGGTCGACGGGGTGGAGGAGCGGGAGGGGCACCGCTTCGAGCGGCTCGGGGTGGGAAGGTCCTGAACCCGCTCCTTCGTCTTCATGCGCTCCTCCTGGCTGTGGTGACCCACACCTGAGCCAGGGGTCATGACGCTCAGAACCCTGGCGGCGACGGAGTCACCTCGCGGAGGGTGAACGCAACCATCGGGTTGCGCGTCCCCCTGCAGGCACCCGTTCGGGATCGTTCCCGTTCCTGCTTCCTGCCAGAACTTGCGGATGCGGCCGGTGCTCGCCTAAGATCCCCGGGAGGGATCGTCCGTCAGGGCGACCTCGTCCCCCACCGGAGCGGATGCACCTCTTGATCGACGCAAGTTCCACGCACGCGCGCCTGCCCGGCCCCCCCGACCCCGGCGGATCCCGAGGGGGAACGCCCCGGGGCCGGACGCGCCTGGGTTACCTCGCGCTCCCCGGCCTCCTCCTCCTCCTCGCATCGTGCGGAGGTGGGGCGGAGGGGAGTGCCCTCAATCCCGACCTCATTCCACGGCTCGAGGTGGTGGAGGAGCTCCGCCTCGGCGTGCCGGAAGGAAGGGAGGCTGAGATGTTCGGCCAGATCGGCCCCGCCACGGTCACGGACGGCGGCGAGCTCTGGTTCTTCGACGGGCGCCCTCCCCGGATCCACAGGTTCTCCATGGACGGAGAGCCCCTCGGCACGGTGGGCCGGGAGGGCGAGGGGCCGGGGGAGTTCTCCCAGGTACGGGGGATCCTCGCGGTGGACGGGGGCGACGTGCTCGTGCTCGATGCGGCCACGTCGAGGCTCACGAGGTTCGGACCCGAGGGGACGCTCGTCGACACGAACCCGCTTCCGGACGGGGGCTCCGCGGGCCCGATCGCCCGTGACCTGGAGGGCCGTCTCTACCTTCGGGCCCGGGGCCGCCCCGCTCCGACGGGGGAGCCCGCCTGGGGGGTGTACGAATGGCTTCGCCTGGATGACCGGTTCTCCGTAACGGATCGGCTCCCGGCACCGCCCGAGGACGTCGAGGCCGTCATGGTCTTCGGCACGCCCACGGGGCCCGTGACCCCGAACCTGAGCCGCACCCTGCAGGTGCTCGGCGGTACGGGCGAGGTCATCTGGGCCCGGAACCGAAGCTACGTGCTCCGGCGCGGGAGCCCGGACCCGGAGGCGGCAGACACCTTCGCTGTGGTCGCGGCGCGTCCGGTCCTGAAGACCCCCGGCGAACGAAGCGAGCTCGAAGAGCGGATCCAGGAGTCCATGGGCCCCTCGGCCCCGCAGAGGCTCGACCCGGAGAAGCCCATCATCCAGGATCTCACCGTGGACCAGGACGGGCGGCTCTGGGTACGACTCCGGGCCGAAGCGGAGCACTTCCCGGAGCGCACCGGATTCCAGTGGCAGGAGCGCGCCGTCTGGGACGTGTGGTCCCCGGATGGGCGCATCCTGGGCCGCATCGAGCTTCCGCCGATGCACCCGTGGATGACGGCCCGGGGGGACCGATTCTGGGTGCGGACCTTCGGTCCGCTCGGTGAGCCCCAGATCGTGCAGTACCGGATCGGCTGGGCCGAAGTGAGCCCGGGCCCCTGACCGCGACCCCTGACCTCCCATCCCTGGCAGGAAGGAGACCCGAGGATGACGACGACCCTGGCCGCCGGCGCCCTCGCTGCAGGCATGCTTGCAGGGCCGTGCCCCGAAGGTGAAGGGCTGCCCCTTGCCATCGACCGACAGGCGCTCCACGAGATCATGATCCACGACGCCCACGGCGGGAACCTGGAGGGGCGCTCGATCCTGGGCGTGATTTTCGGGGCACCCATCGGGCTTCGCTATGCCCTGGACGGAGAGCTCCTGCCGGAGGGAGACCCCGAGGCCATGAAGGCCGTGGACCTGGCCCGCGTGGAAACGGCATGGGTCCTCGGGAGCGGAGAGGACGAGACCGTGATCGCCCTCGTGCCCCGGGGGGCCGAGGCACCGGCAGGCGGGCTCTGCATGGAGGTCATGACCCTGCCGCTCGACCGCGCGTACCTCGCCGAGTTCGAGGCCCTGGGTGGCCCGGGCACCCCGGGGCTCGCCCTCGCGGTGATGAACAACGTGGTCCTTTCCCAGGCCGCGAGTCGGGCCATGAGCCCCGAGCAGCAGGAGGCGCGGCGCGCTCGCGTGGAGGGCGTGGAATCACGGGCCACCCGGGTTGCCGCGCCCTGGCTCCGTGACCTCGAGGAGTACGAGGATCATCCGGGGCTCCATGTGGCATTCATCGAGTTCCGCGGCGACGCCCGAGACCTCTTCCCCAACCGATGAGTTCGGCGGCAGGAAAGTTCCGTTCCCGCGCAACGCGGGTCCGTGACCGGAAGCGCTGCGCATGGGTTCCGCTTCTCCTCGCCGCGGGCCTCACGGCGTGTGCGCCCACGAACCAGGTACCCGAGCTGGAGGTCGTCGAGCGCGGGGCGCATCCCTTCGACCTCGTTCCCGTGGCGCGGCTCGAGGAGCTGGGTTCCCTGGGCCAGGACGGTGTGCCGTTCAGGGTCGGATGGGCATGGACCGTCGCCCCGGTTACGGACACCTCGTTCGTGGCCCTCGTACGGGAGCCCGGTGCCGAGGCCTCGGGGATTGCGCACGTGACCCTGGGGGGGAGGATCCTCTCGTGGGCCGCAGAACCCGAAGAACTCCAGGAGTGGGATCGAGGCGGGCGTCCGGGCTTCGGACTGTCGGGGGACACGGTCTGGATCTTCGGCATCGACCGCCCCGACTACGTCCTGATCCTGCGGTCCCTCGAAGGGCACGACCTGGGGCGCCGTGTGGCCCCGGTGGACGTGAGCCCCGCATTCCGACAGGGAGCCACCGAACTCGTCGCGGGGCTCGTGGCAGGCGGCTCAGGGTTCACAGGCACGTCCCGGTCCCTTCCACCGATTCCCGGCAGGGTGTTCCCCCTTCCCGCCGTGCTCCTCGAGTCCGATCCGGGACTTCCGGGCGATACCCTGTTCCGGGGCGGCGAAACGCGTCCCGGCCCGGGAGGAGGTTTCTTCACCCGAGCCGGCCTCCCTGGAGTGCCCTACGAACCGTTTGGACATCCACCCCTGCACCACCTGGCGTCCACCGGAGACCGGCTGGTGGTGGTGGACTGGGACGAGGACGACCCTGCGGACCTGGAGATCAGGGTCTGGTCCTTCCCCTCGGCGGAGCCGCGGGTGATGACGCTACCCCTTCCACGCCTCGGGATGTCGGAGGAGTACCGCGCCCGCGCGCTGGAGGAGGGCGTGGGGCTCCTGGACGAGATGGAGCGCCGGCGCGAACGGATGTCTCCCACGCTTCCGCCCTGGAGGACCGGACCCGAGGGCCTCCAGGACTACGTGCTCTTCCCGCCCTACATGCCAAGCGCCAGGGCGGTGCATTCCGGTGAAGACGGAACGATCTGGCTCCTTCGAGACGAGCCGGCCCCCCGAAACCTGGGCGGGGACTTCCAGGAGTCGGGTACGATCACCTGGGTAGCGCTCGATGCCGACGGAGTCCCCCTCCTCCGCGTGACCCTCCCGGAGCCGAACAGGCTCGTCAGGGCAACCCGGTCGGAGCTCTGGACGATCTCCATCGAGGATGGTCGATTCATCCGGTGGGGGGTGGAGGTACCGGGCCCTTCGGATCCCCGGGATTTGAGCCTCCCCCCGCAGGCGCGCCCCGACACCACGCCACCATGACGCACGACACCCGAGACCACGTTCCCCACCCCCCGGAAGGTTCACCGTGATCCCCGGACTGCTTCTGGCCGCCCTTTCCGCCCTCCCGAGTGCCGGGGAAGCTCCGGTGCCGGCCGGGGAAGCCCTTGCGTGGGAAGTCGGGTCCATGGCCGTCGCTTCATGGACCGTCACGCCCGAGCGTCCGGCCCCGGACTCGGTATTCCTGGGCAGGGTGGTCGAGGCGGGATCGGGTCGCCCGGTCCCGGCCGCCACGGTCCTCCTCCTGGACCCCGACGGAAATCGCCGGGCCGGTGCCTTCACTGCGGGCGACGGCACGTTCCGGCTCGCCGCCGTACCCGGTCCCGCCGACCTGCTCCGGGTCGAGCGGCTGGGGTACCTGACCCTCGACCGACCCGTCGGAGACGCGCCACCGGGGATCTTCGAGGTCCGGCTCGAGCCCCGTCCCTTCGAGTTCGCCTCCTTCGATGTGACCGCCGAGGCCCAGTGCGCCATGGACCCGTCGGAGGCGGGGCGGACCTACGAACTGTGGGAGGCGACACGCATTGCCCTTCAGGCCGCCGAGCTCTCCGAGGCGGAATCCCTCGTCCGACACCGGACCCGCATCTGGCAGTACCGCGAGAACCAGGATGCCACGGCGGTCGAGGAGAGAACCGTGTCGGACCAGGTCACCGTGGGCCGCCCCTTCGAGACCCTCACCCCGGCCGAGCTGGCCGAGCACGGCTACGTGTACGAAACGGACGCGGGTGAGCGCATCGTGAACGGACCGGACGCCCGGGTCCTCCTTTCCGACGAGTTCGCCGGCTCCCACTGCTTCCGGATCGAGGGACCGATCGACGCCCCCGACGAGACCGGGGGCACCCGGTGGATCGGGCTCGCCTTCGAGCCCGCGCCTGACCCGGCGGGGATCGTGCGCATCGGGGGGACCCTCTGGCTCGACCAGGCTTCCGGGGAACTCCGGAGCCTCGAGTTCGAGTATCTCTTCTACCAGCCCCGGGCGCGGGCATGGGTCCCCTGGGGTGCCGACAGCGGGGGTACGATCCGGTTCCGGGCGCTGGACGACGGGCGCTGGGTCGTGGACTCGTGGTCCCTCCGCGCGCTCTCGGGGCTCGGACGCTCCGGGGTATGGTACGACGTGGCCGGCGGCCGCCTCCTCGAGGTCCTGCAGGGTGACGGGGGTTCCTGAGGCCGGAGCCCCCGGTCCGGGTTGCAGCCGCCCCGGCGGGGGACCATATTTCGGAATGAACCGGGTGTTCCGGTTCCGAGCCCCGGGTGTCGCCCTGGCGGTGCCACCCAAGAGCCCCACCCCCAACCCGATCAGGCCATGCTCCCCGGCGGATACGACTTCATTCACATCGTCTTCTGGATCGTCGTGATCCCCATCATCATCGGGACGAACTTCATGGCCATCGCCCTCTCGATGGGGCTCGGGATCCTCCTCCTCGAGGCGCTCAAGAGGAACTGACGGGGAACCGTCGGCCGGCCGCCCGCTCGAGGCGGGCCGCCCCCCGACCCTGCCGAGGCCCTCCGGAACCGTCCGGGGGGCCTCCGTTTATTTCATGGACGGCCATGCGGGCCCGGCGCCCGGGCCCACGGCGCCGCCGGAGCGCGTCGCATCCTCCCCAGACGAGAACCCGATGCTCACCCCCCTCGCCATTGTCGGCATGATCGCCGCCCTCATCTTCGGGATCTACTGGGGCATGCCCGTGCGCTACCAGGCGGACCCGGACGAGATCGACGAGGCGCTCACGGACGCGGCCCGGGAGCGGCACCAGGTGAAGCGCCGCACCACGATCGTCACGCTTCTCCAGCGCACCGCCACCCGGGGCTCTCACCGCAGGCGCAGTCGCCCCGAACGGCGGGCCTTCCAGTTCGACGTGCCGGACGAGCCTCCGGTTCGGGAAGGGGCGGACGACGAAAAAGCTTGACGGACGGGTGGGCGGGCATTAACGAGGGGGTAGGGGCCACCACCTCGACCGCGCTCTTCCCCCCTTCGATGGCGGCGTGGACCCGTTCACCGTTTCCCGCACGTGGAGGCGCCCCGTGCCCAGCGCAAGCGGAGAGGACAAGCGTCGATCCGGCGCGCTCGCCGACGGAATGCTCGTGGCGGTCGCACTGGTCATGCTCGGTCTCGTGCTCTCCGATCGGAGGCGTCCCCCCCCCCGCCGCCCAGGGAAACCCGCCGAGCGCTGCCGTCCCGGAGAACTGGGCTGACGAGGTAGACACCGGGATCCGGGTTGGCCCTCGTGACGCGGTGCTCACCGTGGTTGAGTTCATGGGTTTTCAGTGTCCATACTGCGCACGCTGGGCAGCCCGGCTCGATTCCCTCGCAGCCGAGTTCGGGGACGATGTTCAGGTAACGCTCCACCATTTCCCTCTCCCCAGACATCCCCACGCCCTACCGGCCGCGATTGCGGCTGAGTGCGCCCAAGAACAGGGCGCGTTCCCGGAACTCAAGCGGGCGCTCTTCGCCGGGCAGGCCGATCTCGGAACCCGGTCCTGGGCCTCTTTCGCGGAGGAGGCGGGGGTGCCTGATCTCGAACTCTTCGAAGAGTGCTCCGCTCGCTCGCCGAGGCGCGAAGGCGCGTAGAGGAGGCACTGCAGCCACGGAGGTAGGCGACGAAGCACCCGATCCCGCTTCCGGCACCCGGCCAAGCGGCCACCAGCAAGGGAGGAACCATGACGATGCGAATGCTGATTCGGACCTCGGCCCTGCTCACGATCTTTCTCGTTGCGATCGCGGGTGCGGAGGCGGAGGGGGTGGCTTTCGTGGGGGGCTGTCCGTCGAGCTGCGAAGGGTTGAACGCGGGGACCTGCTTCGAGGGTTGGCCCAACGTCGAAATGTGCAATGAGCACATCCACGACACGTGCGAACTGGTGCTGGAGCTCCATGGCCCCGCATGCGAGGAGGCTTGCCAGGTTGCGGATGGATTCTGCATGGAGGACGATGAGGAGTGTGATACCTCGACGACGGGCAAACTCTGGCTCGAGTGCATGTTTGAGGACCGTGTTCACCACTGAGCCAAGCCTCGCATGAACGCGCCACTACTCTCGCTGGCCGTTCTGGGCACGTGGGTGTCACCCCCAGCCGACACGATCGTGTGGCATGTGCGTGGGCCTGAGGCGCCCCGGTTCGCCGTGGTCGAGGAGACGCTGAGCATCGGCGGGGCGGATGATGAGAACCCGGACTACAACTTCTACGGGCTCACGGGGATGGCGATCGGACGGAACGGGTCGATGGTCGTCCTCCAGGCCTCGTTGAATGCCCCCCAAGTGCTACTCCGGATGTACGACCGGGAGGGCCGCCTGGTGCGGTCCATCGGTGGCATGGGACAGGGACCGGGTGAGTACTCTCGGCCTGTGTCCGTTGCCACCATGTCCGATGGACGCATCCTGCTCACGGACCCTCAAGTCGGCCGAATGACGGTCTACTCCGCCGACGGGGAGTTCGAGGAGACCTGGAGTGTTCCCAACCCCTTCGGGATCGCGACCAGGACGCACGTGGCTCCGGACGGGGTCGTTGCGGTCGAAGCCCGTATGGGCCCCGACCGTCGCCGAGGGGTTGTGCGGATCGGCCCCGGGGGCACGGTGCTCGATACGGTGTTCGCCCCGGACCTTCCCGAACTGGGGCCCCCCACGCTGGAGTTTCGCGATCCACCGCGAACGATCACCATCGCACCGCCATACTACCCGGGGTCAACCTGGGCGTGGCATCCCCACGGGTACTTCGTCACGGCACGGACGGACAGGTACGCCATCGATCTGCTTCTGCCGCGGGGGAGTGTAGAGGACGCGGGTCGGCCGGCGCGCTGGCGGCCGGGGGACCCGGTGGTGAGCATCCGTGCGGAGGTGGACCCGGTGCCGGTCCACCCGCAAGAGCGGAGGGACCACGAACGAGCGCTCCAGGGTCGGGTGCGGCGGGCGCAGGGACAGCGGTCCGGCTCACTCGGGCCCGTCCCGGCCGTGAAGCCCATCGTGTCGGTCATTCGCGCGGCGGACGACGGGCGGATCTGGGTTTCGCTCCATGCCGAGTCGGAGCGGTTCGAACCCACACCGACGACCCT
>JBJHCE010000094.1:0-11647 GCA_050485865.1 Gemmatimonadales bacterium | reverse complement strand
GAGCCCCTCTACGTGGTGGAGGTCCGCCCCGAGCGCCGGGAGGTGGTGGTGGGCCCCCTCGAGGCCCTCCAGGCGGACTCGATGCTCGTGGAGGAACTCCACTGGATCGCGCCGGACCGCCCCCCGGAGCCGGGACGCCGGGTGGGCGTCCAGTTCCGGCATCGGGCCGGCGACGTCCCCGCCACCCTGTCGGCCGTCCACGAAGCCGGGGCGGCGGGGGCCAGGGCCGAACTCACCTTCGAGGCACCCCAGCGGGCGGTGACCCCCGGTCAGTCCGCGGTCCTGTTCGACGGCGACCGGGTCCTGGGAGGGGGGCGGATCGGGAGGGTCACGCGCACCGAGCCGGGTGCGCCGTCCGGACCCTGACTCAGTGCCGCATCCCGGATGCTTCGGCGAAGCGCTCCATTGCCTCCCGCTCGGCGTCGCTCAGCTCCTCCGGGATCCGCACCTCCACCTCCACGTACTGGTCTCCGGTCCGGTCGCCCCGGGTCACCCCCTGGCCCCGGATCCGGAAGCGGGTCCCGGACTGGGTCCCGGGCGGGATCCGGAGGACCACCTGCTTTCCGCCCACGGTCCGCACCCGAACCCGTGAACCGAGTACCGCCTGGGCCAGGTTCAGCGGCACGCGCACGTGGATGTCCAGCCCCTCGCGCCGGAAGAACCGGTGCTCCTTCACCTGGAAGACCAGGACCAGGTCTCCCGGGGGACCGCCCCCGCTCCCTCCCTCACCCTGCCCGGCGAGGCGCATCCGGGAGCCGGACTCGACCCCGGCGGGGACGTTCACCTGGATCTTCCGGGTGTGCCGGATCGACCCGGTACCCCGGCACGACGCGCAGGGCGTCTCCGGGATGCGACCTCTCCCCATGCACGCGGGGCACGGGCGGTTCACGGCGAATCCGCCCTGGCCGAACGAGACGGTTCCGCTCCCCCGGCATTCGGAACAGCGCTCGAGAGAAGCACCGGGCGCGGCACCCGAACCCGAACAGGTGGCACACCCCTCGGTCACGGGGACCTGGAGCTGGAGGGTCCCTCCCTTCACCGAGGTCTCGAAGGAGATCTCGGCGGTGAGTTCCACGTCGGCGCCCTTCTCGGGCCCCGCCTTGCGGGCCCCGGTGTCCCCCCTTCGTCCCCCCCGGTCAAACAGGGTGGAGAAGAGGTCTCCGAGCCCCCCGATCCCACCCAGGTCCTCGAAGGAAAACGACTCGGCACTTCCCCCGGGGGGAGCGCCCGCGCCCGGGCGTCCGCCCGGGCGCGTCCCCCCCAGGCCGAAGGCCCCGAGCTTCCGCATCCGGTCGTACTGCGCCCGCTTGTCGGCATCGGAGAGCACCCCGTAGGCCTCCCCCACCTCCTTGAAGCGCTCGGCGGCGGACGGATCCCCCTGGTTCGCGTCCGGGTGATACTGCTTGGCGAGCTTCCGGTAGGCCTTCCGGATCTCCTGTGCGTCGGCCTTCTCCGGCACCCCGAGGACCCGGTAGTAGTCCTTCTGACCGCTCATCGTCCGCTCCCCATCGCCTCGAGTCCCCCGGCCCTCAGTCGGCCTTCCGGACCGCAACCCTGGCGGGTCGGACCAGGTGCCCCTTGAAGATCACCCCTCGCTGCAGGACCTGGTCCACGGTGTCGTCGAGCTCCGGATCCTCCACGGGGATGCGCAGGACCGCCTCCATCGTCTCCGGGTCGAAGGGAGCACCCTCCGGCTCGAACACCTCGAGCCCCGC
The DNA here is from genome assembly GCA_050485865.1 of Gemmatimonadales bacterium. GTDB lineage: Bacteria > Gemmatimonadota > Gemmatimonadetes > Longimicrobiales > Gaopeijiaceae > SKNW01. The sequence goes on along the minus strand of JBJHCE010000094.1, from coordinate 9,932 downwards.
CTCGGCGAGAACGCGGCTCATCTTCCGCTCCACGAGCTCCACGCCCTCGATCACCGACTCGAGGGTCGCGTGTTCCGCATCCACGTCGTGGACCCGCTCGAAGTCGTCGAGGACGTCGAGAAGCAACCCGATGAGGGCCGCCTGCCCGCGCACCCCGGCGGAGAGCACGTCCTCGCGGGTCCGCTTCCGGTAGTTCTCGAACTCGGCCGCAAGGCGGAGGTGCCGGTCCCGGAGCTCCGCGAGCTCCCGGGCCAGCGCATCGGTCGGGTCCGCCGCATCCCCCTCCGGGTCGCCGCCACCCGCCTCTGCCTCCGCTTCCTCCCGGGCCCGGGTCTCCTCGACGTCGTGGTGATCGGCCTCGTGCTCGATCGTCATCTCACCCATCCTCTCCGCTTGTTCGTGATCCCGTCGCCCGCGGTCCCGACTCCCGGGCCCGCTCCAGCAGGAGGCGAAGGGCATGGTCCGTGGCCCGGCGCCGGATCTCCTCACGGTCGCCGGGAAACTTCCTCATCTCGGTGTGAGGCCCTGCCGCGCCGGGTCCGGAAACCCCGAACCAGACGGTCCCCACGGGGCGGGCCTCGCTTCCTCCTCCCGGCCCGGCCACCCCGGTAATCGAGACGCCCACTTCCGCCCCCGTGACGGAGCGGACCCCCTCGGCCATGGCCGAGGCAGTGGGCCCCGAAACGGCGCCGTGGTCCGCGAGGACCGCTGCGGCGACCCCCAGGAGCCCGGTCTTCACCGCGTTGTCGTAGGCCACGACCCCGCCCAGGAACACGGTGGAGCTCCCGGGGACCGAGGTGAGCCGGGCCCCGAGCATCCCCCCCGTGCAGCTTTCCGCAGCGGCCAGTCGCCACCCGCGGCCCCGGAAGACCTCGAGGACCGCGCCCTCGAGCGTCGCATCCCGCCCCCCGTAACGCCAGGGCGCAACCAGGGGTTCGAGGGCCGCCATGGCCTCCGCGAGCCGGTCCCGGGCCGCGGCGCCCTCGGCCGAGACACGGAGCTCCACCCCCCCTACGGACGGGCGGTACTGGACGTTCACCGCGAGCGCCGGGGGGAGTCCCTCCTCCACCTGCCGGGCGAGTTCCGATTCCGGGATCCCCGCCGTGCGAACGATCTCGACCTCTGCGGGGGGGGGCCGCGCGGGGAGGAGCTCGTCGAGGCGAGGGAGCACCACCTCGCGGAGGAGGGCCCGCATCTCCGCGGGAACGCCGGGGAGGAGAAAGACGACGGCGCCTCCGTCACGGGCGGGGAGCTCGAGCCCCGGCGCCGACCCCACCGGGTTCGGGAGGACCCGGGACCCCCGCGGAACCCGGGCGAGCCTCCGGTTGAGCGGCGGGAGTTCCACGAACCCCCGCGCCCGGTAGCGGGCCTCGAGGGCCTCGATCAGCGCCCCGTCCTCGTCGATGGGGACCCCCCGGTGGAGGGCGGCGCCCTCCCGGGTCCGGTCGTCCAGCGTGGGACCGAGCCCCCCGGTGACCACCACCACGCCGCCGGCGCCCCGGGCTTCGGCCCGGGCGAGGGCGCCCCGGATCTCCTCCTCCGCGTCTCCCACCGTGATGATCCCCACCACCCGGAAGGAGGCGGCGGTAAGCGCCTCGGCGACCCACCGGGCGTTCGTGTCCACCCGGTCGCCCACGAGGAGCTCGTCCCCGATGGTGAGGATCACCGCGGGAGGAGCGTTCGGAGGGGCTTCCATGGCGCTACCCGCCCTGGCGTCCGGACGACCGGAAGAGCGCCCGGTACTGCACGAGGTAGACCCCGAGCGAGAAGACGGTGAGGAGGAGCGCCGCCGCGAGGGTGAGCGCGGTGACGGTCTCGTGCAGGAGGGCCCAGGCGCGCCACCCCCCGGTCTCGAGCCACCCCTGCCCGGCGGCGGTCCGCACCAGGGCATACCAGAGGAGGAGGCTCCCCGAGAAGACGTTCTGCACGAAGGCCTTGATCTTCCCCGATTGTCCGGCGGCGATGACGGCCCCCCGCTTCGCGGCGAGGCTCCGGAGCACGGTCACGAGGAGCTCGCGACCGAGGATCACCACGACCACCCAGAGGGGGAGCGGGCCCCACCAGGGAACGTGCCCCAGGGGGTCCCCCGCCTGCGAGACGATGTAGAAGGGGACCAGGGTCGACACGAGGAGAAGCTTGTCCGCCAGCGGGTCCAGGAGCTTCCCCATGTTCGTGATGAGCCCGTGTTTCCGGGCCAGGTACCCGTCCCAGAGGTCCGAGACCGCCGCCGCGAGAAAGAGGACGAAGGCAGCGAACAGGTGCGAGGGCACCGACGACAGCGCGAGGATGAAGACCCCGGGACAGGCCAGGATTCGCGCGATCGTGATCGCGTTCGGGAGGTTTATCCTGGAGGGCTGGGCCATGGGTGGACCGCTCAGGAGAGCGTCTTCACGACCAGCTTGCTTACGGCCCGGAGGGTCTCGAACACGCCCTTCCCCTCGATGGCCACCGCCTCGAAGTCCGGCACGCCGCCGGGATTCAGGTCGCGGCGCAGCTCCTCGGTGGGGATCACGTCACCCAGGTCCCGCTTGTTGTACTGGATCGCGAAGGGAAGCGTGGCCAGGTCGAGCCCGTACTCGGCGAGGTTGTCGTACAGGTTGTGCATGGCCTCGACGTTCGCCTCGGCACGGTGCCGCTGCGAATCCGCCACGAAGATGATCCCGTCGACCCCCTTCAGGATGAGCTTCCGGGAGGCGTTGTAGTAGACCTGGCCCGGGACCGTGTACAGGTGGAAACGGGTCTTGAACCCCCGGATCTCGCCCAGGTCCACGGGAAGGAAGTCGAAGAAGAGCGTCCGGTCGGCCTCGGTGGCCAGGGAGATCATCTTCCCCCGGGTGTCCGGGTCCACCCGGGCGTGAATGTGCTCCAGGTTCGTGGTCTTTCCCCCGAGCCCCGTCCCGTAGTAGACGATCTTGCAGTTGATCTCGCGGGAGGCGTAGTTGATCATCGACATCGGTCAGAAGCCTCCGCCGAAGATGCGGTCGATCCGGGCCTCCGCCTCGTCCGCCCACGGGCGGCCCACCCCTGCGGGGCCGCTTCCACGCTGCGCCTCCTCCCGTTCTTCCTCGATGGCCCGCCTGAGTCCCGCCACCTCATCACCCCCGCGCTGAGTTCGGGCACCGCGCCGCGGTGACCCATCGTGAAGCGTCACGAGCATCCATCCCGCCTCGAAGGCCGTGACCTCGACGGTGGCGCCCCGTCCCTCCTGGACGAACCCCGAAAACTCTCGACCTGCCACGAGCGGGGCAAGCGCCCGCACTGCGGAGGCCTGGGCCGACACGAGCGACACGAAGCTGTCCTCGTCGATGCCGGCCCCGCTCCCCGCCCTCACCCGTACCATCCCGGTGTCGGTAACGAGGAAGGCGGCCCGGGCCCGCGCCCGCGTCGCGATGGCCTCGACCGGGCCCCGGAAGCGATCCTCCTCGGGGGGGGTCGTCACGGCGTGTCGTCGTCCTCCGCCGGGGACGCCACCGCATCGGGGAGGGGGGCCCCGTTCGCGGTGACCTCCTCGCCCATCCGCTCCATGAGCGCCCGGGCACGGTTCCTGAGAAGCCGCCGGGGCTCCCAGGCGATGTAGTCGCGCAGGAGGTTCAGGTGGTCCACGGTCCCGGCCTGCCTGGAAACGTGCTCGAGGGCGGCCATCCGCCGGATCGCCGAGGGGTGGAAGAGGTTCCGCTGCTGGCGCCGGACCTGGTCCTTCACGACGAGGGCCGCGAGGGCTCCCGCCACGCCTACGGCCACCGCGGCGACCGCAGTGACCCGGATCCAACGCCTGGTTTCGCTTTCCATGACCCTCTTCCTCACTGGTTCATTCCCTCGTGGGGGGATCTCCGCCCATTTCCCGTCGTCCGGACAGCGCCTCCGCGAGAGTGGACCCGTCCACGTACTCGAGATCGCTTCCCACGGGCAGCCCCCGGGCCAGCCGCGTGACCCGAACGCCCAGCGGGCGCAGCACTCCTTCAAGGTAGACCGCCGTGGCCTCCCCTTCAACGGAGGGGCTCGTGGCGAGGATCACCTCGCGAATCCCCTCCCCTTCCCCTCCGTCCGGCGGACGTACCCGCTCGAGGAGGGGCTCGATCCCGAGGGATTCCGGCCCCACCCCGTCGAGGGGCGAGAGGCGGCCCCCCAGCACGTGGAACCGCCCCCGGAACCGCCCCGTGCGGTCTATGGCGTGCACCTCGTGGGCCCCCTCCACGACGCAGACTACCGCCGGGTCCCGCCCGGGGTCGCTGCAGATCGCGCAGAACTCCTGTTCGGTCCACGCCCCGCACCGTCCACAGGGGTGCACCCGTTCGGCCACGGCGTCGAGGGCCCGGGCCAGCCGGCGAAGTTCCTCCCGGGGGCCACGGAGGAGGTGGTGGACGAGGCGCGACGCGGTTCGGGTTCCGATCCCGGGGAGGCGCCCGAAGGCCCGTTCCAGCTCCTCGATGGCCGACATCGAGCGCCGGTCAGAACCCCGGGAGCTTGAAGGGGAGCGGCAGCCCGCCGGTGAGCCCTCCGGCGACCTTCTTCATCTCGGCCTCCTGGACCTCACGCGCCTTCTTCTGCGCCTCGCGGAGGGCGGCAAGGACCAGGTCCTCGAGCATCTCCACGTCGGATGCGTCCACCACCGATGCATCGATGGAGAGCCCCCGTACGGTTCCCTTCCCGTCGACGGTGGCGGTCACCATGCCGCCTCCCGCCGCCGCGGAGACCTCCATCGCCTCGAGGGAGCTCTGGACCTCGTTCATCTTCGCCTGCATCTGCTGTCCCATCTGGAGCAGCGAGCGCATATCCATCCGTTGGGCCTCGTTCAGGTTCAGCTGCGTGGGTTCGGACCCCGCGTCAGTCCATCAGTCCATCGGTCCGTCAGTCCATCAGTCCATCAGGTCGAGGTCGAGGGCTTCTACCGCCCCCTCGAGCCCCGGTTCCCGGGCCAGCAGGTCGTCCAGTCTCCCCTTCCGAACCACGTCGGAGGAGATGCGACCGCTCCCGTTCGGCTCCGCTTCGCCCCCTTCCACGAAGGCGAGGTGCACCGGGCCTCCGGCACGTTCCACGAGGGCCCGCACCACTCCCGCGAGGGTGGTGGGCTCCCGGAGCCGCTCCAGGGCGGGCCCCGGGGGGAGCGCGACCTCGAGTCCGCCCTCGACCACCCGGGCGGGTGCCCCCAGGAGGAAGGGAGAGAGTCCGGGGGGGATTCCGCTCCCCCCGTCGAGAAGGAGCCGCCAGGCCTCGAGGGGCTCGCGGAGAGGAGCGCCTGAGTCGGGCCCGTCGGCGCCGGAACCACCGGCGGGGGCGGGGGCCTCCCCGGCCTCGGCCACGGGTTCGGCTGCGGGTGCATGAGGCGCCGGGGCCGCAGGGGTCGGGGCTACCTTCGCCGGGGCGGGCGTGGCCGGGGCTGCGGTCGCCGCGGTGGGCGCCCGCGTTGCGGAGGGCGCGGGCCCGGGGGGCGGGGCGGGAGGGCGTCCGGAGGGCGGTCCGGGAGGTGGCCCGGGAGGTGGCCCGGGAGGTGGAGCCGCCGGGGTCCCGGTGCGGGGGAGCGGGCCTTCGCCCCCCAGGGCGCGGATCATGGCCTCGAGTTCCACCGTCCGGTCGAGCCAGACGAACCGGAGGAGGAGGAGCTCCAGGAGCACCCGGGGCTGCTGGGTGCGCCGGAGGCTCCCGTTCACCTCGAGTTCGGCGGCCATGCCGAGCATCCGCAGGAGGTCGGCGGCGTCGAAGCGACCGGCGCGCTCCTCCCATTCCTCGAGCCGCTCCGCAGAAACGTCCGGGTCCTCGCCCCCGACGCGGATGCGGAGGAGGGTGCGGAGGGCCTGCACCATTCCGTGGTAGAACTCCACGAGGTCGAAGCCCTGGTCCAGGAGGGCATCCACGAGGCGGAAGATCCCGCCCCGGTCCCGGGCGGCCAGGAGGTCGAAGAGGTGGAGGTAGTGGTCGTCACCCACGACGCCCAGGATCCGCCGCACCGTCTCCGCGTCCACCGCTCCCTCGGAGAGGGCCAGGACCTGGTCCGTGAGGGAAAGGGCGTCGCGCATTCCGCCATCGGCCTTCCGGGCCAGGAGGCGGAGGGCCTCGTCGGAGGCCTCGATCCCCTCCCGGGCCAGGACCTCGCGGACCCGGACGGTGATGTCGCCCACCCCCACCCGCCTGAAGTCGAAGCGCTGGCAGCGCGAGAGGATCGGGGCCGCCGTCTGCTCGATCTTCTGGGGCTCGGTGGTGGCGAAGATGAAGTGCACCCGCGGCGGGGGCTCCTCGAGCACCTTCAGGAGGGCGTTCCACGCCTCCCGGGTGAGCATGTGCGCCTCGTCGACGATGTACACCTTGTGACGGTGCTCGTCGGAGGGCGCGTACATGGCCCGTTCCCGGAGGTCCCGGGCGTCATCCACGCCCCGGTTCGAGGCCGCGTCGATCTCCACCACGTCGAGGGAGGTGGAGCCGCTCCAGATCCGGCGGCAGTCGTCACACGCCCCGCAGGGCTCGCCGTCATCGGCCCGGTTCGGGCAGTTGAGGGCCATGGCCAGGACCCGGGCCAGCGTCGTCTTCCCGACGCCCCGGGGGCCACAGAAGAGGTAGGCATGCCCCACCCGTCCGGTGGCCACGGCCCTCTTGAGGGTGTCGGAGACGTGCTCCTGCGTGGCCACCTCGCCAAAGGTGAGCGGTCGGTACTTCCGGGCGAGGGCGGTGTGGGTCACGGGGTGTGCCGGGAGGGAGTCAGGCCCGGGTGCAAACCGGCTCGAGGACAAAAAAATGCCCCAGGTTGACCGCAGCAACGATCACCGCACGTTCCGCTGCTACCGGCGAGGTCCTGACGGGTTGCGTGGGCTCCTGTTCTGCGAACCTGGGGCACCCCTGAAGCTACCGACCCGGCGGGACGACGTCAACGCGCCGGCCGGTCGTCCCGGGTCGGAAAGGACCCTCACGGATCCCCCCGGACCCAGGCCCCGGGCACGTGCACGATCCGGGGCCGGAGCCCGGGGGCGAGCACGACCGCGACGACGTCGAAGCGCACCCGCCGGAAGGGGCGGTAGCGGGCCCCCTCGCCGCCGAGCCATGCACCGGCGGCGCGTTCGAGCTCCGCCCGCTTCTTCCGGGTGACGGAGGCGAGGGCTGAGGCACCTGCGGCGTCGGGCTCCCGGTGGGCCAGGGGGCCGGTCCGGGTCTTCACCTCGACGAAGGCGAGGGTTCCCTCCCGGCGGGCCACGAGGTCCAGCTCCCGGGGTCCGTCGCGCCACCCCCGGGCCAGGATCGTCCACCCCTCGGCTTCGAGGTGGCGGGCGGCGAGGGCCTCGCCCAGGCGGCCCGTCCTTCGGGGTCGGGCCCCGCTGCTCGTGGTTCGGTCCATCGGTACGCCCCCCTCGTCCCCTCGGCCACGTTCACGTTCCCCCCCCGGACGCAAGGGTCCGGTCGGAGAGAACGATGGCCAGGGAACGGGGGCGTTCCGATGGCGGGAGGGGACGCCTCCCGGGAGCCTCAGACGCGGGCGGCGAGGGGCGGGGCGAAGGCCCGGTCGAGCGCCTTCGCGATGACCCGGATCTGGGCCATGAGGTCTCCGAACTGCTCGGGGTAGAGGGACTGCGCCCCGTCGGAGAGCGCCTCGTCGGGACGGGGGTGAACCTCCACCATGAGCCCGTCGGCCCCTGCCGCCACCGCGGCGCGGGCCATGGGGGTGACCTTGGCCCGGATCCCCGTACCATGGCTCGGATCCGCGATGATCGGAAGGTGGGAGAGGGACTTGACCACCGGGATCGCGGTGAGATCCAGGAGGTTCCGGGTATGGGTGTCGAAGCTCCGGACCCCGCGCTCGCAGAGGATCACCTCGCCGTTCCCCTCGGCCAGGAGGTACTCCGCCGAAAGGAGGAGCTCCTTGATCGTGGCCGACATCCCCCGCTTGAGGAGGACGGGGCGGCCGGACTGGCCCGCCCGGCGCAGGAGGGCGTAGTTCTGCATGTTTCGGGCGCCGATCTGGATCACGTCGGCGTACTCGGCCACCGCCTCGACCCCCTCGGCGTCGAGGGCCTCGGTGACAATGGCCATTCCCGTCTGCTCCCGGGCCTCGGCCAGGTATCGGAGCCCCTCCATGCCCAGCCCCTGGAAGGAGTAGGGCGAGGACCGGGGCTTGAAGGCCCCACCCCGGAGGACGGTGGCGCCCATGTCGCGGAGCACGTGGGCCGTCTCGAGGATCTGCTCCCGGGACTCGACGGCGCACGGGCCCGCCATCATCACGATCTCGCTCCCCCCGATCCGGGTCCCGTTTCCGAGGGTGACGATGGTGTCCTCCTCCCGCCACTCCCGGGAGACCTGCTTGTACGGGTGGCTCACCTCGATGACCTCGAGGACGCCGGGGAGCCCCTGGAGGCTCGCCGAGTCCACGCGGCCGTCGTTTCCGATGAGCCCCACCGCGGTACGCTGGCGGCCGGGGATCGGACGGGCGTCGTAGCCCATGGACCGGATCTGGGTCACGACGCGACCGATTTCCTCTTCGGTGGCGCTCTGCTTCATGACGACGAGCATGGAATCTTCCTTCGAGGAACGTGGAGGCCCCCGCCGTCGGCGGGGGCCGTGCGCTCCGGGTTCATCGGTTCAGAGGGGATCCTCAACAAGTCGCACCGAGCCCGGCCCCACCGCAAGGCCCAGTCCGTCACGACCCACCTCGAGGGGTCCCGAATACCCCGCGGCAACGAGAAGATCCGGGAGCGCTTCCACGTCGAGCTCCGGGTAGAAATGGACGGGAACGAGGAGCCCGGGCCTGGCCCGCTCCGCCAGCGCCGCGAGCCCCATGGGGGTCAGGTGGATCCCCGTGGTGTCGGGATCCGGAAGGGCGCACTCGGCCACGAGGAGCTCCACCCCCTCGAAGAACGGGCCCAGGGGCTCGAAGGCGCCGGTGTCCCCCGTGTACCCCACCGAGGCGCCCCGGGCCTCGAGGCGCCACGCGAGGGCCTCGGGGGAATGGAGCGCGGCGTGGGCGACGAGCTCCAGCCCCGTGGCCTCCTCCCTCCAGCGCGCGCCCGGCACCACCTCGTGGACCCGGACCGGGAACCCGGGATCGAGGAGCCAGGAGCCGAACCCGGCGGCGAGCCCGTGCATCCGCATCTCAAGCCCCTCGGGTCCCAGGATGTGCAGCGGACGGGTGCGGGTACCGCGAAGCCCCCAGCGGAGGGCCCAGACCACGGGGGCCAGGTCGCCGATGTGGTCCGCGTGGAAGTGGCTCACCACGATGTGGGTGAGTTCGCCCCAGGGGAGGGCGTCGCGGGCCATCCCGTGGAGGGTCCCTGAGCCGCAGTCGAGGAGGAGGCGGAAGGGTGCTTCGCCCGCGGGCCCCGCTTCGGCCGAGACCCAGTGCCCCGACGAGCGCAGGACGTCGTTCGGGAGGAGGACCCCCGCGCCCACGATCCCTACCCGGAGGGGGAGGGACGGGTTCATTCCGCGGCGGCCCCGGCCCCCGCCACCTGGAGGGCATCCTCGAGCTTCACCCCCACGATCCGGCTCACCCCGGGCTCCTCCATGGTGACGCCGTAGATCCAGTCTGCAGCCTCGATGGTGCGGGGGTTGTGGGTGATCACGACGAACTGGGTGTCGGCCTTGAACTCCTCCAGGAGGTGGATGAAGCGGCCGATGTTCGACTCGTCGAGGGGGGCGTCGACCTCGTCAAGGACGCAGAAGGGCGACGGCTTCACGAGGTAGATGCCGAAGAGGAGGGAGAGGGCGGTGAGGGCCCGCTCACCCCCGGAGAGGAGGTCGATGCGCTGGGTACGCTTGCCCCGTGGGGAGGCGTGGATCTCGATGGGGGAGTCGAGGGGGTCCTCCGGGTCCGACAGCCACAGGTCGCATTCGCCCCCCTGGAAGAGGCGCTGGAAGGTGGCCCGGAAGTGCTCGCGGATCTCCTCGAAGGTCTCGCTGAAGAGGCGAGTGGCGGTCTGGTTGATCTCGCGGATCGCGGCCTTCAGGTCGTTTCG
>JBJHCE010000093.1:0-11855 GCA_050485865.1 Gemmatimonadales bacterium | reverse complement strand
TGTCCTCCGTCCCATTGATCCTGCGCCGCCCCCCACCCTGCATGCCCACCGCCGGGCGGAATCTGCCAGATCCTCGCACATCCCCCGAACGGCGTGGGTGTCGCCGTCGGCGACCCGGGCCTTCAGCCTGTGCACCGTCCTCGCCCTCGTTTTCGTTGCGTGGGGATGCGACGACGCGGGAGATCCGTCAGTTCCCGCCAGCCATGATCCGGCGCAGGTCAGGGTCGACGCGCGCACTTCAGGGTTCGGAACCGAAGACGGGCTCACGCCGAACGTGATCCGCGTCCGCGTTCTGGGACCCGACGGTTCGGACCTCCGCTTCTTCGAGGGAGCCTTCTCCGAGGACCCCAACCGGGCTTTCGGCCCCTATTCGGTGCCCCTCCCCGGGGGGCCGGTCACCGACCTGGGCATCGTGGTCGAGATCGCCCATCAGGTCGATGGCGTACGCACTGTGATCTGGAGCGGATCAGCGGGTGCAGCCACCCTTTCTCCCGGCCAGGAGTTGACGGTCGTCGTGGATTTGCTCCGAGGCCCCCTCGACCGGAGCAACCTCACCGGGATCTCGATTACCGGGCTGCCCGCTGAGATCGCGGTGGGTGACACCGCTCTTGCAGGGGTGACCTTGGCACCGGCGGGCGGCGAACCGGCCGGGTTCTGGGGCAGTCTCGACCCCGCCACCGCTCACGTGGATTGGCAGGGGCGCGTCGTGGGGATCTCAGTTGGGACGGCGAGGATCGTGGCCGCCGTCGGGCCCGTGGCGGACACTTCGGAGGTCCATGTCCGCCCCCTCGTGGCTTCGGTCGGAGTCACCCCCACCGATCACACCTTCCTGAGCCTGGGTGATTCCCTTCACTTCCAGGCGACCGTCGCCACCTTCGCGGGCGGGACACTCCCCGGGGCCCCAATCCAGTGGTCGGCGGATCCGACGGGGGTCGTGGCGGTGTCGCAGACGGGTTGGGTGACCGCAACGGGTCCGGGAACGGCTGTTCTCAGGGCCTCATCCCACGGAGTCTCGGGCACGTCCACGATCGTCGTCAGCCAGGAACCCACGGAACTCGTCCTCCATCCTGAAGCTCTGGTCATGACACCGGACCAGGAGACCCTCATCGAGGCCCGGCTCCTTGACGGGAACGGCTCCAGCATCGAAGGGGTCTCGGTCTCCTGGGAGAGCTCGGACGCTTCCGTCGCAACGGTGATGCAGAACGGGCGGGTCACCGCCGTGGCGCCGGGAGTCTCGGAGGTTCGCGCCACCACCGGGGGCTTCATCGCGGTGGCTCAGGTTGAGGTGGTACCCGCCGCTGCCGCCATGTTTCAACTCCTGTCGGGGGGCGGACAATCCGGGCTTCCGGGAGTGCCGCTTGGGAATCCGATACGGGTACGACTCCTCGATGGCTCAGGGTTCCCTATCCCCGGGGCCACCGTTTCCTGGACCGCCTCCGACGGAGGGAGCACCACTCCGGACTCGTCTACCACAGACCCGGGAGGCGTCGCGGAGACGGTATGGACCACTGGGGCTGCGGCCGGGACTCAGACGCTTGACGCCATCGCATCCGGGGTCACATTCCAGGTCGTTGCTACCGTGGGTCCGCCCCCGGCTGCGGCAGTCGTGATCTCACCGGCAGGCTTCACCTTTACGTCCCTGGGCGAGACCCGGGTGTTCGATGCGGTCGTCCTGACCGCGGGAGGGGACACCCTCCAGGGAGCACCGGTCACCTGGAGCACCCTCGATGGTGGTGTGGCTTCGGTCGACACTACGGGCATGGTCACTGCGATCGACGTGGGAGTGACAAACCTCGTGGCCACATCCGGGAACGCCGCAGACACCGTGCTCGTGACCGTGACGCAGGTCCCCGCAACGGTCTTGGTCTCGCCGGCTGCCGACACGATCCAGGTCGCCCAGACGACTCAGCTTTCCGCAGCCGTGCTCGACGCCGGTGGAAACTCGATCCCCGGAGCCGGGATCACCTGGGCGAGCCAGGCAGCGGGAATCGCTTCGGTGACCGCGGCCGGGATCGCCACCGGCGAATCGGTCGGGGACGCAACGATCGAGGCGACCTCGGGCCCTGCGTCCGGGTCCACCTCCATCACCGTGCTCCCCCCGACGCCCGCCACTCTCGTCATCGAAGGCGGAAGCGGGCAGATGGGACCGGCAGGGCTCACCCTGACGGACTCACTCCAGGTCCGGGTGCTCTCCCCCTACGGAGTGCCCGTATCCGGGGCGGAGGTAACCTGGATCGCCGCCGATGGTGGCTCGTCCGCAACATCCACCTCGCTCTCGGATGCCTCGGGTATTGCGGGCACGCGATGGACTCTCGGTCCGGAGCTCGGAAGTCAGGCCCTCCACGCGGCGATCGCACCGGATACGGCGGGCTTCGTGGCAACCGCGACGGGCGCTTCACGGGTCTTCGACCGGACCACCCTTCAGGATCGGGTTTCGGTGGTGGACGATCCGGACGGTGACATGAGCTTCCCGGACGGCGATTGGACTCTTTCGCTCTGGGTGCTACCGGTCGATGAGGCCGACGGAGGCTTTCGCTATGCGTTCTCCTCTGCTCCGAATGCCTTCGAGCACGGTGTCAACGTCTACCAGAACCCGGACCTCGGGATGAACTGGACGATCGCGGTTCGCACGCCGGGATCGGGGGGAGTGATGCCCCTGGGAGTTTCCGCGACAGAAGGGGACTGGCAGCATCTTGTCGTGCGCAGAAGTGGGGACACGGTCCGCATGTGGTCCAACGGGGTCGAATTCACAGATGGGGGCCTGACCGTCACGGAGCCTGTCCCCTCGACTGGAACCACGCGCATTGGAGCCCGGGGAGACCTCTTCACCGATTGGTTCTCCGGAAACATCGCCCAGGTCACCCGCTGGTCATCGGCCCTGACCCCGGCGGAGATCGGTGCGCTCGCTGCGGGGACCCACCCGCTGGACGTGAACACCGGCTCCCTGGACTGGTTCATTCCCCTCGGCAGGGACCCGGAGGTTTCGGTGGGTGGAACGTTCACCCTCGGGGTCACGGGTACCCAGACAGGAGGAGCGCCCCCGGTGTCTCCACCCTCGTCGCCATGAGGGTGATGCTCCCTGGCCCCCGACTCGATCCGTGATCCCCAGACGCGAAGTCGGGGCAGCGGTTAGGCCGATGATCACCCCGTCGCCCCGCCACGTCGCGGTCATGAACGAGACGGTGGGAATCGGGGGTGCCGAGTGGCTGATCCTGCACCTGGTGCAGGAACTGGGGACCCGCGGGCACGACGTGACGTGTGTCCTGCCCCACGAGGACGGGTGGCTGTCGGAGCAGCTGGAAAGAGAGGGTGTCCCCATCGAGCGGTTTCGTCTCCGCCGGCTCGTGGACCTCGACTGCGCCGATGACCTGACGCGCAGGCTCGGACGGAGACGGGTGGACGTGATCCACAGCCACGAGTTCACCATGGCCGTGTATGGTACGGCCGTCGCGCACAACCTCAGGCTCCCACACACCATCACCATGCATGGAAACCAGACCATGCTGGACCGCGCCCGACGGCGAGTGGCTCTCCGGTGGGCTTTCCGGAACAGCCACGCCACGGTGGCGGTGTCGGAGTCAACGCGCGGGCACCTGCTGGATCGTCTGGGCCCCGGGGCGGGCCCCGTTCATGTGATCCGTAACGGCGTCCCCTTCCGCCCGGGGGATCGGAACCGCACGCGGGCTGCCCTGGGCGTGGCCGACGACGAACTTGTGTTCCTGGGTGCCGGAAGCCTCGTGGAGCGCAAGGGATTCCACGTCCTCATCGACGCCCTCGCCATGCTCTCGTCCAGGGAACCCCCGGACTGCCGATGGAAGCTCTTCGTTGCAGGTGAAGGAAGCTTCCGCCCCGTCCTCGAGGAACGGATCGCCAGCCACGGCCTTGCGGACCGGGTCAATCTGCTCGGGTACCGCCTGGACATCCCCGACCTGCAGGCAGCAGCGGACGTGTTCGTGATGCCCTCACTCTGGGAGGGCCTCCCGCTCGCCGTCCTCGAGGCCATGTTCGCCGGCAACCCGGTCGTCGCCACCCGGACGAGCGGGATTCCCGAGGCAGTCGACGATGGCGTGGAGGGCCTCCTCGTCGACTCCGGTGATCCCGTGGGGCTTTCGGAGTCCCTCGCGCGATTGATTCGCGAACCCGAGCTGGCGGGCCGGCTGGGGAAGAGCGCCCAAGCCCGCGCCCACGCCGAGTTCACGCTTTCCCGGATGACCGACGAGTACGAGGCACTCTACAGGTCCTGATCGTGAGCGCGGTGGAGTTCGAGGTGCTCGGGGAGCGGATAGGATTCCGAGAGATCCCACGTGTACGTCCGAGGTTCTCCCCCCGCAGTGGACATCCCCGACCGGTCATCGAGAAATGACAGGCAGGGTGCGTTCTTTTCCGTCTTGAGGTATCGGGCTTCGAGCCGAAGCCCTCCTGCCGCTCTCGCAGCCTCTGCGGCAACGTGAAGCATGGCGTTCTCCACGGACCTGCCGAAGACACGGCAACTGAGCACGAAGTCCACTAGCGTCGCCACCTTGTCGCGAACCTCGATGGACACGAGCCCGGTAAGCCCGGCGTCGCTGAAGCGATCCCGAACCCGGAAGCTCCACGACTCCCGCCCCGGTCCCTCCAGCCAGTTCACGAACTCGGGCTCGCTCATCCGGCGGGTCCGGAGGTTCATCTGGTTGGTCTTGTTGAGAAGTTGCACCACGCGCTGGACCGACGCCCCGTCGACGGGGGTAGCCTCGACGGTGAGCTTGAGGCTCTCGAGCCAGGCTTCAAGGGAGGGGGCTTCATCCAGGAGCGTCCGTCGCGCCCGCTCCGCCTGGTAGGCCTGGCCCCGAGACCGATCCTCGGCACTGATCTGGGCCTGGTCGAAAGCGTCCATTGCCCGGAGCGTCTCGGCGTAGCGCAGCGGGTCATCCGGCCAATCGGGGACGAGCACTTCGGGCAGGGCTTCCCGAACGCGCCCCCGTTCAGCCGGGTTGTCGTCGATGAAGACCACCGACTGGAGCCCCAGGTTCAGCTCCTTCGTGAGTTCAAGGACGTTGGCGGCCTTGTCCTGCCAGTTGATTCGCCAGCCGGCGAAGTCCTCGGGTCGAAGAACCATGTCCGGGTGCCCACGGATCGCCCGCATGGCCACCTCCTCGTCGTTCTTGCTCGCGATCCCGAGAACGATCCCCCTGCGGGCGAGGGACTTCAGTGCACGCTGGAAATCGACGAACGCCTCCCCGACGGGGTCGTGGCCGCCGAGGCGGAGGCCCTCCGGACCTGTCTCCCCCACGATCCCCCCCCAGAGGGTGTCGTCAAGGTCCACGATCACGAGCTTCCGTGCCTCCCCCCTGAGCGCCCTTAACCCCGCCTTCACGTCGCGGATTGCCCCCTGGAACACTTCGTTGGAATAGGGAATCTTGGCCAGGTACCAGAGCCGTGGATCCGACGCCGTCGATCCCGCCTCGGCAAGCCAGCGTCCTGCGTCCAGGACATGGAGGCCCGGGACGCCGGAAACCCTCTCGATGAGACGCTCGTTCATCCGGCGGAGGATCCGCCCCGGCCCTTGGGGGTGGCTCAGGTCCAGCATCCCGAGACCTCGATCCTTCACGTCCCGGGTCCATGTCGTGACGAAGACGGGATGCACCCGCTCTACGAACCCTTCCAGCTGGGCTGCGAACTGGTCCACTTCCCGGAGCACCACTTCCTCCTCGAAGGGCTCGAAGGCGAGCACCGCCCGGAAGGAGGGAACGACCGCCTCGGCGCGGGTCCAGACCAGGGCAAAGTCCGGCCTGGCCTCGCTCGGGCCCACCCCCGCACCTTGGCCCACGAGCGTCTGCACGACCTGGCCGAAGGGAGTGCTCTGCACGCGAACCTGCGGCGCTCGCGTGTCCCGGTTGAAGAGGCTTTCGAGGTTCCCGGTGTGGAAATCCGAGAGCACGAGTCCGGTGAGACCTTCCTTCATCCCCCGCTCCTGCCTCCGGCCCGTGCGACCCATTCCTGTAGGGTACCGACGGTCCGGAACGGACTTTCCTCCAACGGGAGCGCGAGGGCATCGAGGAGCCCGAGGGAACCGATACCTGCCTCATTCGCTTCGTCCTCGAGGGCCACGACCAGGTTCACGATCCCCAGGGAGTCGAGGGGACCGTCCGGGTTGGCGAGCGCCTGCCCCGCTTCATGGTCGAGCTTCACGCCCTCGGGAAGGAGCCCGGCGAGCCGGTGGAGCGCTGCACCCACGAGGGTGGCCGCTGCGCCGGCGCCTTCGCCGGGATCTGCGGGGAGGAAGGGCGGGGTCTCGTTCACGTGGGCTCCGTTCACAGTTCGAGAAGGATTCGCTCGGAATAGAGTTCCGAGAGCTCCGAAGGTGTGCGGTCCGGGGACCGGAAGAGCCTCGGCGTGGTGATCCGCCTCGAGTGCAGGCCTGCTTCCGGAACCTCCGGCAGGATGCGCCGATCGAACTCCATGATGCACGCTCCCCGGCGAAGGAGGAAGTGGCGACGCAGACTGGAAAGGGCCTCGATCACGGGTGCGGCGTCGGTCACGTGGTGGATCCTGGCCACCGGGATCCCGCGCAGGCGCCCAACGGTGTACATCACCAGGGCCTCCCCGGCGCCCGCGTGGACAACGAGAGCCCGGGCGATCCCTCCGTGATGATCGACGATCGTTTTCCAGTCTTCGGGCATGGGCCCTTCCGACGCGCCTCCGACCTCCCGGATCCGGGATCCGGAGGATCCGCGGACAAGGTCGCCGGACCGCAGGCGAAGCAGGGAACGGTGCGTTTCCAGAGGAACGAACCCGAGCCTCTGCATGAGCTCCCCCACTTCGGCGGTGGGAGTAAGGTTCGTCACCGTCCAATCGGCGCGCCCCAGGACTGGTGAGAGAAGCCGCATGCTCTGCCCACGGTAGCTCTCGAGGACGATCCAGCTTGAGAGGTTGCAGACCGGCGAACGTCCGACCGCACGGTCATCGGGCGCGAACACGAGCCCAAGGAAACCGACGAACCGGTCCCCCTCCACCAGCACGTAGCCGCGTGGTGCCCAACTCGGGCGCCACGGGTAGTTGAACAGCCGTCTCCACACCTCAGGTGGCTTTGCCCGGTCGAGGCGGACCAGCAGGCTCCGGTGGACCTCGTCGAAGTCCGAATCCCGGATCTCGCGGAGTTCGGTCACGGGACGACCCCCATGGGCCGGACCCTCAGGATCTGGTCATCCCCATCGCGGACCGTTCCGCGCCCGTCCCGGTTGCTTGTGGCCAGCCAGAGCGTTCCGTCGCGGGCCACCGTCACGGCTCGGAATCTCCCGGCCTCATGCTCGAAGTACCGGGTCTCGCAGCGGACGCTCCACCCCGTGAGCCCGGAACCGGGCAGGACCTCCAACCGGTGGAGCGCCTGTCCGCGAAGCCCGGTCACCCAGACCACGAGTTCCCCATCCGGCCCGTGGTCAGGATGAACGGCGATCCCCGCCGGCGCGATCGCGGGAGTCCATTCCACGATCGGTTCCACGAACCCGGAAACCGGGACAGCTCCTGCCACGACAGGCCATCCATAGTTCCCTCCGTCCACGAGCACGTTCAACTCGTCGGCGCCGGTACGCCCTTCCTCGTCCGGAAGGCCGGATGGGCCATGGTCGATGAAGAACACCACCCCGGTGCCTTCGTGGACCGCGATCCCCTGGCTGTTCCGCACCCCAAGCGCAGCCAGACCATCAGGAACCGGAGGCCGGCCACCCTCGCGAGCTCCCGACACGGGACGACGCAGGATCTTGCCCAGAGCGCTCCTCCGGTCCTGGGATCTCCACGGGATAAGCGCATCCCCGACCGAGTAGAGCAGGGAACCAGCTTCAGCGAAGGCAAGCGCCCCACCGCCATGGAGATCCCTTGCAGGAAGACCACGAACCACGGTCGCTTCATGAACTCCCTGGCCATCGCGCTCCACGTAGCGATCGATGCGGAGTTCGTGACGCGTTCCCTCGTCGCCGGCGCGGAAGAGCCGCCGCAGGCGCCGCACGACGGGTCGAAGGGCTTCCGGGCGGACCCCCTCCGATGGGACCACGTAGCGGCCCATGACGTACAGGGCCCCGTTCACCTCGAACCGCGGGTCCAGCGCAAGGCCCAGGAGCCCGAGCTCTCCCCCGGAATCCACATCGACCGTGGCCCATGTCCGGATCGATCCATCATCCGGATCGAGCACCCGGATCGCTCCGCCTCGCTCCGTCAGGAAGAGGCGACCATCCGGAGCCTCCTCCAGGTCCCAGGGTGTCTCGAGGCCCTGGAACACCACCTCGGGTTCGGGAAGGCGGGGAGGGTCGACGCAGGGAGCCGGTCCCGGGGTGCGCGCCGAGGACGGAGCGATGATCGCGCTCCCGTGGCTGGCGTCCCCCCCGCACCCGTGAAGCACCAGGCCCGTAAGCAGGAAAAGGCCCGCACGCGAGCCGATCCATGCCCAAGGTCCGGTTTCGTTCCAGGGACGAGCGGCCTCGGACCTCCTGTGGTTCATCGCGGTTTCCGGAGCTGGTTCAGGAAGGCTGGTTCAGAAAGGAGAACAAGGCTCAGCGGACGCCCTGGCGACCCTCGCTCCCAGGGCGTCGGCCTGCCGGCCTCGATCCGTCCACCGGAGCAGGTTGCGTGCCGGGAACGGGCACAACCACCCGTCTCGCCCCGAATCCCGTTGCGACCCCCCCCGCGAGGGCGCCGGGGACGAGGAATTCAGTACCGGGGAGGAACACGGGCGATGCCCCGATGAGCAGGGCCGCCAGGGCGAGGCCGATGGCGCAGCCCCCGGCCACTCTCGGCGTGGCCGCGAGAAATCCCGAGGGGAATCCGAGAGCGACGAGCCAGAGAAGGGAGAGGAGGCCCCGGGGCCGACTGTCGATCCCGGACGGAAAGAGCAGGAGCGCCCAACCCTCGGCGAGCGACGGCAGAATCTCGCATGTGCCTGCGCCGTTCACGAGGATGCAGCTTCCCCGGTCGCCCGCGACGAGGCCGACCTCCACGGTCTCCCCCTCCTCCACACCCGCAAGGGCATCGGGCGCGACCAGGTCCGGGCGCGCCATTCGAAGCCTCGTTGCGCGGTAGGGCAGACGCAGGACGAGGTCCGGGCCCGAGGCACCGAGCACGAACACCTCCTCCTCGTCTCCGGTGTGAACACTCAGGAGGGGAGCCAGGGACGAGGGCGGAGGACCGGCCTCGACGACGATCACCAGGGGGCCACCGGCGAGGAGCCGGGCGGAAATCCGGTCCGGGTCCACGACCCGCCCCCCGGTGAGGAGGACGTCATCCAGACGGACCTCGACCACCTCTCCCTGGTATCGCTCCAGGTGCCCGTGGTCGGCCCTCCAGTTCACGTAGTACGGGGGATCTGGAGGTGAGAGGGAATACAGCCACCCGGTGGCCAGGAGGACCGTGCACGCCCCTCCTGCCCAGGTGAGGGGATTCGCGAGCCATCCCGACGGGGGAACTCCGGCGAGCCGGTCGAGGGCCCAGAGCCCCAGTCCCGCCCCGATCCCGGCCCCAAGCACGTTCATCGCGAAATCCACGAGGAGGGGGTTTCGCCCCGGAATCGTGAACTGGGCGAGCTCTATGCCGCCACTCAGGACCACGGCCCCGATGACGGGGAACCAAAGGCTGCCCGTCAGGAGGCCGGCCGCAAGCCCGAGGGGGAGGAAGAGGACGATGTTCCGGATCAGGTTCGAGAGGCCGTCGTCGCCGCAGACCAGGCACGGGCCCGTCTGCTCGACAAGATCGAGGGGGGTCCCCGGGGAAAGGGTAAGGAGCAGGACAAGGGGGAGGGCGGCAGCGAGAAGAGCCCACGCAGCCACTCTGACGGCGGGCCGCGGCGGCGAATCGCGGCGGTCGGGGAAGGTGGCTGGGCTCGGCATGAACCATGCTACTCCGGGACTTCCCACGGGTTGCCTCTGGTTGCCACGCCCTTCCTGGTCGCGTTCCATTGTCTCGTGTCATGTCCGACCTCGCGCATCACCTCACCTTTGACGTGGAGGAGTACTTCCATGTCTCGGCCTTCGAGCCTTACCTCCCGCGGTCTGCGTGGGACGGTCGGCCTCGCCGGCTGCGACGGGTCATGCCGCCCCTCCTGGACATGCTCGCCGAGCGCGGGGTCACGGCCACCTTTTTCGTGCTGGGCATCGTCGCGCGGGAAGACCCGGAGCTGGTACCCAGGATCGCCAGTTCCGGCCACGAGGTTGCATCCCACGGATGGGACCACCGCAGGGTCACCGAACTCGAACCGGAGGCCTTCCGGGAGCAGGTCCGGTCCTCGCGCCGGATTTTGGAGGACCAGTCCGGCCGCACGGTGCTGGGATTCCGGGCCCCGAGCTTCTCCATCGTGCCCGGACTGGAATGGGCGCTCGACCTTCTGGTGGAGGAGGGGTATCGGTACGACTCGTCCCTTTACCCGGTTCGCCGTCGGGGGTACGGATACCCGGGCGGAGGCCGTGACGTGCACGTGCTCGAACGCCCCGGTGGCCCCCTCATCGAGGTGCCCCCGGCCACCCTGAGGGTCGGCAGGTGGAATCTCCCGGCGGGGGGTGGAGGGACCTTCCGGCAGCTCCCTCTGGGCCTCACCCGCTCCGCGTTCGCCGATGCCAGCGCTCGGGGTGCGGCCACGACCTTCTACCTGCACCCGTGGGAGCTGGACCCTGACCAGCCGAGGATCCCGGGGCTCCCCCTGCATGTGCGGGTCCGCCATTACCGCGGGCTCGACCGGACGGGACGGCGGCTAGGCCAACTCCTGGACCAGTTCCCGTTCCGTTCCGTCGAGGAATCGTTGCGGGAATCCGGGATGATCGACCCGTGACAAGCTCGGGAGGAGGGGAAGCGGTAACCGGGAGCTCAAGGGGCCTGGGCGCGTTGATCGGGAGCCGGGGGATCTCGCTGCCGGACAATGATGCAGTGGAACTCTGGTACCTTCGGGCGGACCCCCCGGCGTTGGCGTTCGAACACCTCTCCGGGGTCTCCCTCTCGCCTGAGGAGGGCGAGCGCGCTCAGCGGATTCGCGACCCTGGAACCCTCGCGCGTTTCGTGACCGGACGGCTGGCGCTGAGGGCCCTCCTGGCCGCGTACCTGGATCGCCCTCCGGGCGAGGTGGTGATCGTCGCCGGCCCCCAAGGGAAGCCGGAGCTCCGCAGGGCTCCCCGGGGGGTTCCGCTCGAGTTCAACCTGGCCCACTCCGGGGACTGGGTCGCGCTCGCCTTCTCGCTGGGGGATCCGGTCGGGGTCGACATCGAAGCGGCCCGTCCCCCCGGCGACCTCGTGGCCGTTGTGGACCGCGTGTTTTCCGAGGGGGAACGGAAGGCGTTCCGGTCCCTCGGCGGCAGATTACAGGCAGAAGCCTTCTGGCGGGGGTGGACCCGCAAGGAGGCGGTGCTCAAGGCGGAGGGTTCCGGCTTTTCCCGCAGGGCCTCTGCAGTGGAATCGGGACTGGATCCCGAGCCTGCCTCGGTCGAGCTTTCCGGACGCTCCCAGCAAACGAAGGCGGACTCCACCTGGTTCGTGCGAACCGTGGATGCACCCAGCGGATACAGAGCGGCGGTGGCGAGGAGGGGAGGGGGATTCGAGGTCCGGTTGCGCGGGCTTCGGTGATCCCGCCCGGTCCCCGCCCCGGGCAGGAGCTGTCACCTTCGGGTCGGGTCCCAAACCTCCTGGCGGTGGCCGGTCACGAATCGCCACCAGGCGACCGCGATGGCCGCGTTCACGGCCGTGAAGTAGGCGGCGATCCGGGCGGGCGCGAAACCTCGGAGTGGTGACCGCTCGGGAAGGGCCAGGAGGCCAAGGACGTAGAAGGCGGCGTGGGGGATCGCGACGCCGCGCCAGAAGGCGGAACCCAGGAGAAGCGCGTTCGCGACGACCATGGCCACGAGAAAGAA
>JBJHCE010000092.1:0-12227 GCA_050485865.1 Gemmatimonadales bacterium | reverse complement strand
GGCAAGGTTCACCCGGACCCGGGAAAGGTGATCCGCCACGGACATGGCATCCTGAAGCAGGGCCACGTTCCGGCGGCGATCCACCTCGACGAGCCCCGCCGCGCCCAGCCCCAACGCCAGGAAGAGCGCACCCAGGAGCCAGGGGCGCCATTCCCCCCCCGTGCCGCTCCTCATGGCCCACCCCCCATGAGCGGTCCACCCCCTGCAAGGCGCCCCGGGTCGAAGCCGAACCGCTCGAGGACTGCATCGTGGTCGGGGGCGGACCGGATGCGGAGGATGGCGCCGTCAAGCCGTCCGGCCAGTTCCTGGTCCTGCATGCGCAAGGCGAAGGCGCTGCATCCCTGCGGGGGCGCCCCGTGCGCTTCGGAATGCGGCTCGAGCACGGCGAGGGCGGCGCCCTCGGACTGGTCCGCCAGGAAGCGGGCGGAGGGGTCGGTGAGCAGCAGGACGTCCACCCCTCCTGCTTCCAGCGCCAGGGCGGCGGTCCGGACATCGTGGAACCGCCGGACCCCCCCGTCCGTCCTTCCCCGGTCCCGGAGCATGGCCTCCTCGACGCTTCCGGCCAGAACCCCCAGCCGCGAGGTGCCATCGTCCAGGAACGACGCCGGATCCGGGTGCCGCCGCTCGTCCTCCCTGCGAACGAGGTAGGCCGGGTAGACACACGCGGTGGGGCGGGTGAAGCGGACCCGGGCCTCGCGCTCCGGGGTCACGAAGTGCCCCGCGGCGAGGATGTCGACGCGGCCCGAAACGAGGGCCGGAATGAGCTCATCCCAGGCCATGGGAACCCACTCCACCTCGGGCAGCCCGAGCTCCGCCACGGCGAGGCGGAGAAGCTCCGGGGCCTTCCCCGTGACCCTCCCCTCGGAATCCATGAAGGCCCAGGGGGGTTCCTGACTGAACCCCGCGCGCAGCGGAACGCGGGCCTCCGGGTCGTGTCCAGGCGTGCCACAGGACCCGAGGGCGACGGATACCGGGATCAGGATCGAGACCAGGAGAGGCAGGGGAAGGAGCTGGGTCCACGAGTCCCGTACGCGGAGCCCGGACCGGGAACTCGGCCCCCCCGGTTCGTTCACCTCCTCGGTCTTCATGGCCGGCCCTCCAGGTCCGCCGGGGCGATTTGCACGCGCTGAGCCCCCTGTCACGAGCAAGATCCATACCTTCGGGGGACAAGCCTCGCAGTGAACCATGGGCCGTGGCGCCCGGGAAGCCGGCTCGTGAATCCCGGTCCCGGGCCCTGCATGCGCATCGCAGGGGGGAACCCGCAAGCCGTTCAGTCCTCCGCGTCGCCCTCGAAGATCTCCACGCCCACCTCCCGGACCTCGCCCTCTTCCAGCCTCCGAACCGAGAGTCTCAGTTCACCGGCCTGGAGTTCCGCCCCCTCGACGAGCGCCTCGCCGAGGCGCTCCCGGAGAAGCGCGCCAACCGTCCGGTCCGGGTTCGGGTCCAGGTGGATCCCGTAGAACTCCTCCATCTCGCCCACCGTCGTCTCGGGAGAAATGGGCATCTCCGCAATGAGTTCCGGCTCACGCACGCTGCCGTGCGCGGAGAAAAGCCGGTCCACCCGGGCACGGATCCGGGGGCGCATGACGACGAAGACGTGGTCACCCGGCTCGATGGGCGTTCGACCCCGCGGCGGGATCACCTCCTGCCCCCGGGCGATCACGGCGATGACCGCCGTATCCGGGAGGGCGAGGTCCCGCACCAGGTGTCCCGCCACCCAGGAATCCGGGGCCACCGCGTATTCCACGATGTCCCCATCGACATGCTTGAGCGAGGAGATCTCGAGGGTCACCGGCGGCTCGGGACGGGCCGCCTCCCTTACCCCGAGCCATCGTGCCACGGGAGGAAGCGACCATCCTTGCGTAAGGGCGGAGAGGAGGACCACGAAGAAGACCACGTTGAAGATGAGCCCTCCCTCCTCGACGCCCAGGAGAAGAGGGTAGATGGCGAGGATGACGGGGATCGCACCCTTGAGCCCCGCCCAGGCGATGAATCCCGTCTCGCGGGGCGCGAATCCGAAGGGAAGAATCGAGAGGGCCACCGCCACCGGTCGCGCCACGAAAACGAGGACGAGGGCCACGAGGAGCCCCTCCACCGCCACTCCCGGGAGCTCGCTGGGTTGAGCCAGGAGCCCGAGCATCACGAACATGGTGATCTGGGCCATCCATGCACCGCCGTCGTGGGCCATGAACACCCCGCGCTTGAACACGATGTTGGCGTTGCCGAGGACGAGCCCTGCCAGGTACACCGCCAGGAACCCGCTCCCCCCGAGGTAGGCGGGAAGGCCGTAGGCGAGAAACCCGAGAGCCAGCGTGAATGCGGGGTAGAGCCCCGCCGCCTGCAGGTTGACGCGGTTGAGCACCCGGGCCCCGAGCCACCCGATCCCGACACCCCCGACGGTGCCGATCAGGGCCTGGCGCAGGAGAAAGCCCCCCATCTCCCACCCCGGGGTCATCGTCCCGGTGAGGATCCCCAGGCACCCCAGCGTGAGGAGCACGGCCATGGGATCGTTCGACCCGGATTCGATCTCGAGGGTGGATGCGACCCTGGGGCGAAGATGGAGTCCGCGCCCCCGGAGGACCGAAAAAACCGCGGCCGCGTCCGTGGAGCCCACGATGCTCCCCAGGAGGAGGCCGGCCAGGAGGGGGATGCCCAGGATCCAGGACGCGGCGAGCCCGGTGATTCCCGCGGTCACGACGACCCCCACCGTGGCGAGGGTCACCGCCGGCTTCCAGGCGATGCGGAAGGACCGCCAGGGGGTCTGGAGCCCGCCGTCGAAGAGGATCAGAACCAGGGCCATCGTTCCCACCGCATGTGCGATGGGATATTCGTTGAAGGCGATCCCTCCGACGCCGTCCTCGCCCGCCAGCATGCCGACGGCCAGGAAGATCACGAGCCCCGGTACCCCGATCCGGCTCGAGAGTGTGTTCGAGAGGATGGCCACCATGAGGAGGGTGGCACCGACCAGGATCAGGGCGTCTACGGCGTACACGAAGGCTCAGCGCGGGAGGGGAACGACGACAAGGGAGGAGGGAACGCGCCGCACCACCTCGTGTGCCACGCTCCCGAACACGGACCACCCGAGAGCGCCGTAGCCGCGGGTGCCGATCAAGAGGAGATCCGGCGGTGACTCCGCCACGGCCGCCAGGATGCCGTCAGGGGCGAGCGGTGCCGAGCGGATCCGGCTCGTGAGGCGCAGGTGCGAGGTTGCTTCGGCCTGCCGTGCGAGCAACCGCGACCGGAGCGCGTCGTGCACCGGGATGATCCTCCGCCCCGGGCGGGCGACATCGGAAACGTGAAGGAGTTCCACTTCGACCGGTGCCCCTCCGGCCCCTTCCTGGCCGGCGAGGCTCCCCCAGGCCTCCCCCCACGCAAGGGCCAGGTCGAGGGCCCGGTCCGCGTACGGGGAGAAATCCGTGGCCACGACCATCCGCCGGGGGGGACGTCGGTGCTCCGTTCGCAGAAGCACCACAGGGACCGCGAACTTGGGAAGAAGCCGGGCCGCCGTGCGTGCCGTGGACCGCCGGTCCGGGGGCCCGGCAACGGCCGGAGAAAGGATCACCACCGAAGGCGCCGCGGCATGCACGGCGTGCAGGATCGCCTTTACCGGCGCCTCCTCGCGGACATGGATGACCGGGGAGGGGCCGTCGAGCCTGGCGGCCCGCACTGCCTCCTCGATGGCTTCGCCGTCGAGATCCCGGCCTCCACCCGGCACCCCGGCATCTCCCGGAACGAAGCGGCCTCGGCGGAGCGGCCTCGTGACCACCACGTGAAGCGCCCCCGGGAAGGGTGCGAGGAGCATCGAGGCAGACGAGAGGGTCTGCGTGAGTCCCGGTCCGGACCCCACGGCCACCACCGCGGACCCCGGACGGGAGCTCGGGAGCTCACCTTCCACGAGCGTCGGAATCGGGTGCCCACCCACCCGGTGGAAGGTGGACGCTCCGGTTCGGTGAGGGGCCCCATGGGGGGGTGAAATCGACCAGCATGGGCGGACTCCGGACAGGGCCGAAGCGGATGGGCATGGCGGCCCTCCGCGTCAGATGCGAGCAGGCGGTAGCGGCCGCCCTTCGAGGGGTGGCCGGAACCGTGGGGGTCTGTCAGGAGATGTGGGGCGGGGGGCGGGCCAGCCGGGTCCCCGCCAGGCCCGTACG
This sequence comes from Gemmatimonadales bacterium, assembly GCA_050485865.1. Classification (GTDB taxonomy): domain Bacteria; phylum Gemmatimonadota; class Gemmatimonadetes; order Longimicrobiales; family Gaopeijiaceae; genus SKNW01. The sequence goes on along the minus strand of JBJHCE010000092.1, from coordinate 8,076 downwards.
CGGGTGGGACCCTGGAGCCGCGAGGAACGCCCGTCGGTGCGCGCTCGAGGTCGCCACGGCGAGGGGACCGGGTTCCGCGGCTTGGCCACGGTCGATCGTTCGCGTCGGCGAGCGGCTCGGGGCTCGCACCGAAGGCCCGGTCGAGGGCGCGGGCGTCGCCTGGTCCGGGCGCGCACCGCGGCGCACGTCCTCCTCGCCCAAGGCATCCGCCGTGAAAACCGCCGGAAACGCCGGGCTCCCGCCCTGCGGCGTGACGGTCCCGAGCCAGGCAAGGACGGGAAGAAGGGCGAGGGCGGAGGCGAGGCGCACCATGCCGCAATAGAGCGGATCGGCCGCGGGAGGGTCAAGGCGACCCGGCGTGGTCCGCCTCCCCTGCGGCGGGCGTTCCGGGGGCAGGGCGCAGCGAACGGGAGGCCGCCCCCGCGTTACGACAGGGATTTCAGCGGATTACGACACACCCCCGAAAACCGCTACGACGAAGCTTTCGAAATCACAGAGCGCTGTGGTTTTGAAACCTCCATCGTATCGCATGAGAGGGTAGGTCGTAAGGGTGGGCATCCGGCTTCGAAGATGCGTCGTAAGGGGGGCCGGTGAGCAGTGCGTTCGGGCTTCGGGACGGGAAAACGGCGGCCGAGCGGACTTCGCTCACCGAAGGTGGGCTCCGTCGACTCGCCCTTGGCACTTCGTTCAGGGAATCCCTCGTCACCCGGCAGCCATCGAGCACCCAGATTGTCTGCCCTGAGGTTTCCCGGGGGAACTCTAGAGCCGAGCGCCCGGCGGACCGGTGGCCCGGAACGTCGGAGCAACTCGTACGAGCGAACCCTGAAGATCAGACTTCACGCATATCGCGACATGGAAGGGTCCGGCCTACGCCACCTTCGTGATCGACACCGTCGCGCAACGCGTCGTCGGCTGGCGAGTGTCGAGTTCACTCAAGACCGGCCTTTCCCTCGAGTGGGTCCGGTGATTCAACCACCACCTTCTCCTTGGACCGATCGGGCACGTCCCCCCGGTCGAGCTTGAAGAGGACTACTTGCGCCCCCGGGAGGAGCAGAACGCCCTCCCGGCACTCAAACAAGATCTCGTCCGAAGAACCCGGGGCGATTCACTCCAGGCCAGCGGGGCCGTGATCCACCGGAGTGACCGCAGCGAACGCAGGCGGCAACATTCTGTGATATGCTGTCGCTCGAAACCCGAACTGCCCTGGAACCGCCACGGAGCCCCCTCGGCTCAGCGCCTACGCTGAAGCGTAGACATGGAGCGGCTGGCAGCCCTGCGCAACGATGCCTTGGTTCGTTGTCCCCAGTAGGCGACCCAGCTTGTCTGACAGGGTGCCGAGAGGGAATCCTGGCTGCACCACGAAGATGGAAAGACTGATTTCGTGGCTGGGGTCAGCCTCCAGGAGAGCGATGAGTTCGCCGAGATCACCCTTCAGTAATTGCGACCGGGACCGCAGCCGTCGCTTGAGGTGCTTCAGCAGGAGGCGGCGGTTCCTGAACTTTGCAGACTTCATTGACTGACCGCACACATTGACGGCATCCGATTCCCGGTCTCCTGGCCGAGGGCCACCCGCCCCCTTGCAGTGGTAGAGCGTTACCGCGGTGCTGCCCGTTCCCCGATCCCGCAGTGTTACGAAATCAGCGCATTCCCCCGACCTGTGATCGTACACGACGAATTCGGCGTCGGATTCAACCAGTCGACCACGAAGCCAGTGATGGATTGAGACTCGGCCGCCTCCGGCCGGTGGGCCGCTTGGGTCATCTCCCGGCTCAAACTCCCTGCACGGATCCACGTTCAGGGCTTCCCAGTCAAACTCCGTTGACGAGCCTGCGACGTCAAAGAGACCTGCCTCGTCATCCGGGCGTCGGAAGAGCTCGACCCCTTGGAGAACGGACCCGTCCGCGAAGTGGAAGCGAATATGGTCCTCGGTGAGTTCCTCCAACAGGTCGCGCGATTGGAGTCCCTTTCTAACTACGATTCGCGGCGACTCGGGCGACTCATACCCCAAGGATGGAACGGGATCCAGTCGCAAGACCAACCGCGTGTTCACGTCGCCGAGGAGTTCAACGGTGATCGATCCGCCGTCGTCACCGCGCGTTCCGACCATGAGTTCGAGGTCGAGCACCGACACCGTGCGGTCCGGTTCGTCCAGCTGGGCCACAGTCCATGGCTTCTTGTAAAGCTGCTCGTCCCAGTCAGCAGCAAGAACGATCTCGTCGGGAATCCTCTCGACTTCGCTGCCCGCGTCGAAGTGATCCAAGGGGATCCCGGTCTTGAAAGTGGTGGGGTTCGCAATCTCCTCCGCTAGTGCCCGACACCATTTAATCAATCCCGGGATGCGTGTGGTCTCTAGTCGCCATATCTTACCCATGCTTGATATGCCTATGGTAGATTCTCCCTTGGGCGTCTCGCCCTTGCCGAAAATATGCCCGCGGTGGTAGAGCCGGGAATCCGCTTTGTCGAGTGAGTTATGAGCCGCCGAACCGGTCATCTGACGGTACGACTCCGCGACTACTCCGTGTGCCCTGTTCCGAATGCCAACGTTGAACAGCTCCAGACTTCGGAAAGGCCGCAGCACCCGATTCGTCCGGCTCAAGGACAGGCGTCGGCTCTTCCCAGTGACGAATGATGCCGCTACCTGATTGTAGAGGGACGCCTGGCGGCTGGAAGAACAGATGAACAGGATTGAGGCCTCGGACTCCCACACGCACACGACGAGCTGATACTCGATTCTCTCGAAACCCGGCGTCGTGGCCCAATCAGGTCGAACCTCTTCTCGGAGCAGGAAGGCGACTGTCCGCTGCTCCTGGTTAACCCATACCTTCTCCACCGCATAGCCTTCCACGGCTGGCGCCGCATACAAATCGACGTCGCCATAGACATGTAGCGCCTGAACATGGTTGAAGACGCTAAAACTGTGAAGGGAGACGTCCTCGAGACGCGGAGGAGAGTCTCCGCCCTCCTGCGCTTCGAATTCTTGGATAACCTCCTTTGCTTCGATGGCGGCTCCGACCGCCTTCTGCCCAAGGAGACGGATCCGTTGCCCCCACGCCTCACTGCGCACGAAGAGCTCTTGAAGGTCTTCCTCAGTCTCCGCTGGGTCGGCTAGGAAAGTTGCGGTCCCGAGTCCCGCGCTTACACGTGCGAACCTTCCGAAAAACTGGAGGGTCACGGATAGAGACCGATGTGGAGCATGCAGGGCCGCCACCTTTAGACGGGGCAGGTCGAATCCCTCCCCAAGCATGTTGACGCAGACCACCCCATCCAAGTCTCCGTCACGGAGCTTCTTGATCGACTTCTCGACCGTCCGAGGAGACAACGCACTATGTACTAGTTCCAGGCGGAGATCGGTCTCCCGGGCGTAGCACTCCATGAGCTCCGAGGCTCGCGAGCGACTCTCCGCACGTACCATCAGGCTGTGGTGGTGGCCGGCCTCGAGGTCCGACTTGAGCTGAGCAGCGGCCGCACGAGCAAGCGCGGCATCCGAAGACTCATTCCCCGTGGGAGTGATCGGCCGGTACTCCATCTCTCCGTAAATTCCGTCCTCGAAAGCACGCTGGATCGGGTACGTGTAGAGATGTCGGGCCCGGATCTCCCGACGGTCACGCCGAAATGGCGTGGCCGTGAAAAGGACGGTTCTCGCGTTGGGGAAGGCTTCGATGAGAGCCTTCCAGGTTTTCGCTGCGCTGTGGTGGGCCTCATCGACCAGGACGATGTCGAAAAGGTCGGGCGGAGGGCTCGCGACCGTGTCGATTCCGGGACTCGCGCTGCTTGGGGTCGTGACGACGGCATCAAAGTCCCTCAGGAATTCCCAATCTTTGACCTCCCGACGCACCGACTTCACCTCATGAACTGCAGGTGCGGGAACATCCATGGGGAGCGCACCGATCACTTTCAGCGTCTTCAGGGACGCGAGGTCGGAGGCAATCTGCGCTCGGACGAACTGACTGGGTGTGACCACCAGGGCGCGAGTCGAGGAAAGGACGTAGGGCAGTAACATCAGCACCGCAGTCTTTCCTGCCCCGGTTGGGAGAACGACAAGACCAGGTTCAGAACTCAACGTGAAGTGCGACGCCACGGCGTGAAGGGCGCCAAGTTGGCTGGTCCTGAGGCACGACCGTCCCCCCACCTCGCTCGCGAGGCGTACGCTGGCGTGCGCCTTCGCGAAGGGCGACTTCAACGGTTCATTCACCGGCGTTCCCCCGAAAGTTGTAGCTCGTAACAGGCTGTGGAGCCGAATCCTTTCGCTCGCCTGGCGTTTGTGGCGAGTTGGCTCTTGTCCGATCAGGCGGCGATGAGGACAGCGGAGTCGAACCGGCGGTCACGGCGCGGCCTCGTTCGTCGGCTCGGTGCGCACTTTGAGGACGAGTTGCCCGGCCCGGCTGGTCTCGCAACCGAGGAAGTCCAGCGCCCGGGAGAGTCAGGCTGCTGACATAGGACTCACGGTCCGTCCTCCTTACCGATCGGCTGCTCGATTCCAAGGCTGAGTTGCTCTTCCTCCTCAGGCGTCAACTCACGCACAGGAGGCCGGAAGACGGGGACCACTACCGATCCGATCCCCGCGCGCCCACTCACCGTCTGCACAAGTTCGCGCCAGTAGGGCCATGCGTTGTACGTGCCGTTCAACTGCGCGAAATGCGACAAGGCATCCGCCGGATAGGCGCCCGCTGCCTTCAATTTGTAAACCAGCAGGTACGTCGCTTTCAGATCCACAGCCGGAGATTCTTCTCCATCGCTGGACCCCGATACCGCCGTAAATACAAAGTCAACTGATACGTATAGAATGTCGTCCCGTAACGGCCTGAACTCATAGTCTGCCCGGAACCCTTGCGACAACTCCAACTGCTCCGGGACATCCAAGGGATCGACGTCGGCCGTCACCTCCGCTCGCGAGAGGGAGATGGAAAGCAACTGAACGTGTCGGGAGACGAGCGCCGCTCGTTCGATGTTCTTAGTCACGGTTTACCCTGCCAGGCGGTCGACCTCAGCCGGTTCGCTCCGAAGAACCGCGCTCGGCTCAGGAGCAAAAACAAGTCTCGGCTTCGGAGATTGCACCAAGTGAAGAGGATGCGAAATGAACTCCTGAGCCCGGAGCGGCTCTACGTTGACGACCGCCCGGTGCCCGCAAGCCCACGCGAGGTCAGCAAGCGTCCTGAGGGTCATGTTTCTGCTTCCGCTGAGCACCTGGGTCACGTGCGCCCGGCTGGTGTTCAACCGCTCCGCGAGGTCCGCTTTGGTGAGGTCGAGCTCCTCCATCGCTCGGGCGATAGCCTCCGAGGCCCAGAGAATGAGGCGCTCCTGCTCGTATTCCCGCCGGTCTTCAGGACTCGCCGCCTGCCGATGAATCCAAGCGGCATTGGGCATGTCATCCCGATTGGAGGAACCACTCTCGGTACCGTTCTGCACGCAGGATCTCCTTCGCGTTGTGTCGGTCCTGTTTCTTCTTGACCCCGAACGCCAACATGACTCGTTTTCCGGGGGCAAAGAAACAAAGGATCCTTATCTGATTACTCTTGAATTGCCAAATGTTGTCGGAATCGGAGAGTTTTTTGAACTTCTCTTTGTTGGCAATCCGACCGGTGGCCCCGATCATTTCGAAGAGCACATCGATCTTGCGACGATCGGACGAGGGCAACGCGTCCAGGAACTCGCCCGCCGGACAGCTTCCGTCTGCGAGTTCAAGGCACTCAACCGAAAAGTGCGGACCTGAGAATTCCGGAGAACGGCGCAACCGCTTCGCTCCATTGACTCATTGGCACTTCTCCTCTGAAGGGAGCCGACCGCCAACCCAAGTTAACTCGCGAGTTAACAGCGCGCAAGGGGAGTCGTCGGTCTGTGTTCCCGGGTTGCCATCGGGAAGGGAGGCTCTGAAGGGAGTCAGCCAGACCAGGCTCGAGATGTCAGCCCGGCCCCCTCACTGCGGGAGCAGCCACCTCCCCGAGTTCGCAGCCCATGCCGCTACCTGGGCGGCCCTCAATACCTCGCCCTGTCCGTGACCCGCGACCGCGTCCCGCAGGCGTTCGAGGTCGATCCGCCGCACCAGGAGCAGCGCCCAGAGCGAGGCCTGGATCACTTCGAAGCTGGTCCCTGGATCTCTGATCGCCGGGTAAGCTCGGCTCTTCATGTCGTCCCCCGCGCCGATCAGGGCAAGACACCCGAGCCCCTTGCTCGAAACCCGGGGGTCCGGATGATCCGCGAGGGCACGGGCGAGATCCACGGAACGCAGATTGCGGCCCAGGAGCCTCGCGGACGCGTCCACTCAAAGTGTCAGCGCCGAGTGATAGCGCGTGCACATGTAGGAGACCAGGTCGACGCGGTCGACCATTCGCCGCACCCGTCGCGATGGGTCATCGGGCTGGGGGCCGACGTAGTCCGGGTTGTCATACCGTCTGAGCCCCACCACGTCCCGGAGCCACTGGTCGGCAGACTTGCCCCCGAGCATCTGCCCAGGCAGCAGCGCCTCGACATCGTGGGCACCGGCAAGGGGCCGTGGAGCCCGGACCACTGCCTCGGGATCGGCTACGGCCCGGATCCAGCCGTCCAGCTTTCCCCTCGGCACCAGGATGCGGATGCGCTCCGCGTAGCCCCGGATCCGTTCACGGAAAGTGAGGAAGGAGTCGCGGGTCCGTCCACGCAGTTCCCCCACAAGCGTCGTGAGCCCTGCGGCCCGCTCCATGACCTCCCCGACCTCAAGGAGGCAGAGCTCGGCTCTTGCCGCACCGACTGCCCGCACGACGTCGGCTGGAGAACGCAACAGGGCGGCTGAGGTCGGGTCAAGAGGTGTGTAAACGGGCTCAGGCGGCGACCCTCCCGTGGGCGGTGTGGACGGGCTTTCCGTCCGTGAAGATGTGGCCGTCCGCGACCTGCCGGAGAAGGTGCGGGGCGTTGAGCTTGCGAAAGCGCTTCTCGGCGACGGTGAGGAGCTTCCAGGTGAGGGTGGTGGCACTGTCGACCCGCTTGAAGCGCTTGGCGGCGGTGGTCCGGAGCCGGACGCTGGCAAACGGGCTTTCCACGACGTTGGTGGTCCGCAGATGCCTCCAGTGCTGCTCGGGGAAGTCGTAGAAGGTGACCATGCGGTCCCAGTCGTCGGCGAGGATCTCGACGGCCTTGGGGTACCAGGGCTCGAAGCGTTTCTCGAAGGCCCGACGGGCGGCCATCGCCTCGTCCCGGCTGGGGGCGTAGACGACCTTTCGGAGCAGGTCCCGTCCAGTGACCTGTTCCCGCTTCGGGAGCCGGTCGAGGACGTTTCGCATCTTGTGGTTCCAGCACCGTTGTTCCTTCGATTCGGGCCAGACCTGCCGGGCGGCCGCCCAGATCCCGGCAAGCCCGTCGGCCAGGATCAGGTTGGGGGCATGGATCCCCCGGGCCTTCATGTCCCGGAAGACCGCACCCCAGGACTCGGTGGATTCCCGGTATCCGGGCACCACGGCCAGGACCTCCTTCGTTCCGTCGCTGAGGGCGCCCATGACCACGAGAAGCGCCGCCTTGTGCTTCTCGAGTCCCGCCTTCACGTACACCCCGTCGGCCCAGAGATAGACCACTTCCCGGTTTCCGAGGGGGCGACGGGACCAGGCTTCAAACTCGTCATTCCAGCCCTGCCGGAGCCGACGGATCGACGCCTTGGAGAGCGGGGCCCCCTCCCCCAGGAGACCACGGAAGGCCAGCTCGAAGTCCCCTTCCGCCAGCCCGTGCAGGTAGAACTCCGGGAGGAGGGCCCCGATCTCCTTCGTCCGCCGCGCGAACAGGGGGAGCACCCGGCTCTCGAACCGCTCCTCCAGCCCCCGGACCCGAGGCCGCCTGAGCGTGATCGTTCCCGAACTCATGGCCAGTCGCCTCGGCTTGCCGTAGCCGTTTCGGTAGCCGCTCGTCCCATCCACCTCGGCCCGTCGCTCCGACTTCCCGCGGCCAAGAAACTCCGTAACCTCCTCCTCCAGAATCCTTTGCACGAAGCCCTGGGCCTGCTCCCTCACCAGCTCCTCCAGCCGATCCCAGACCTCTTCGCTGGACACTCCGGTCCCTGCCTGCCTATCCTTTCCCACGAGGCGACGCTCCTTTCCCCGGGCTCCAACCCGGACT
>JBJHCE010000091.1:0-12278 GCA_050485865.1 Gemmatimonadales bacterium | reverse complement strand
GCTGAGCATAGGAAAGGTGGAGGGGCACCGATCGAGCGAAATCGCCATCGGGATCCAGGATGGACAGTCGCCCGAGGCCCTCGTCGATGACCACGATCGAATCGTTGGGATCGAGGAATACCGCGGTAATCCAGTTGAACTCTCCGGGACCCTGACCCGGGCCCCCGAGGATCGAAGCCTGCCGGCCTGTGGAATCGAAGACGACGAGCTCGACGGCGCGAGAATCGAGCGCGATGAACCGGCGGCCATCGTTCGTGCGGACCTGTTCACGGTCGATCACATCATGGCGCACCTCGGCACCACCGAAGGTGCTGACGTGATGGATCTGGATGCGGCATGATCCACACAGCCGGGTCGTGTCGACCTGTAGCGTGTCGACTCCCGCGGACCCCTGAAGGCCCCTCGAGTCCTCATGGCGGTCCCGTTCACCGCACGCTGCCAGCACGAACACGGCAACGGCCGCCCCCATCACGGTCGCTCCCCGACGGCGGTGAGGAGGCCTGCTGCGAAGGCAACGACCGGGCGGATTCATGGTGGATGCGGTCCTGCGTGGCATCTGGTCGCCTCGGGGAGGACAAGGTTGAGGGGATTCGGGCCCGAACGCCCTCTTCCGGCAAACTGCGGAGCCCCCCTTTCGAAAGTCAACCCTCTTGTGCCGCCAACCTCGCCCGCGGTTTCTTCATGGGCGCAGCCGGGAGAGGGGGTGAGGTGACCCCCGTCCCCGGCGAACTTGTCTCCGGACAACCTCGACCGTGTGGGGGGGAGGGCGGAGCCTCGCGGTGGACAGCTCTGCCAAGGATCTCACACCGGCGACCGGCTGAACCGGATGGGAGCTTCAGGTGATGCAACCTCAGGCTTCGTCCGGACCGGGAGCGCGGCTCCCGAGCGTGAGAAGGGAGGCCCGACCCCACCGGCTCGCCTCCCTCGTCATGATCGTCGGCATCGCGGGGTTGCCAGGCTGCGGTAACGGAGAACCCCTTCAGGAGCCGCCGTGGATGGGTGAGACCGCCGAGCAGGACAGCGCGGGGGTGCGGATCGTGGTGGCTCCGGGGGCCTCCCTCTCGACGGTTCTGCCCTGGCGCATCAGCGAGCTTCCCGACCTGGTGCTGGGTCACCGGGACGACGATGCCTCCCACCAGTTCCACCGGATCGCGGGGGCGGCGGGGCTACCGGACGGGGGTGTGGTCGTGGTGGACGGGGGCAGCCGGGAACTCCGCTGGTTCAGCGAAACCAGGGAGCATGTCCACACGGTGGGCGGCTCGGGAGAAGGTCCCCTCGAGTTCACGGCGCCTCGCCTCCTGACCCAGTTCCAGCCGGACACCCTGCTGATCTTCGATGGCAGCCGGATGACCTTCACCTGGGTGACCCTCGATGGGTCCGGGGGGCGGAGACTGGCCCCTCTGGATGGGGGCGTCACGGGGACCCCCCAGGTGGCGAGCGGGTCCTGGGCGCTCTTCCGGTCGGCTTCCGGCGTTGGCACCTGCAGGGAGAACGAGTCCTGCGAGCTTCCCCTCCACCTCCGGTGGGTGGGTCTGGAAGGGGCCGGGAGGGACACCGTGGCGGTCTTCACCTTTCGCTTCCTCCAGTACCGGGAGGATCAGCCGTTCCCCCTCCTCCTCGATGGACCCCTGGACCCGGCGGGACTCGCGGCGCCGGGCCCGATGGGGCTGGTGGTGGAGGGAGGCCCGGGGTTCGAGCTCCGTCAGTTCGATCGGGACGACCGTCTCGTCGCTATCTACCGCGTGGACGCCCCGCCGGAAGAGACCCCCGAGGAGGCGCTGGAACGGTTTATCCAGCGGTTTGCCGACCCTGGAGTGATGAGACGGGTCTATGCCCTCATGTCGATGCCGGAGGAGGTTCCGGCGTACCGGTCCCTCCGGGTCGACGCCCTCGGATCGATCTGGGCCGAGCGTTTCCGTTCCCTCGACGAGGATCCGTAGAACTGGGTCGTCTTCGATGGGGACGGGCGGGCCCGTGGCGTGGTCGAGATGCCGGACGGCCTCGAGGTGTACGAGATCCGACGCGACTGGATCCTCGGTCGGTGGGTCGGCGACGACGGCGTCGAGCAGGTGCGCCGCCACGCGCTGGATCGGCACGGAGGGTGACGAGGGCGGCCGTGGCCCTCGCCCCCCGTTCCGTTCAGCACCCGCACCCCCCGCCCGTCGGGCCGCAGCACCCGGAGAGGGCGGCGAGGGGCTCGTCGGTGACGCACACCCCCGTCTCCGGGAGTTCCCATGCCCGCGCCTCGGCGGCTTCCGCGTCGCCCGCCAGGTGGGCCACCACCGAACGGACCTGCTCGTACCCGGTGCGGAGGAGGAAGGTGGGGGCGCGGCCGTAGCTCAGGGCTCCCACCGCGAAGTACCCCGCTTCCGGGTGGGCGAGCTCCCGCCACCCGCGGGGAGTGAGGGGGGCTCACGCGTCGCGTGGGGGCCGCCGTGGGGCCGTACGGTTTCCCGGAGGAATCGGACGTGGTCGGTGCCCTGCGTGGAACGGCCGTTTGACGTCGAGTCTTGCGCGGGACTCCGGGTCTGGAGTATGGTCCCGTCGGACGGCTCGTTGTTTCCCCTCCAGCCCCGATCCAAGGCGGACCGCGCGGGAAGGGGTGGGGCAGGGGCCGGGTTCTCGAGGGAGGGTCCTGCTGTGAGTCGAGGTCGCTCTGGCGATGCCTGGGAGATTGACCCCATCCAACACCAAGGGGGGGGGGACGCGATTGGGCGGAAAGGCTCAGGAGTGGAGACGGGGGAGCCTGGCGAGCGTTCGAGCGCCGATGCATGCCCCGGCTCATCGGGATGGCGGAGCGACTTACCGGCGATCCTGACGTCGCACAGGACCTGGTGCAACGGGTGTGCCTGTCGATCCTCGTGGCCAGGCCAGGCTGGTGCCGGCGCAGCGTAACCGGTTGGGCGGCCAGCAAACTCCGCTCGGAGGTGGATCACTGGCGCCAGGGGGAGTACCGCCGATCGCTCCGCCGCGGGAAAGCGACAGTTGAGCTGAACCCCCGCCCCGAGTCCCCCGCCGAGCATCTGGAACGCAATCTGGTCTGGACACAGGTGCAGCGGGCGCTTCGCACCCTTCCGCCACGGAGGAGGCGCGTCTGGGAATCGCGCCACCTCGATGGCATGGGGGTACGGGAGATCGCCGAGGCCCTTGGCATTTCCGTAAAGACCGTCGAGAACACCCTCCTCGCTGCGCGCGCCCAGTTGCGTGCGGCCTTGATGGACACACGCGACGAGGGCTGATAGGGGGTTTCGGCGTCCAGCACGGTCTTGAGTGCAGGCACCGAGAAACGGTGCCCCAACGGGATGCCCCTCCGGGGATCCGTTCCCCAACCTGCAGGGAGGTGATTCATGAAGCGTTTCACGAGGGTTCTTGCCCTCCTCGCGTTCCTGTTCGCCATCGGCGCGCTCTCAGCCGTCGACCTCACCGATCGGACCCTGCCCCCGGCGGTCGCGGGGCTGGTCCTGACCCAGGACGCAGCGGCGCAGAACGGGGGTGGCGGGGGGCTTACCTGCGGGTGGTGCGTTTACGGGGCAGTTCGGGACTGGGACCCCGAAATCGGAGATTGGGTCTTCCTCTATATGGGTCATTCCTTCCTCCCTTGGGGGGACGGATGCGGGTGGATCGGAAACGGTGGCGGCAACGGAGGCTCACATCTGGCAGGGGAGTATGAGTGTTCCCGGTGCGGGGGTACTTCATTTTGCCATACCGAGCCCGATCCGGGACCGTGCCACATCGAATGCGGCCCCGGAGGCGGAGAGCTACTGGCGGCTGCGATCGCTGACCTGCAGGACGCCATCGATCACCGGGATGTCTCTGGAATTGTGCGCGTGGTTCACGCCACGTCACTTCTCGAGTTTTCTGCGCGCGAGGGAGCGATCATCGCCGCCGGTGCCTGCCACGACCCGGACGGGTCGGCCGTCTTCCCTGTGCCGGCAAGCCTGATCGAGCCCCTGTCCGCGGCGGTTCGCCAGGCACAGTAGGCTTCGAAGATGTCGACCGCACGGCCCTGGACTGGTGCGGTGCACTTGAGCAGCGGTTGCGGACCATGCCCGACCCGTGGGCATGGTCCGCGATGGCTGTGTGCTGTCAGTAGTGTCCGGTTATAAGTCGAAGAGCGGCAACTGGTTGGAAATGGCGGCGTCTTTGGAGGTGTAGCGGGCTGCGGAAAACAGTTGTGGGAGAGGGGTTTTCTCGAACGGATGGACGCTGAGGATCTGTAGGACTGTGTAGAGATCTCGCTCGATTCCGAGGCGTTTCCTGGCGATGGCCACGAGCAAGTAGACCGAGATGGCGATCCAGATCTGCGTCTTGACCGCGTTCGGGGAGGTCCCGTAGAACGTCTTGATTCTGAGGTGCTGCTTGATCCACTTGAAGAAAAGCGCGACCTGCCAACGCATGCGATACAGCTCGGCGACCGTGAGGGCGCCGAGCGTGAAGTCGTTCGTGAGAAAGTCGAGCTTCTTGCCGGTCTCCGGGTCCCGAAACGCGACGCGTCGAAGATGAGACGGGTAGTCCAGGGCCGAGGTGGTGCCCGTGAGCCGGATGGTCTGGGCGCAGACGAGGCCGGTCGAGCGATCCACCGGCCTGGAGTAGATGCGCTCCCATCGCATGCCGCGCTTGGCTCGTGGCACGAAGATGGCATGGGCGGCGTTCAGCCGGTGCAGCCGTGCGAAGTCGATGAAGCCGCGGTCGAACACGTAGATCGACCCAGGCTCGGTGACCAGAGCGTCCGGGATCCTGACGTCGGCGAGCCTGGCCTCGGTGATCCATGTGAAGGCGGGGATGCTTCCTCTGAGATCGAGCAGCGTATGCATCTTGCCCCCGGCCTTGGTTGTCCTGAACCGAGCCCAGGGAAAGACCGAAAGACACAGGTCGATGGTCGTGGCGTCGAGGGCGTAGACCGTGCGTTCCCTCTGGTCGATCTCCTCGAGGCCAAGGGGCTCGCTCACGTAGAGACGCTGCGCTTCCACGACGAGCCGCTGGGCGAAACCGGCGAGGATGCGCCAATCTCGTTTCTCGTTCGCGTCGGCCAGCGTGCTGCGGGCCACGGCCCCCCGGATCCCAAGATGATGGAGCTTGTCGGACACAGCCCCGAGGCAGGCTTCGATGTCGCGAAGGCTGTCCCGGTAGGTGAGCTGGGCGAAGGACATCGCCAGATCCTGGTCGCGGCGCGAGAAGCTCCTGACTCGCCGGTTTCCGTCGTAGCGCTGGATGCACCGGTCCAGAGCGAACCGCGATCCGTGCGCCATGACCTGGGAGAATGCGATCTGCCCCTCGTTCATCGACCGCTCCTTTGGGTGAGTTCACCAAAGAATGCGGACGCGCTTGCCGAGGTTCAAATCGGTGCGGCCCCATCAGCCTCGCAAAACGTTGCACTGTATTAACATGCCGAGCCTGCGACTCGGCTTAACCGGACACTACTGGTGTGCTGTGAACTACTTGAACCGAAAGAGTAAGCCATGCGCCACGCGTCGAACTTGGTGATGTCGGTCCTGGCAATTTCGACGCTCGCCCTGGTGGCTTGCGGGACGGATCCTCAGTTCGTCGACGAAAGCCCACCCCCTGCCGGCATCATGCCCGTTCCGGAGATCCGCGACAGCGCGGGCGTGAGGATCGTCGAGTACGGCTCGCTTGCGGGAACCGACACGACCGCGTGGCGGGTGGTGATGGATGGCTCCGTCCGGATCGGTCGCCCGGACGATGATGAACGTGATTCGCCGTATCAGTTCGGCAGCCCGGCCGGTATCGCCCGACTCGCGGCCGGCTCGGTCGCGGTGGCCGATCGCCACGCGCATCAGGTGCGCGTCTTCGCCGCGAACGGGCGCTTCGAGCGATCAATCGGGCGGCGCGGGGAGGGCCCGGGTGAGTTCACGGTGATCACCGGCGTGCACACGATCGGGGGTGATTCGCTGGTCGTGACCGAAGGATACCGCTGGAGCGTCTTCGATGAAGCTGGCACGCACGTCCGGAGTGGTCGCCTCGCTCCGGAGGGAATCACGTTCCCGGAGATCGTGGAGGTGTTTGCGGACGGGACCCTGTTGGTGGCTCACCGCCGTCGCCGCAGCGAGGCTCCGACGCACCCCTGGGGCGGAGAAGCCAGGGGCACGGTAGATTACTCCCGTTTTGGAGGAGACGGGGAGTTCGTGTCCTCATTCGGAACCTTCCCGGTTCCGGTCCGGCTGACGGTGAGCCTCGATTCGCCTTCTTCCTTGGGAACGCTCCCGACCGCGGGCCTCACGCCGCTCCCTGCGAGTGGACCGCGGGTTGCGGGAACGCGGTTCTACTGGGCGCCGGCCGGCCTCAGTGAAGTGCATGTCTTCGAAAGCGAAGGCACGCATCGTGAGGGGGTTCGCAAGATGATCTTGCGCTTCGGCGAATCCGCGTTGCCGGGCACGCGGGGCACGCCCAGTTGCCCCGGCTCGTTGGCGTTCCCCGAAATGTTTTCGCGAGACGTCGTGGTCCGATTCTGTGAGATCCGTGAGGAACTCGGCCCTCCGATCTTTTCAGCCTTTCTCGTCGACGATTCGGGAAACATCTGGCTTCGCGAACCATCGTCCGGCCCGGAAAACCCGGAGCAATGGACCCGGTGGTACGTGTTCGACCCGGATGGGCTGGTGGTCGCTCGAGTCTCACTCCCGCGTGGCTGGGATGTCGGTCTCGTCAGACTCGTCAGGATCGGAACCGACCACATCCTTGCAGGAGAGCGGGATGACCTCGGCGTCGAAACCTTCGTCCTCGTCCCACTGGTGAAACAGTGAGCCGACCGAGCGGCGGACCCGCGTGGGCCGCTGGCTTGGGGTTGGCAGTCCTCCTGGTTGCGGGGGTCTGGGTGCACCTCCGGCCCGGAGACGAGCCCATCCCTCAACGCAGGGCTGAGACACTGGCCTTCGTTCACACGGGGCGGGATGTCGTCGTCAGCTTTCGGGGCGAGGTGTCCTCCGAGGCGCTGTTTGGCGCGGCAGGTCTTTCGATCCACCCGGTCGACTCGACTCAATCTCCAGTGGGTATCGCTCGCGCGTCGACCCCCAACTGGCTCGAGTTCCGCTACTCGATCGGTGGAGAGACCCGTGAGGTCCTCATCGCAGCGGAGCCCCTTCTTGGCTTCGTTTCGTGGGACGAGATCGCGCGCGCCGGAGCGGCTCTTGGAGACGGGAGCGCGGTTGTGCTTGGAGTCGATACATTCCCCCAGACGGCTCGGGTTGAGGATCGGTTCGGGAGGAGCTATCGAGTCCGCCTTCCGACCTGCGGACAGGCGACCCGGGACGACCTCTCCGAATGGAACCTGCTGATCGGGGCCGCGCACGAGGGTGATCGCGACTTCCTGGGCCCTCGGTTCGGCTGGATCTCCGATCCCAGGTCGGACGAGGATCTCGCAGTCGGCTACGGCGGGACCCTTTCCTGGTGCATGGAGGCGTGGGATCGTGACCCCTCCTACCGTGTCACGAGGGGATACTTTCTCGCTTCCCGCTTCCATGCCACCCCGAGCGCTCTCCAGACCCCTCGCCTTCATTGGCGGCCGGTCCTTGAGCGGGAGGACGTGACGATGGAGTTCGGTGGGCACGAGGCAGACTTGCTGGTCGCCGATGAAGAGGCGGACGCGCTGGTCGACCGATCGACCACGTTCCTCGGCGTCCGGTCCAACGACGAGGTGTTCGGTCGAGATGGGCGCCTCACCAACCAGGTGAACCTCCCGATGGGGATCTACGTCGAGGGGGGCCGTCCTGACTGGCTCGCCTTCGAGCACCGGGGTTCGCAACTTCTGGTGGCCAGCCGAGCCATCAGGTTCGGAGTGTCCTGGGAAGCCATCGCGCGCGCTGGAGCCGTGCGCGGGGACGGTTCACTGCTGCGGGTCGGAGATTCGGAGCATCCGCAGGACGCGGAGGTGGTGGACGCCCTCGGAACCCGATACCGCGTTCGGCTTCTGGAGTGTGGGGCAGCGACGATGGATCACGACTCGGAGTGGAACGCGCTCATTGGCGGGCTCCACGTCGGCGACGGCGACTTCCGACCCGCTGAGGACGGGCGGTACGGGTGGGCTCCGATCTCCCTCGGGGACACCGATCTCGGGATCGGGGAGGGCCTCGGGATGACGACTTGGTGCCGAAACCGGGAAACGGTTCAGAATCGTCCGTACGCCGTGAATCGCGGCTTCCTTACCGTGTCCCGATTTCACCTGACCGAAACGGACTACTTCGACCCCGCCTTCGGATGGCGGCCCGTTCTCGAACGCGTCGAGAGATAGGCATCTCGAACCAGCTCCGCGTAAGGAATCGATGTCAGGGTCCGCGGGCCGGCAGCGGATGCGGCGACGGATCGGGCAATGGTCCCGCGGAAGGGATCCGACGGGCGTCGGGTTCTGCGCCGTCGCCATCCGGCAGGTACTCGCGCGAGCCACCGGTTCTGCAGATACGTGGGTGGGAGCACTCCTGCCGCCGTTGCCGCTCGCTGGGTTTGCCCAATGCCGGATCGCGTTGGGCGCCGGCTCGAACTCCTTGCCTAGTCCCTCCCGGTTCGGTCCAGCCCGGACCGGTCCCACCATCCGAGGCCTGAACCCCGCCGGGTAGGTTTTCTTCCATTCTGCCATGCTGACACATACCTTGCCGCAACAGTGGGGTGACCATCGGCCCGCGGTGCTTTGATTGCGTGCGGCATCGACGGACCCCCGGGAAGAATGGGGTAGGGGATTTCGGTCTCCGGCGAGGTCCTGAGTGTAGGCACGGACAAACCGCGCCCCAACGGATGCCCCTCCGGGGCTCCGGTCCCCAACCTTCGGGAGGTGATTCATGAAGCGTTTTACGAGGGTCTTTGCCCTCCTCGCGTTCCTGTTAGCCGTCGGTGCGTTCACGACGGCGGAGCTCGCCGAGCGGGCCGCGCCTCCGGCGGTCGCGGAACTGGTACTGACCTCTACTGCCGCGGCGCAGAACGGAGGTGGTGGTGGGCTGACGTGTGGGTGGTGCCTGTACGGATGGGTTCAGCAGTTCAACCACGACACACAGGAGTGGGATGAGTTCTGGGGCCATATCTTCCCCTGGGGCGGGGACGGCTGCGGCTGGGTCGGCAATGGTGGCGGCAACGGAGGCTCGCACCTGGCGGGGGCGTTTGAGTGTTCTCGATGCGGCGGTACTTCCGAGTGCCATTTGGACGCTTGGGAAGGAGAATGCCATATCGAGTGTGGCCCCGGAGGCGGAGAGCTTCTGGCGGCTGCGATCGCTGACCTGCAGGACGCGATCGATCACGAGGACGTACTCGGAATCGTGCGGGTCGTTCAAGCCACGTCCCTCCTCGAGTTCTCTCCACATGACGGCGCCGTGATCGGCGTCGGGTCTTGCCACGACCCGGAGGATTCGACCGTCTTCCCTCTTCCGGCCCGTCTGATCGAGCCACTGACCGCGGCGGTTCGCCAGGCACAGTAAGCTTCGAAAATGTCGACCGCACGGCACCGAAGACATGCCGTGCACTTGATCAGCTGCGGCAGACCATGCCCGACCGCTGGGCATGGTCTGCCGCGGCAACGCATTGTGAATCACGTGCACCAAGCGGAGAGGCCATGCGCTACGGATCAGTTCTGATCATCCTGACCTTCCTCCTGATCGCTTGCGAGTCAGGTGCTCAATCGGTTGACGAATCGCCGCCCACCGCCGGTGTCATGCCCGTTCCGGAGGTCCGCGACAGCGCGGGTGTGAGGATCGTCGAGTACGGTTCCCTTGCCGGAATTGACACGACCACGTGGCGGGTGGCGATGGATGGCTCGATCCGCATCGGTCGCCCAGACGATCATGAACGCGATTCGCCGTATCAGTTCGGCCGCCCGGTGGGTGTCGCGCGGCTCAGGTCCGGATCGGTCGCGGTGGCCGATCTCCACGCGGTTCAAGTGCGCGTCTTCGATGCGGCCGGGCGCTTCGAGCAATCCATCGGGCGCCGCGGGCAGGGCCCGGGAGAGTTCACGGTGATCACCGGCGTGCATGCGATCCGAGGTGATTCGCTCGTCGTGACCGAAGGCTCTCGCTGGAGCGTCTTCGACGAAACCGGCGTGCACGTTCGGAGCAGCCGCCTCACTCCGGAGGGGATCACGTTCCCCGAGATCGTGGAGGTGTTCTCGGACGGGACCCTCCTGATTGCTCACCGGAGGCGCCGTGCCGAGGCTCCTTCGCATCCCTGGGGCGTAGAAGAAAGGGGCACCGTGGACTACTCACGCTTCGGAGGAGACGGGGCGTTCGTTTCCTCGTTCGGAACCTTCCCGGTGCCGGTCAGGCTGACGGTGAGACTCGATTCGCCCCCCGCCCCGGGAGCGCTCCCGGCTGCGGCCCTCGTGCCGCTCATCTCAAGTGGACCTCGGGTCGCGGGAACGCGGTTCTATTGGGCGACACCCGGCCTCAGTGAAGTGCATGTCTTCGAGACCGAAGGTACGGATCGCGATGGGGTGCGCCAGACGATCCTGCGCTTCGGCCAAAACGCCCTGGGGCGCTCGCAGGGCGTGTCCGATTGCCCCGGTTCTGAGACGTTGCCCGAGATTTACTCGCGGGATGTCGTGGCTCGATTCTGTGAGCTCGTCCAGGAGTTCGGCTCCGCAACGTTCTCGGTGCTCCTCGTCGACGATTCGGGCAACATCTGGCTTCGCGAACCATCGTCCGATCAGGCGGACCCTGATCGATGGAGGAAGTGGTACGTCTTCGACCCCGATGGGATGGTTGTCACAGCGGTCTCACTCCCGAACACCTGGACCGGCAATCTTGTCAGGATCGGGAACGACCATATTCTGGCACGAGAGCGGGACTACCTCGGAGTGGAAACCTTCATCCTTGTTCCGCTGGTGAAGCGTTGAGCCTGAGGTGACCCCCGTCCCCGGCGAACTTGTCTCCGGACAACCTCGACCGTGTGGGGGGGAGGGCGGAGCCGCCCGGTGGACAGCTCTGCCAAGGATCTCACGCCGGCAACCGGCTGAACCGCATGGGAGCTTCCGGTGATGCAACCTCAGGCTTCGTCCGGACCGGTAGCGCGGCTCCCGCACAGGAGACGGGGGGCCCGATCCTTCCTCCTCGCCTCCCTCGTCATGATCGTCGGCATCGCGGGGTTGCCAGGCTGCGGTAACGCGGAGGCCCCTCAGGAGCCGGCATGGATGGGTGAGACCGCCGAGCAGGACAGCGCGGGGGTACGGATCGTGGTGGCTCCGGGGGCCTCCCTCTCGACGGTTCTGCCCTGGCGCATCAGCGAGCTTCCCGACCTGGTGCTGGGTCACCGGGACGACGATGCCTCCTACCAGTTCCACCGGATCGCGGGGGGACGGGGTTGTGGTCGTCGTGGACGGGGGGAGCCGGGAACTCCGCTGGTTCGGCGCCACCGGCGAGCATGTCCGCACGGTAGGCGGCTCGGGAGACGGTCCCCTCGAGTTCACGGCGCCTCGCCTCCTGACCCAGTTCCAGCCGGACTCCCTGCTGATCTACGATGGCAGCCGGATGACCTTCACCTGGGTGACCCTCGATGGGTCCGGGGGGCGGAGATCCGACGCGACTGGATCCTCGGTCGGTGGGTCGGCGACGACGGCGTCGAGCAGGTGCGCCGCCACGCGCTGGATCGGCACGGAGGGTGACGAGGGCGGCCGTGGCCCTCGCCCCCCGTTCCGTTCAGCACCCGCACCCCCCGCCCGTCGGGCCGCAGCACCCGGAGAGGGCGGCGAGGGGCTCGTCGGTGACGCACACCCCCGTCTCCGGGAGTTCCCATGCCCGCGCCTCGGCGGCTTCCGCGTCGCCCGCCAGGTGGGCCACCACCGAACGGACCTGCTCGTACCCGGTGCGGAGGAGGAAGGTGGGGGCGCGGCCGTAGCTCAGGGCTCCCACCGCGAAGTACCCCGCTTCCGGGTGGGCGAGTTCGCGCCACCCGTGGGGGGCCACCGACCCGCACGAGTGAAGGCGCGGGTCCACGAGGGGGGCGAGCCTCCGGGGTGCGGCGAGGCGGGGGTCCAGCTCCAGCCGGAGCCCCCGGGTGGGGCCCGGGTCGGGGTAGAACCCGGTGGCCACGAGGATCCGGTCGAAGGGGCCGATCCTCCGGTGCGGGTCCTCGTCCACCACGTGAAGGGCTCCGCCTGGGGCCTCTTCCATGCGATGCACGTGGAACCGGTCTTCCACGTTGATCCGCCCCGTGGCGACCCCCTCCCGGACGCTCTGGCCGATGGCCCCCCGGGCGGGCAGCGCGTCGGCGTCTCCGCCCCCGAACACCCGCCCTGCCAGGGGTCGCCGAAGAAGCCAGGTGACTTCGGTCGCGGGGTTCTCCGCCTGCAGACG
>JBJHCE010000090.1:0-12443 GCA_050485865.1 Gemmatimonadales bacterium | reverse complement strand
GGGAGGGACCCCTCCCCCAGGGGGCGGGACCGCTCCCACCCGAGGCCGCACGACGGGCACACCCGGTCCGAGCGCTTCAGGAGCCAGTAGACGACCCCCCCGACCCCGTAGGTGAAGAGGGTGGCCGCGGCAAGGAGGGCCAGGTTCCCGGCCCGACGGAAGTAAGGGATCCCTTCGCCCCGGTAGCCGCATGACGGGCACCCCCGCAGCAGCACCGGCACCCGCCCCCCCGGGTGGGGTGCCCGGAGGGGTGGGAGCTTCGGGCGGACAGGCACGTCGAGCCGTCCCCTCCGGCCCACCCCCTCGCCGGTCTCGAAGGCACCGCCCTCGGCACCCCGCGGCGGTGCCACATCCTCACCCCGGGTGAGCCGACCCCCGCAGGCTGTGCAGTAGCGCGCCTCCTCGGCGCAGCGGGTTCCGCAGGACCAGCAGTACATGCGCTCCTCGTTCAGGGCGGCGGGAAAGGGCGTCGGTGACGTTCGTGGCTACGTGGTGCCGCAGGGCGGGGGCGTGCCGCGGACCCCCCTCTCACAACTCCTTACGCGGCGGAGCCCGGGAAGATTCAGCGCAGACGCTCCAGGGAAACGAGTTCCAGGACCGGGTTCCCGGTGAGCACCGCAGACCCGGTCCGGACCCGTGCCGTGACCTGGATCCGCTCCAGGGGCTGGAGCCGCGTGAGTTCGGGGACCTGGTCCCGGGGGACCACCACGTAGACGAAGGTCCGGTCCGCATCCACGGACCGGGTCAGGAGGTAGGGCTCCCCCTCCATGAAGTCCGTCCGGACCGCCTCCGCTCGCTCGACGGAAATGTGCTGGAGGGTGAGGCTCACCATCCGCCCCCGGTAGCGTTCGGGCTCCCGGACGAGCTCCGCAGGCGACACGCCCCTGAGCACCACGTCCGCATCCCCGCCCGAAGGCAGCTCGGTCCCGGGTACCCACACCCACCCCTCGACCCGGACCCGGGCCCAGTTCCCCTCCCGGCCCAGGACCTGGAGCTCGGAGCCTCCCCGGGCCACGGCGAGGGTGTCTCCGTCCGGGGTCGCAAGCACCGGTGCCCCGGATCCTCCCGCCCGCAGCCATTCGGTCCGGCCCGGCGCGGCGGGAGGCGGAGTCGAGGGCGGGGTCGAGGGCGGTGTGGCGGCAGGGACAGGGGGCGCCGCCGCTCCGCCCCCCCCGGCGTCTAGGGAGGCATGCCACATCCAGGCGGTCCGCTGCACCCGGATCCACCCGGGCGACCGCGACACCTCGTTCAGGAGGGTCCCGGGGTTCAGGCGCCCGATGATGGCTCCGCTCGGACCGTCCCGGAGGTTCTCCCCCTCGTCGGCGGACACGATCAGGTCGAAGGAGCCCCCGTCCCTTCGCTGGAGAGAGGCCTCCCAGACGGTCCCCTCGAAGGTCACCCGGCTCCAGGGCCCCTGGCGCTCCACGATCCGGACCGGCGTCCCCGCCGCGAGCCGGGCCACGATTACACCCTGGGGTTCGAAGCGCACGTTCTCGTCGACGCGCACCAACACCTCCTGCCCGAAGAGGGCGGCGGAGGGCGCCCCCGCCAGGACGAGGACGAGGGCAGCGGAAGCGGGGAGAAGAACCTCGAGAAACCGGCGCATCACCTTCGGGTACCTCTCCGGAATGGAAGCCATCCGCCTGGGGAACCCTGCACGGGGGGGGCGGCGGCGGGAAGGGCCGACCCCTCCCAATCTGTTCCCTCCCCGGGGAGCGGGTCAAACGGTCCCCCGGCCCTCCTTGATCCTCCCCCCCCGACGCCGGTAGCTTCGGGGGTTCGTTCCGCAGGCCCTCCGGGCCGCCCGCAGCCTCCTTCCCCCCTCGCACGCCACGCTCCCCCGCCATGTCCCGAACCGGCCTCCGTCCGCTTTCCGGCGCACTCCCGCTCCTCCTCCTCGCCCTCGCCGCGGGCGCGGCCCCGGGAACGGCGCAGGAGCGCATCACGTCGCCCTACCGGTTCATCGAGGGGCGCCACGAGGCGGGCGGCTACATGGCCCACGTCCCCGGGAACCGGGGGGCCATGGGGCTCGGCCCCGGCGGGGGGGTCCTTGCCGGTGCACGCTACGCCCTCGACGTGGGTGGCGGCCCCTTCGCCCTCGAGTTCGGTGGCTTCCTCCTTCCCACCGACCGCCGCATCCGCTTCCCTGCCGCCGACGGAACCATTTCCGACGAACTCGGCGAAACCGACGCCCTCGTCGCGGCCCTCGAGACCCGGGTCCGCTTCACCCTGACCGGCCCCCGGACCTGGTACCGGACCGCCCCCTTCCTCTCCATGGGTGGCGGACTCGTGGGAAGCTTCTCCGGCCGGACCGCCGAGGAGCGGGAGCTTCCGGACAACGTCATCGCCGGCTTCGGTCCCTCCTTCCTGGGCACCCTCGGCGCCGGAACGCGGTTCTTCATCACCGAGCAGCTCGTGATCCGGTTCGAGGCCAACGCGTACTACTGGAAGATGGGGACCCCGGAAGGCTTCCGCGTCCTCGACGAGGAGCAGGTGGGCCCCATCGTGGACCAGGAATGGCCAAGCGTGGGCGCGCTTTCGGTGGGGCTCTCCTGGCGCTTCTGAGGCGCCCCGGGGTGCATGGCGCCCGGCCCCGCCGCCCGGGCTGGCGCCTGGCCCTCCTCACCCCCGTCCTCCTCGCGCCGGTCTTCGGGGGGTGCTCGATCCCCCGCTGGCCCCTCGACGGTGCCATGACCTCTCCCTTCGGCCTCCGGGTCCGGAGCGGCGACGTCCTCCCCACGGTGCACCACGGGGTCGACCTCCGCGTTCCCACCGGAACCCCCGTCCATGCGGTCCTTCCAGGCCAGGTTCGCTTCGCGGGGGAGATGCGTGGGTACGGGCAGGTAATCTGGCTCGAGCACCGCGGAGGGGCCCTCACCGTGTACGCGCACCTTTCGGAGATCCGGGTGCGCTCCGGCGAGCGCGTCGGGGGCCGGCAGGTGATCGGACTGTCGGGCCAGTCCGGGAACGCCACCGCGCCCCTCCTCCACTTCGAGCTCTGGAAGGGGGGGCGACCCGTGGACCCGGTGCAGGCCCTCGGACGACGCCCCCGCCCCACCGGCCGGTAGCCGGCGCGGCAGGACGGGGGCGTGTTCCGATCAGTCGGGCAGGGGCGGTCCGCCTGCCCCCTCGGGTCACCCTTCGGAGCGGAGGGCCCGGATCTCTTCGGTGAGCCGGGGGAGCACCTCGAAGAGGTCCCCCACGATCCCGTAGTCCGCCACCTTGAAGATGGGTGCGTCGGCGTCGCGGTTCACGGCCACGATCGTGCTCGCGGTCCGCATTCCGGCCAGGTGCTGGATCGCCCCGGAGATCCCGACGGCAAAGTAGAGCTTGGGCGCCACCGTCTTGCCGGTCTGTCCGACCTGCTCTCCGTGGGGGCGCCAGCCGGCGTCCACCACGGCCCGGGAGGCCCCGAGCCCCGCCTCGTCACCGAGGGCGGCGCGAAGCTCCTCCAGGAGGGTCCAGTGCTCCGGGTCCTTCATCCCCCGGCCGCCCGCCACCACGATGGAGGCTTCGGCCACGTCGGGGACGTCGCCCCCGGTGGCCTCGAAGCTCACCACCCGGGTGGGCCAGGTCGCCGGGTCCGTCGTGACCGGGACCGTCTCCACCGTGCCGGCGGCGCCCCGCTCCTCGGGCTGGAAGACGTTCGGGCGGATGGAGGCGAGGACCGGCGACGCATCGACGGTGATCCGGCTGAAGGCCTTTCCGGCGTAGACCGGGCGGACGAGGACCACCTTCCCTCCCTCGCCCGAGAGCCCCGTCACGTCCGCCGCCAGGGGGACGTCGAGATCGGCGGCGACGCGGGGGGCCAGGTCCTTCCCCTGCCCGGTGGCGGCGAAGAGGACGACGGCGTACCCGCCGCTCCGGGCCACGTCGGCGGCCACGCGGGCGTATCCGTCGGGGTGGTACCCGGCGAGGGCGTCGTGCGCGGCCACCTTCACCACTTCCGCACCCCAGCTCCCGAGGGAGGGGGCGGCGGCGGCCACCCCCGCCTCGCCGATGACGAGGGCGTGCGCACTCCCGCCCAGTTCACCGGCGAGCTTCGAGGCGGCGGAGACCACCTCGCGGGCCGTGCCCCGGAGGGCCCCGTCCCGCTGTTCCACGATTGCAAGAACGTTCGACATGGTATGGTTCCGGGTCAGGGTCAGAGGGCGTTCGCTTCCTCGCGGAGAATCCGCACGAGCTCGGGTACGGCTTCGGGGCCTTCGCCCACGATCCGCCCCGCGCTCCGCTCCGGCGGAAGCTCGAGCGCCTCCACCCGGATCCGGGCGGGGGTCACGGCGGCCTCCTTCACCTCGAGGGGCTTCCGCTTCGCCGCCATGATCCCCTTGAGGGAGGCATAGCGGGGCTCGTATGCCCCCTTCGTGATCGTGAGCACTGCCGGGAGGGAAAGCTCCACGACCTCGGTCCCGCCCTCCACCTCGCGGCGGCAGCGGACGGTGGTGCCCTCCACCTCGAACGACGAGACGGCGGTGGCGCAGGGGCGCCCCAGGAGGGTGGCGAGCATGGGGCCCACCTGCTGCTGGTCGTCGTCGGCGGCCTTCACCCCGAGGAGGACCAGGGGCGCATCGGCGCCCTGGATCTCTGCGGCCAGGGCCTTCGCCGTGGCGAGCCCGTCGGGGGTGACCTCCCCCTTCAGGAGCACCGCCCGGTCCGCCCCCATGGCAAGGGTCGTCCGGAGCACGTCCTGCCCCGCCTCGTCGCCCAGGGAGAGGGTCACCACCTCGCCGGCGGCGGTCCCGGCCTCCTTCAGGCGGAGGGCGGCCTCGACGGCGAATTCGTCGTAGGGACTCACCACGTACTTGACCCCGCTCGGGTCGATGGACACCCCGTCGCCACCGACCCGGATCCGGGTCTCGGTGTCGGGCACCCGCTTCACGCAAACGATGATGTTCACCTGTGAACTCCAGGCTCGAGAGTTTTGAAAGGAACCGGCCCCGTGGGGACCGGCACTACATCCCCAGCCCCACCAGCGCGAATCCCGCGGTTGCGATCCCCGCGGAGAGAAGCGCGTAGGGGAGCTGGGTCCGGACGTGATCGATGTGGTCCGTGGCCGCGGCCATGGACGAGATGATCGTGGTGTCGGAGATCGGCGACGAGTGGTCCCCGAAGATCCCGCCGGCGAGCGCCGCAGCCACGAAGGGCGAGGGCGGAAGCCCGAGGGCGAGCGCCGCCGGCACCGCAATGGGCAGCATGATCGCGAAGGTCCCCCAGCTCGTGCCGGTGCTGAACGCGATTCCCGCCGCCACGAGGAAGACGAGGGGGAGGAAGATGAAGGGGGGGAGCACCCCGGAAGTCACCTGGGCCACGTACGGTCCCGTTCCCAGCGCCCTCGCCACGTCGCCCAGCGCCAGGGCGAGGAGGAGGATGAGCGCGAGCGGAACGAGCCCGCCGGCCCCCTTGAGCCCCGTCCGGGTGAGCTCGTCGATGGTGGCCCCCTTCTGGGCCAGGAGGAGAACCCAGCTCATGGCGAGGGCGGCGAGGACGGCCCAGAGCACCGAGGTGGAACCGGAGCCCGCCCGGATGTCGCCGTCGCCGGTGATCAGGAGCCCTACCGGCATCATGACCACCATGGTCACGATGGGGAGGATCATGTTGATCGGCCGCGGGGGGATCCGGTCGTTCGGCTTGGGCGAGAGGATGTCCTCGTCGATCATGGGCTGGGAGTCGGGCCAGTGCAGCTTCCCCTCCCGGGTCCGGGCCTCCGCCTTCTTCATGGGCCCCAGGTCCACCTTCCAGATCACCACGGCGAGGGCCACGAAGACCGTGGCGATGGCGTAGAAGTTGAACGGAATCGACCCGATGAAGACCCCGAGGGGATCTTCCACCCCGAGGGAGTCCAGGATCCCCAGGTTGTAGGCGCCCCAGGCGTTCAGCGGAATCAGGATGCAGATCGCCGCCGACGTGGAGTCGATGAGGTAGGCGAGCTTCTCGCGGGAGACCTTGTACCGGTCGAAGAGGGGGCGCGACACCGACCCCGCCACGAGAACCGTGATGTTCGACTCGATGAAGATGACCACCCCGGTGACCCACGCCAGGAGCTGGGCCCGGCGGGGGGTGTTCACCCACTCCCGGGTCTCGAGCCAGTGCACGAAGCCCCGGACCCCCCCCGAGGTCTCGATGGTGGCAATGAGCGCCCCGATCACAAGCGTGAACAGGATGACGTTGGCGTTTCCGGCGCTCGCGAGCACCGCCACCGACGCCTCGATGGCGCGCCCCAGCCCCGCCGCGGGATTCCACCCCTCGACGATGATCCACCCGAGCCAGACCCCGGCGCCGAGGGAGAGGTAGACCTGCCGCGTCCAGATCGCGAGAACGATGGCCAGGACGGGGGGGAGGACGGACACCCAGGTGGGATCGGTCATCCGGCGCGGAGCTCCTGTCGGGGTTCAGGGATGCGAGGCGCGCGGGCCGCCTCGGGGACTCGGGACCCGGGAATGGAAACGCCACCCATCGCCCGAGGGCAAGGGGTGGCGCTTCCGGACCCGGTCAGGGGCATCGATGGAAGGGGCCGGGCTCAGGACCGCGAGCGTCCGCCACCGCCCCGGCGACGCCCACCCCCGCCCCCGCCCCCGCGACGGCGGTTTCCGCCGCCCTCGGGCTTGGGTGCCGGGCGACCTGCCGGACCGTGGACCTCGGCGCGGCGCCGAGCCACGTCGTCGATCCACTGCTCGAGGAGCGCCTCGGCCCGGGCCGCGGGGAGGAGAGCCCGGATCCGGTCCGGGTCGCTCTCCATGACCTGGAAGAGCCCATCGCCGTGGGCCTCGAGGAGGGCCTCGGCGGTCTTCTTCCCCACGCCCTTGTAGGAGTTCGTGAGGTAGGCGGCAATGGCGTCGCCATCGGTGGGAAGTCCCAGGTCGGCCAGGTCGCCGCCGCGGGGGGCACCGCCCCTGGGAGCCGGAGCCGCCGCCGGAGCCGCAACCGCAGCGGCAGGGCCCTCCTCCTCGCGGGGCGCGGATTTCGGCGCCTCCGCACGGGCCTCCTTCGCCCCGCCCATGGAGGGCGCGGAAACGGCCTGCCCCTCGAGGAGCGGGGGCGGCTCGTCCTTCCCGCCCCTCCGCCGGGCGGAGAGCCGCGGGCGGAGGCGGCGTCCATCGGCACCGTCGGTGCCGGCGGCGGGAGCGGAGCCGGAGGCAGGAGCCGCCGCCGGCGCGCCCTCGGAGGCCACGGTGCGGTCGGCACCCCTTCCCCTGCGGCTCGATGGCGCGGGGGCCGCCGGGGCCTTGAAGGCCTCGACCCCGCCCTTCACCCGGAGCCCGTACACGCCGTTCTCGTCGCGGCTCAGGTCCACCACCTCGTGGTCGTGGGCCTGCTTGAGGAAGCGGGAGAACTTCCCGAAACCCAGGGCGGCCTCGTCGAAGTTCCCGCGGATCGCGAGCATCCGGCGCTTCACGTCGGAGTCGCGGACCGCCTCCCCGGCTCCGTCTGCCTGGAGATCGCCGATGGCCTCCACCAGGAGGGCGTAGGCGTCCCGGAGCTCGGCCGGGTCGGCGGCGGTGCCGTCGTCGGCCTGGGCCGCCTGGGCCGCGGGGGCCGCGGGGGCGGCCGGAGCCGTGGTGGACGGGGCGGTGGCATCGGTCTCCGGGGCCTCGGTGGCCGACGCCTCGGCGGCGGCCTCGTCGCGGTCCTTCCGGCTCCCCCCCTGGCCCCGGTCCCGGGCCTCGCGGCCGGACCGGCCCTCGCGCCCGCCCCTGCCCTCGCGGTCGCGGCGGCCGGAGCGCTCCGCATCCCCCCCCTCGGGAGAAGTGGACTGGGCAGCCCCACCGGACCGGCCGGGGGCCACCTCGTACTGCCCGTTGTCGAGCTTCTTCAGGTGGAGGAGCCCCTTCTGCGCCGCCTCGGTGAGGAAGCGGGAGAACTTGCTGAACCCGATGGCCTTCTCGTCGAAGGTGGAATCCAGGTCGAGCATGACCTGCTTCAGCCGGTCGGAGCGCATCACGTCGCGGCGCTTCGCCATCTGGTCCACGGCGCGCTCCACGAGGGACCAGGGGTCCTGCTGGCTCCGCTGCTCCCCGGAGCCCGCCTTCCGGAGCCCGGTGAGGGAGGTGTACGAGTAGTACTCGTCGCAGTTCTGGACCAGGATGTCCGACGAGGACTCCTGGATCCCCACGCCGATCACGTACTTCCCGTACTCCTTGAGCTTGAGCACGAGGGAGGAGAAGTCCGAGTCGCCGGTGAGGAGAATGTAGGTGCCGATCTCGGGGCGGGTGAAGACGAGCTCCATACCGTCGATGGCCATCCGGATGTCGGTGGCGTTCTTCTTCGAGCTCCCGTAGGCCGGGGCGAAGATGAGGTCCACCGAGGCCTCGGAGAGGGGGACGATGTACTGCGGGTAGCGCCGCCAGTCGGCGTACGCCCGCTGCACCGTCACCTTCCCCTTGATGACGTCGGACTTGAGGAGATTCTTCAGTTCCTTCGAGAGATCGCTTCGCATCCCCATCGTGACGTTGTCGAAGTCGATGAGGAGTGCGGCGTTCGGCGCGCTGGAGGAGGACGCCGGGTGGGCGGCCCCCTCGTTGTGGGGCGCCCGGATGTACGGAATGTTCATGAAGTCGGGTTCAGGGTTCGCAGCTTCTTCTGGGAATGTGGGCCGCGAGCCTCCCCTTCCGGACCCCCCGCATTCCCGGTCCTCCGCCTGGAGGAGTTGGAACGCGCAGGGGTGCGGGCCGGGGGGGCCGCACGGAGCGAGGGAAGCCCGGGGATCAGCGCTCGGCCTCGAGGAGGCGGTTGAGCTCGACCCTTCGGATCTTCCCGGTTCCCGTCATCGGGAGGGCCTCGAGAAAGCGGACGAGGTCCGGCACCTTGTGGTCGGCGAGGGTCTCGCCACACCAGCTTCGGAGCTCGTCTCCGGTGACGATTGCCCCCTCCACCGCCACCACGGCGGCGCAGATGGCCTCGCCCAGGAGTTCGTCGCGGATCCCCACCACGGCAGCCACCTCGACCGCCGGATGCTGGTGGAGACGGTCCTCGATCTCCCCCGGATGCACATTGGAACCAGCCCGCAAGATAACGTCGCGGCTCCGTCCCACCAAATGGACGAAGCCGTCGTCGTCCACCATCCCCAGGTCGCCGGTGAGGAGGAAGCCGTCGTCGCGAAGCACCCGGGCGCTCTCCCGCGGCTGGCGGTAGTAGCCCCGCATCACCCCGGGACCTGCCACCACGATCTCGCCGATGCTCTCGGCGGGAAGGTCCACCAGGGGCTCTCCCGAGGTGGGGGCGCCCTCCTCGCCGAGCCGTTCCACCACCCGGATCCGCACCCCCGGGAGGGGGCGGCCCACCGTCTGACGGCGCTTCTCCTCCGCATCCCCGGAACGGGTCAGGGCGAGGACCGACGCGGTCTCGGTGAGGGAGTAGGCGGTGAGGAGCCCGGGGCAGAGTTCGGCCTCCACCCGGTCGCGGAGCTCATCGAGCATGGGGGCGCCGGCCACGACCCCGAGGCGGAGCGAGGACAGGTCCCGGGGGCGGG
The DNA here is from genome assembly GCA_050485865.1 of Gemmatimonadales bacterium. GTDB lineage: Bacteria > Gemmatimonadota > Gemmatimonadetes > Longimicrobiales > Gaopeijiaceae > SKNW01. The sequence goes on along the minus strand of JBJHCE010000090.1, from coordinate 2,977 downwards.
CCCGCTGGGCGCGGAGTTCCGAGGCGAAGACCATGGGGACCCCGTAGTGCACCGTGGCCCCGAGGGCTTCCACCAGGTCCAGCGCCCCTTCGGGCTCGAACTCGGGCTGGAGAATGAGGGCGCTTCCCACCACCACCGAACCCAGGATTCCCGGGCCCAGGGCAAAGACGTGGAAGAGGGCGGTGACCCCGATGACCCGGTCCTCCCGCTCGATCCCCACGGCCCGGACGGCGGCGGCGGCGGTGGCGAGGAGCGAGGCGTGGGTGAGCTCCACCGCCTTGGGCTTTCCCGTCGTTCCCGAGGTGTAGAGGAGGGCGGCGAGGCTCTGCGCCGGATCCACCTCGCGCTCGGGGACCGGTCGCCCCTGCCCCGAGGAGAGAATGTCCTCGAACTGGTAGATCCGGTCGTCGTACCAGAGGTCCTCCTCCCCCACGGTGACCACGTACTGGAGCTCGGGAAGCTGCGGGAGGAACCCCTCGAAGAGCTCGAGGAAGTCCACCCCCCCGTAGCGCTCCACCGTCACCGCCACCACCGCCTCCGAGTGGCGCAGGAGGTAGCGGAGCTCCGGGGCCGTGAGGCGCGGGTCCAGGGGGACCGCCACCGCCCCGAGGCGCGACAGGGCAAAGAGGGAGTGCACGAACTCGGCGCACCCGGGGAGCACGAGGGCCACCCGGTCACCGGCCTCCACCCCCAGGTTCGCCAGCGCCGCGGCGAGGGCCCGGGAGTGCGCGGTGGCGTCCCCGAAGGTCACCCGGTCCCCGCCGTCGAAGAGGAAGACCCGGTCCGGATCCACCTCGGCCCGGGCGTCGAGGGCCTGGCTCAGGGTCAGGGTTTCGGGGCGCTCGAGGTGCGCCATCAGGACTCCGGGTCCGTGGAGAGGTGGGTGGGCATCAGGGGCTCGCCGGCCGTGGAGACCAGGGGCCGTCCGGGCGGCCAAGAATACCCGGTTCCGGGACCTCGGGTCAAACCCCGCCGCCTCCCCACGAGGCACCGGGCGACGACCCGGGGGAGGCACCGAGGACCCCGCGGACCACCGCATCGTCCACCGGCCGGCTCCATCCTCCGAAGCCCGCCACCTTCCCCACCCTTTCCAGGAGCACGTACCGGACCCGCCCCTCCCGGGCCTTCTTGTCGAGGCGGGTGGCCTCGAGGAGGGCGTCGGGGGTGCCCGGGAGGCGTTCGTCCCCCAGGAGTCCGAAGGCGCGGAGGGCGCCCGAGAGTGCCCCCGAGGTCCCCGGAGCCGTGACCCCGAGGGCCTCCCCCACCCGGGCCTCCAGCACCATTCCGAGCGCCACGGCGCTCCCGTGGGGGATCCGGTACGCCGAGACCTGCTCGAGGGCGTGCCCCAGGGTGTGTCCGAAGTTCAGGACCTGCCGGAGCCCTCCCTCGCGCTCGTCCTCGCTCACGACGCCGGCCTTGATCTCCACCGAGCGGCGCACCGCCTCCGTGGTCTCGCGGGGGGCCCCGTCCAGGAGGGCGGGGGCGTCGGCCACGAGACGCTCCAGGTACCCCCGGTCCAGGATCGCGCCGTGCTTCACCGCCTCGGCGAGACCCTGCGCCCGCTCCCCACGCGGGAGGGTGGCGGCGAGATCCGGGTCGGCAAGCACGAACCGGGGCGGGTGGAAGGCCCCCACGAGGTTCTTTCCCGCCGGCACGTCCACCCCGGTCTTCCCCCCCACCGCCGAGTCGATCATGGCCACGAGCGAGGTGGGAAGCTGCACCACGGGAATGCCCCGCATGTAGGTGGCGGCGACGAAGCCCGCCAGGTCCCCCGCAACCCCGCCCCCCAGCGCCACCACGCACCCGTCCCGCCCCACCCCGGCGGCGAGGAGGGCGTCGGTGAGTGCGGCCCACGACTCCCGGGTCTTCCGGGCCTCGCCGGCGGGAAAGGTGTGGAGCGTCGTTGCCGCCCCGGTGGCAGCCACCCGGTCCCGCACCACCGCACCGTGAAACCCCGCCACCTGCGCGTCGGCCACCACCGCGTAGTGGTGCGCCGGGGCGAGGGCGGTGAGAAGCGCCGGAAGATGCTCGACCCCGCCGGGAGCCACGACCACCGGGTACGCCTCCCCCGAGCCGATCCGCACCGTCACACGGGGAAGGTCCGCTCCCCCCCCGCCTGCGGATGCTCCGGCCGCGCCGCCGCCCCCCATGCTCAACCCTCGCCGGTGGGCGCCCGGCCGTACCGGTCCTGCACCCGGATCACGTCGTCGAGCTCGGGCGTCGAGGCCTCGAGGATCCGGCAGTCGGTGAGCGCCTCCATCCGGTGGAGCATCCCGGGTTCGATCCGGACACTCATTCCCTCCTCGAGGGTCACCTCCACCAGGGCCTCGAGCCCCGGCCCCGCCTCGAAGCGGAGGCTTCCGCTCAGCAGGTGCAGCGTCTCGTCCTTCTCCTCGTGGAACTGGAGCGAGAGGGACTCCCCCGCGCGAACCACGAGGAGCTTCCCCACGTAGAGGGGGGTGTGGGCCCAGATGAGCTCGTATCCCCAGGGCTTCTCCACCCGGATCGGGCGGTGGGGCTCGGGGGCCTGCCCGGGTCGGGCGCCGGGAGGAGTGACGGAGGTGGCCAGGGGGATGCTCGGGTTCGGGTTGGGGCCGGGGGGCCGGAAGCGCGGGGGGGCGCGGGACCCAATATCCGGCGGATCCACGCCCCGTACAACCCTCGGGGGGACCGGAGGCGTCCCACGGGTGCGTTGCGCCCCCCCGTTCACGATGGGATCTTTCGACACCATGACACGCCGGACCCCCTGGAACCGTTTCGCCCCCATGGCGCTGGGGGTGCTTGCCGCCCTCGCCCTCGTCCTTGCCCCCCTCCGGGTGGAAGGGCAGGCGGGGAGCGGGGCTCCTGCGTCCGTGCGCGGGCAGGTCGTGGACGCCTCCACCGGGCGCGGGATCCCTGCGGCCTTCGTGGAGTTCCTCGACGCCGGCGGGCTCGTTCGCGCCGCCGCCACCGCCGGCGAGGACGGCTTCTTCCTCCT
>JBJHCE010000089.1:0-12457 GCA_050485865.1 Gemmatimonadales bacterium | reverse complement strand
CTCGTCCCCCTGGATCCCCCCGGCACAGCGCTCGAGCGCGGCACTCCTGGCCCGGGTGATGGGGCTCCGGGGGCCCGAAGGGCTCGAGGCGGCCCGCCGGCTCCTGGAGATGGTCGGGGGCCGGGTGTCGCGGCTCGCCCTCCCGAACGAGGGGTCCGGGGCCCAGGGGCCAGGTGGAGGGCTGCCCCGCATTGGGCCCGCAGCCCTCGACCGCCTCGCCGCCGCGCTGGAACTCGGGCGGCGCGCCGCCCGGGAGACGGGGCCCAACCTGACCCGGCTCCGTGGGCCCGAGGACGTGGTGCGGCTCATGGCCCCGGTGCTCCGGGGGCTCCGACACGAGGAGTTCCACGTGGTGGTGCTGGACGCACGGCACCGGGTGCTCCGGACGGAGGTGGTGAGCCGCGGGATCCTCGATGCGTCGCTCGTCCACCCGAGGGAGGTGTTCGCGCCGGCGATCACGGCCCGCGCCGCCGCGGTGATCCTCGTGCACAACCATCCATCCGGTGACCCCGAACCCTCCCCCGAGGACCGGCGCGTCTCCGAGCAGATGCAGCGCGCCGGGGAGATCCTCGGGGTGCGGGTGCTGGACCACGTGGTGATCGGAGACCCCGGATGGCGGACGGTCCAGGTCCCCCGGGCGACTTGAGGGCCGTGAGGCCCGTCCTCTTCCGGGAACTCGGACGGGGGGCAGGGGGTCCGAGTCGCGTCAGAAGGGGCCCGCGTGTATCCCTCCTCTCCTCGCCCCGACCATCGGAACCAAGCCCATGGCCTTCGAACGCACCGCACGCCCTGCGATCCGCACCTCCCTTCCGGGATCGCGCCGGCTCCGGGCCAGGCGAAGCGGGCGCCGTGGGACCCTTGTCATGGCGATCTGCGGCATCGTCGGGGTCGTCCCCGGGTGCGCCACCCTTTCCTCGCTCACCGCGCTCGCCCAGGTCCGGTTTGATCTCGACCGTGTGAGCGAGCTTCGGCTGTCCGGCGTCAACGTGCTCGAGCTCCGCAGCTACGAGGACCTGAGGCCCGCCGACGCGATCCGGATCGGGGCGGCTGTCGCCCAGGGGACCCTGCCGCTGGAGATGACGCTCCTGGTCTCGGCGGACAACCCGGAAACGAACCCCGAGGCCCGGCTTCTCGCGCTGGACTGGGACCTGTTCCTCGAAGGCCGGAGAGCCGTCGGGGGCGGGATTGCCGCCGCCGTGGCTCTCCCGTCAGGGGTGAGGACGCCAGTCCCGGTCACCGCGCGCCTCGACCTCCTGGAGTTCGTCGACGGAAGCGTACGGGACGTGGTCAACCTGGCCCTGGGGCTGGTTGGCGCGGGCGGGGAGCCCGTGGCAGTGCGGCTCGAGGCCGTTCCGACGGTGGACACCCCCCTTGGTCCGATCCGGTACCCCCGTCCGCTGGTCCTGGGGTCTGACGGCGGGCGCTGAGGCCGGTAGGGTACTCGCGCAGCGCTGGGACGCCGGGTTCATTCCCCCCTGTGCGGTCCCTCCCCACCCCTCCGTGGCGCTCCGACGGAGAGAAGTGCCCGGAAACGGGTGAAAGGAAGCGCACATCCCTCACGGAGCCCCCCGAGCGCCCCGAACCAGTCCAGGTAGCGCTGGAGGTTCTCCGGCGCGATCCCGCGGAACCGGGTCTTCCATGAGCGGAACGCTCCACGGAACCGCCAGAGGCCCCGAACGAGCCTTCGGATCGGGGCATGGTATTCGTTCCACTTTCCCGGCGTGAGCACCCTCCACCCTCGCTCCGCCGCCGCAACGCGCAACGCGAGCAACTCGGCCGGCGTCGTGGTGACCGTCTCGCTTCGGACCGGAGCGCGGACCATGGCCCGGTAGACGGCCATTCCGGGCCGGGGTGGGAGTGTCCCTGGCCGGTACCGTTCCCTGCGCACCGTAACGACGCGGCTGAACGTTGGCCCCTCCGGATCCCGATCGGGATCCGGGGCCCGGGGGACCCCGCCGAGGAGGATCCAGGCGATGAACGCCGCGTGGGGCTCTCCAGGCGCCGCTCGGGCCGCGCGCCCCACCATCGGTACGGTCATGAGAAAGGTGAGTTCGGGCCTGGTGTCGACGCGATCGCGGGACCCTGCGGTCCGCTCGGCCTCCGCCAGGCCGTCCAGCATTCGATGACGCCAGCGGAGCGCCGTGTCCTTGTTCACCCCCACCGCTGCCGCCGCCGCTCGAACGGTGGGGACGCGACGGAGGTGCCCGGCGAACGCGATCCATGCTGCGAGCTTCCGGGTGCCCTGGAGCGGGGTCCCAGACAGGTCGCTGAAGGTACGACCGCACCCCAGGCACTTCCACCGCTGCCTCGGAGGGGTTCCGAAGCACCCCCAACGGTGAACTCGGCGGGACGGGCAGTGGGGGCAGGCGGGGCTCGGGCATCCGGGACGTTTGTCACGCGGGGACGCGGTCGACCGCCTTCGCTGGCCAACGGCCGCTCGCCCGAACGTCTGCCGTCGCCGGGCTCGGAGCGCGAGAATGAAGTCTCGCTCCCGGGCGATCAGAAAAGCGCGCGTCGCGTCATCAGAGTTCCTCCATCCCGGCAACTGTCCGATTTCCATGTGGGCCTCCTGGTCCGGTCCATCAGATTACCCCGTGTGCCGAGCCCCCCTCCTCGCGGGTGTGCGCGCTCGTCGGACGGGGTGCGAATCACGAGGATGATCCCTCGGATCCAGGGGCGGAGCCATGTCTGGAGGAGACGCACGAAGTGCCCGCATGCCGAAGGGCCCGCCGCCGGCGTGGGGTGGGGGGCGGGACGGGTTCCTTGCTTCGTCGAGTCTCCACGGGCGCCACGATGACCGCCGGCCCACATTATCTTCGGACAGAAGCCGGGGCGGTACGGGACTCCGGGGGTGGGGCGGAGCATCGGGATGGGCGGCGGGTACCGGGAGGAATATGGACGTGACATCGACGACCGAGACCGCGACGACGGGTTCGACGATCCGGGGGCTCCCGAGGCCCCTGGCGCGCGAGCTTGAGGCCTATGCGGGGCGACTGGACGTGCCTCGCATCCAGGACGCCTTTGCCCTCGCGGATTCGGCGCATCGAGGGCAGACCCGCGCTTCCGGGGAGAGCTTCGTGAACCATGCGGTCGAGGTGGCGACCATTCTGGGCCAGCTCCGCCTCGACACCGACTCGATCGTCGCTGGACTCATCCACGACGTCGTTGAGGACACCGAGTTCACCCTCGCCGACGTGGAGGAGCGGTTCGGTCGCGACGTGGCGTCCATCGTCGATGGTGTCACGAAGATCGGAAAAGTCGAGTTCCGCTCGAACACCGAGAGGCAGGCGGAGAACTACCGGAAGCTCCTTCTGTCCATGGCCGAGGATGCACGCGTCATCCTGATCAAGCTCGCGGACCGTCTCCACAACATGCGGACCCTCGAGTACCTCCCCCGGGAGAAGCAGCAGCGGATTGCCCTGGAGACCCGGGAGATCTACGCGCCCCTCGCGCACCGCCTGGGGATGGCGCAGGTGAAGTGGGAGCTCGAGGACCTCTGTTTCAAGTTCCTCGAGCCCGACGAGTACGAGGAGCTCCGGAGCCTGGTGCAGCAGCGACGGAAGGAGCGTGAGCGACAGGTCCTCGAAATGCAGAGGCCCATCGAGGACCTCCTTCGGGGTGCGGGGATCCCCGCTGAGGTCACGGGGCGCCCGAAGCACCTCTGGTCCATCTACCGCAAGATCACCGGTCGGGGAAAGCCGTTCGAGGAGATCTACGACCTCATGGCGATGCGCGTCATCACCGACTCGGTCCAGAACTGCTACGCGGCGCTCGGGCTCATCCACTCCCGCTACACCCCGATCCAGGACCGCTTCCACGACTACATCGCGACCCCGAAGTCGAACATGTACCGCTCCCTCCACACCACGGTCTTCGGGCCGGGGGGGCGTCGGTACGAGGTCCAGATCCGCACTGAGGAAATGCATCGCACGGCCGAGCAGGGGATCGCGGCACACTGGCGCTACAAGGAGGGGGGCGGGGGCGCGTCTCCCTCGTCGGCGCAAGGGGTCTCCGGGGGGGCGCGGACTCCCTCCGCAGGTGGGGCGCCGCCCGTGCCGGGCCCATCCCGCGGCTCCGGCGGGGACGAGTTCGACGAGGCGCTGTCATGGTTCCGCCAGGTCCTCGAGTGGCAGCAGGAGGCCTCGGAGCCGGAGGAGTTCATGGAGTTTCTCCGTATGGACCTCTTCCTCGGGGAAATCTTCATCTTCACGCCGAAGGGGGAGGTGAAGCAGCTCCCGGTGGGTGCCACCCCCATCGATTTCGCCTTCGCGGTCCACACCGAGGTGGGGCTCCACTGCGCCGGCGCCAAGGTGAATGGCCGCATCGCGCCCCTTTCCCGGGAGCTCCGGAACGGGGACACGGTCGAGATCCTCACATCCCAGAAACAGACGCCGTCCAGGGACTGGCTCGCCTTCGTCAAGACCTCCCGCGCCCGTCAGAAGGTGCGCCAGTGGATCCGAGCGGCGGAACACGAGCAGTCCGTCCGGCTCGGGAAGGAGTTCCTGGACCGGGAGCTCAAGAAGCTACGCGTCTCCCTCCCTGCCGACGGGGTGCTTGCCGAGGCGGCCGAGGCCCTCGGGTACCCCGACTGGGAGCATGTCCATGCCGCCCTGGGGCGCGGGGACGTGGGCCCGAATGCCGTGATCCGAGAGATCTTCCCCGACGAGGAGGTCCAGGAGGCGGAGCGGAAGGCCGAGTCCACCCTCCAGAAGCTGGCGCGCCGGCTCCGGAAGGCGGAGAAGGGCGTGCGCATCCAGGGCGTCGACAACCTCCTCGTGCGCTACTCCCAGTGCTGCCAGCCCGTGCCCGGCGATGACGTGATCGGGTACGTCACCGCCGGCCGCGGTGTGTCGATCCACCGGAAGGACTGCCCGAACGTGCTGAATCTCTCCCGCGATCCCGAGCGCCGGGTGGAGATCGAGTGGTCTGCCGAGGCCGGGGAGCGCTTCTTCGTGAAGCTCTACACCCGGGGCACGGATCGCCGGGGGCTCCTGTCGGACATCGCGAAGGCGATCTCGGAGACGGGAACCGACATCCAGCATGCCGACATCCGCTCCTCGGACGACGGGATGATCGGGGAATTCGTTGTTGAAGTGCAGGACCTCCCGCACCTGAACCGCGTCGTGAAGGGGATCTCCCGGGTGAAGGGCGTTCTCACCGTCGAGCGGCGTGAGTCATTCGGCGACTCGGACCTCCTGGACTTCGACGCACGCTGATGCCCCGCTTTTCCGTCGAGTCGGAATACACCCCACGGGGGGACCAGCCCCGGGCCATTGCCGAGCTCACCGAGGGGCTCGTGCGGGGTGATCGCTTCCAGACGCTGCTGGGCGCCACCGGGACCGGAAAGACGCTCACGATGGCCCACGTGATCGCGAACCACGGCCGCCCTGCTCTCGTCATGTCGCACAACAAGACGCTGGCGGCCCAGCTCTACGGCGAGCTCAAGCAGCTCATGCCGAGGAACGCCGTCGAGTACTTCGTCTCGTACTACGACTACTACCAGCCCGAAGCCTACGTCCCGGCCACGGACACCTACATCGAGAAGGACTCGGCGATCAACGAGGACATCGACCGCCTCCGGCTCCGCGCCACCTCCTCCCTCTTCGAGCGCGAGGACGTCGTCGTGGTCGCCTCCGTCTCGTGCATCTACGGGCTCGGAAACCCGGACGACTACCGGGCCCTCATGTTCGGCTTCGAGGTGGGGGAGGAGATCGGCCGCAACGACCTCCTCCGTGCCCTCGTGGACATCCAGTACCGGAGGAACGACATCGCCTTCGAGCGCGGCACCTTCCGGGTCCGCGGCGACACGGTGGAGGTCCTCCCCGCCTACGAGGAGCAGGCGATCCGGGTGGAGTTCTGGGGCGACGAGGTGGAGCGGATCACCCGCTTCGACCCCCTCACCGGGGAGCTCATCACCCAGCTCGAGCGCACGGCGATCTACCCCGCATCCCACTACGTTACCCACCGGCGTACCATCGAGGAGGCGGCGCCCCTCATCCGCGCCGAGATGGAGGCGCAGGTGGAGCACTTCCGGCGCCAAGGACGCCTCCTTGAGGCGCAGCGCATCGAGTCCCGAACGAACTTCGACCTCGAGATGATGCTCGAGATCGGCACCTGCCCGGGAATCGAAAACTACTCGCGGTTCATGGCGGGGCGCGGGGAGGGGGACCGCCCCTCCTGCCTCCTGGACTACTTTCCGGACGATTGGCTCATCATCGTGGACGAGTCCCACCAGAGCCTCCCCCAGATCGGTGGGATGTACAAGGGCGACCGGGCCCGGAAGCTCACTCTCGTGGAGCACGGCTTCCGCCTCCCCTCCGCCCTCGACAACCGCCCCCTCACCTACGAGGAATGGGAGTCGCTGGTCCGGAAGGCGGTCTTCGTCTCCGCCACCCCGGGGGAACGGGAACTGGAGCTTTCGAAGGGCGTCGTCGTGGAGCAGATCATCCGTCCCACCGGGCTCGTGGATCCGGAGGTGGAGGTCAGGCCGGTACGGGGCCAGGTGGACGACCTCCTGGCCGAGATCCGGGCCCGGGAGGCAGCTGGCGAGCGCGTTCTCGTAACCACGCTCACGAAGCGCATGGCCGAGGACCTCTCCGAGTACCTCCAGGGGGTCGGCGTCCGGGTCCGCTACATGCACTCCGACATCGACACCATCGAGCGGATGGAGATCCTCCGGGGCCTCCGCCTGGGCCGCTTCGACGTCCTCGTGGGGATCAACCTCCTGCGGGAGGGACTCGACCTTCCCGAGGTTTCCCTCGTGGCGATCCTGGATGCGGACAAGGAGGGGTTCCTCCGGAACGCCCGCTCCCTCATCCAGACCATCGGCCGCGCCGCCCGGAACGCGAACGGACGCGCGATCCTCTACGCGGACCGGGTCACCGACTCGATGCGGCAGGCCCTCGAGGAGACGGAGCGGCGACGGGAGATCCAGGTCGCACACAACCTGGAGCACGGCATCACCCCGGAGACAATCCGGAAGTCGATCCAGGAGATCGAGTTCTCCACCCGCGTGGCGGATGCCCGGGAAGAGGGCGCTCCCCGGGGAGGTGGCGCGCTCCTCGCCGCCGAGGGTGCGGGCGAGGGGAAGGGGGTCTACCGGGCCTCCTCGTACATGGAGGAGATGAACGCCGAGGAGCGCGTGCGGCAGCTCGAGGCCGAGATGGAGTCCGCCGCCGAGGCCCTGGACTTCGAGCGCGCCGCGCTCCTCCGCGACGAGCTCTTCGAACTCCGGGCCCTCCTCGACACGGGGATGCAGCGGGACACGGGGACGCGGCGGGCGCGCGGTCCGGAGGACCGCAACCGGGGGAACCGGTGATCCTCTCGGAGCAGGACCTGGTCCAGTGGGGGCTCCGGATCGGGCGCGAGGTGGAGGTCCCCATCTTTCTCGGCCTCCGCGGTCCCCTCGGGGCGGGGAAGTCGGTGCTGGCCCGCGCCGTGGCCCGGGGCGCAGGGGTCGAAGGCGCCCTCCCTTCGCCCACCTTCAACCTCCTCTTCCGCTACCCCGGAAGCGACGGAACCGAGGTGGTCCACATGGACCTCTACCGGCTGAAGGACCCCGAGGAACTCTGGGAACTGGGATGGGAGGAGCTCGGCCAGGGCCCCGAGATCGTGGTCGTCGAATGGCCCGAACGGGCCGGGGCCCACCTCCCGGGCGACCGCTGGGACATCGAGCTCTTCCCCCCGACCCCCGGGGCCTCCACCCGGGCCGTGCAGGTGCACCGGGTCGGTGCCCCACCGCACCTTCCCGGTTTTCCCGTTTCGCTGGAGCAGCGCTGATGGACGGAGTCCTCCTCGCCCTCGACACCTCGAGCACCTTCGGCTCCGTGGCCGTGTCGGTGAACGGAGCGGTCACGGCTCGGGGATGGATCCTCGAGCGCAGCGCCCAGGCGGCGCGCCTGGTGCCCGCCATCGAGCGGACCCTGGACGAGGCGGGCCTCGACCGGAAGGCCCTCGAGGGCATCGTCGTGGGGCGGGGCCCGGGCTCCTTCACCGGGGTCCGCATCGCCGCCGCCACGGCCCGGGGGCTCGCCCGGGCCCTCGGGATCCCGGTCTGGGCCCGCTCCTCCCTCGCCGCCGCCGCCGCGTCCCACGGCGCCCAGGTCCCCGCGACCCTCCGGACCCCGGCCACCCCCACCGCCCTCGAACTCTCCCCCGAGGCCGAGGCGTGGCCCCGCTTCGTCCTCTTCGACGCCCGGGCGGATCGCCTCTACGGCGGGTGCTGGCGCATCCTCCCCGGGAAGATCGAGGAGCTCGTCCCCCCTGCGGCCTTCACCGTGGACAGCTTCCTGGACCTGGATCTCCCCCCCCACATTCTCCTCTGCGGCGACGGCGCCCACGCCCATGCCGAGGTCCTCGAGGCCCACGACCACCGGATCCTCCCCTATCCCGCGGGACTCCCGCTGGCCGAGGGGCTCCTCCGCCTTCACCGGCTCGATCCGGACCGCGTACCGGACTCGGCGTCGTCGGACGGCCGTTGGGAGCCCGACTACCTCAGGCCCTCGCAGCCCGAGCGGGAGGCAGCCCAGGCTCCGGGGTCGGCGCCCGGATGACCCTCGCCGTGCGCCCGGCTCGCCGCGGGGACCTGGACGCCGTCCTGGCCACCGAGGAGGCGTCCTTCTCGACCCCCTGGGGACGCGCCACCTTCGAGGCCCTCCTGGACCGCCCCACCGTGCTCTTCCGGGTGCTGGAGCGGAACGGACCGGGGCCGGAGGAGGGGGCAGGCGAGATCGTGGGCCACGGAATCCTCTGGTGGGTGGGCCCCGAGGCCGAGGTGGCGAACGTGGCCGTACGCCCGGACCTCCGGGGCGCCGGCGCGGGGGGGATCCTCCTCGACGCCCTCCTGGCCGAGGCGGGCATCCGGGGCGTCGCCCGGGTCTTCCTCGAGGTCCGGGAGTCCAACGCCGCCGCCCGCGCCCTCTACGCCCGCCGCGGATTCGCGGAGGTGGGCCGGAGGAGGCGATACTACCGGAAGCCCACCGAAGACGCCCTGGTCCTGGCCCTCGACCTGGAAGCCCCCGATCCACACCCCGGAGCCCACGCCCGATGATCGACCCCCCCGCCTTTCCCACCTTTCGGGGCCGCCGCCTCCGGGGCTCTGCCCCCCTTCGGCGCCTCGCCCGGGAGACACGTCTCACCGCGGACCGGCTCGTCCTTCCCCTCTTCGTCGTTCCCGGCTCCGGTGTCCGGGAGCCGGTGGGCTCCATGCCCGGAGTCGACCGGACCTCGGTGGACGAGCTCGTCCGGGATGCGGAAGCGGCCGCCCGCCTCGGGCTCGGCGGGATCCTCTTGTTCGGGATCCCCGAGTCCAAGGATCCGGAGGGGACCGGCGCCTGGATCGACGACGGGATCGTGCAGCGCGCCCTCCGCGCGGTCCGGAGCGCGGTGCCCGAGCTCCTCGTGATGACCGACGTATGTCTCTGCGAGTACACCGACCACGGGCACTGCGGCCTTCTGGACGCGGAGGGCGCCGTCCGGAACGACCCGACCCTCGAGCTCCTGGCCCGGACCGCGGTGAGCCACGCCCGCGCCGGCGCCCACGTGGTGGCCCCGAGCGACATGATGGACGGCCGGATCGGCGCCATCCGCGGGGCGCTCGACGCGGCGGGACACCAGGAGGTGCCGATCCTGAGCTACGCCGCCAAGTACGCCTCCGCCTTCTACGGCCCCTTCAGGGATGCCGCCGACTCCGCCCCCGCCCACGGAGACCGCCGGGGGTACCAGATGGACCCGCCGAACGCCCGGGAGGCCCTCCGGGAGGTCCGGGCCGACCTGGCCGAGGGGGCCGACATGGTCATGGTGAAACCCGCCCTCCCGTACCTTGACATTGTCAAGGCGGTCCGGGACGCCGTCGACGTCCCCGTGGCCGCCTACCACGTTTCCGGGGAGTACGCCGCCCTCCTCGCCGCCCACGAACGCGGGTGGCTCGACGGCCCCCGGGCCATGGACGAGGCCCTCGTCTCGATCCACCGCGCCGGTGCCGACCTCGTCGTCACCTATGCGGCCCGGGACTTCGCCCGGCGGCACGGGGCGGGAAACATCTGACGTCAGGTTCGTTGACCCTCTCCCGGAGCCCCCGTATCTTGCGGAAGGACCGGGGATCCGTGCGCCGGTCATGCGGGAGCGCGGGGACGCCCACACCGGGTGCATCCCCCTCCCCGGGAACCTCCTTGAAACCGGGAGCCGTCATGTCGAGTTCACCGGCGCGTACCGCGGCCTTCGCCACCCCTGGCGTGAGCGCCGCCTTCGCCCTCGCCGCCCTCCTCCTCGCCCCTCTCCTCCAGGTCGCCCCGGCGGCGGCCCAGGATCCGGGGGCGGCGGCCGGCGAGGCACGCCAGGACGCGACGCACACCGTCGTGCGCGGGGAGACCCTGTCGGGAATCGCCCGGGCGCGGCTGGGCTCCGCCGCCGACTGGCGGGTCCTCCACGAGCTGAACCGCGACCGGATCCCCGATCCGAACCTGCTCACCCCGGGGACCGTCCTCCGCCTCCCCGCCGGCGCCGGCACCGCCCGGGGCGAGGTGGTGGCCGTCCCCCTCCAGCCCCAGGCCGGGGCCGCCCTCACCGGAATTCGGGTGACCGGCGACCCCGACGACCCCGCCGGGGAGATCCGTTGGCAGGCCGAGCCCCCGCCCCCCGGATGGGGCGACACCCGGGGCCCGCCCCCTGCAGACTTCGAGGAGCGCCGCGCCCTCCTCCAGCGTCGTGCCTTCGAACCCCGCGCCGCCCCCGAGCCCGACCGCTCCGACCGGACGATCTTCTACGGCTTCCAGGCGCGACCGGTGGACCAGCCCATCTACAGCGAGGTCGTCCTCACCCCGGCGAGCGAGCTCCCGGTGGTGCAGCCCGGGATCGCCCGGAGCGCCGGCTGGGTCGTCCCGCCGGGGGAGCCGGTGGAGGCCTTCGGCGAGATCGTGGCCTTCGCCTCGGCCCGGGCACTCCGGATTCCCGAGGCCGCCGTCCTCTCCGGTGACGAGGTCCGGGCCCGCATCGCGGACGGGGCCGACGTCCGCCCCGGCGATGTCCTCACCCTCGCCCGGCCTCCCCGGAGCGTCGACCGGGTGGGGCGGATCCTCGTTCCCACCGGCGAGGTCGAGGTCCTCACCGTGGAGGGGCGCGACGCCCTGGTCCGCATTACCACCGCCTACAACAAGGTGCAGCTGGGCCAGCTCCTCGTTCCCGCGGCCCGCCCGGAGATCCCCGTCGGGGTCCGCCCCGGCCCCGCGACCCGCACCCTCGAGGCCGCCATCACCGCCTTCGAGGACGGCAAGGAGATCTACCTGGCCGGCGACCGGCTCTTCATTGACCGGGGGGCGGCCGACGGCCTCCGGATCGGCGACGAGTTCACCGTCTGGGCCCGGGAGTCCGAGGCGAATGCCGACGAACGCGTCCCTCCGGCGGCGCACTTCCAGGTGGTCCGCGTCGGGAGCCGCACCGCCACCCTCCGCATCACGCGGATCCTCCAGCCCCGGGAAGTCCGGGTCGGGGCCCGCCTCCACCTGACGGCGGAGATGCCCTGACGCCCCCGATCCACCCGGGGCACCCGGTCCACCCGGGACACCCGACCCGACGCGGCCGCCCGGGGTACCCGGTTCCGTGATCCACTTCCTCGCCTTCGGTCTCTACCTCGGGGCCCTCCTCCTCTGGGTGCGCTTCCTCGTGTCCGGCGCCCGGGGGGAGGGCCCCACGCTGGCCTCCGGGGTGGTGGCGGTGGGGGTCGTCGTGCACGCCGTGGCCCTCGGGTCCTTCTGGGCCCGCTACGGCGAGCTCCCGCTTGCCGGTCCCGGTGCCGCCCTCTCCTCCCTTGCCTTCGTGGGGGGGCTCGCGCTCCTCGCACTCCTCCCCATGCGGCAGGTGGCCCGGGTGGGGGTGGCGCTCCTCCCCTTCATCGTGGTCTGCCTCGGCGTGGCGCTCCTCGTGGGGATCCGCCCCTCGGAGGAGGCCCTCGCCTTCCAGGGCGCCGGCTTCGTCCTCCACGTGACCTTCGCCTTCCTGGGGTACCAGGGGCTCGCCCTCGCCTCCGCCGCCGGCTTCCTCTACCTCGTGCAGCACCACGAGCTCAAGGCAAAGCGGATGGGGCGCTTCTTCCACTTCATCCCTCCCCTGGCCACGCTGGACCTCCTGGGACAGATCGGGATCTGGGTGGGGTTCGTGGCCCTCACCCTGGCGCTGGGCTTCGGGTGGGCGTGGACCGTCCAGCACCCGGACGTGGTGAGCCTCGGCGACCCCAAGGTCCTCTGGGCCGTGCTCTCGTGGGCGATCTTCGCCGGCGTCCTCCTCCTCCGCCGGGGGAAGGGGCGGCGGGAATACCGGAGCGCCCTCGCCTCGGTGGTGGGGTTCAGCCTCGTCCTCGGGAGCTATCTCGTGCTCCGCCTCACCTCGCCCGGCACGGGCTTCCTCCCCTAGCGCCGCCGCCCCCCGCCCCCCCCCCGCCCGATGGAGCCCCGCGACCCCGCCC
>JBJHCE010000088.1:0-12481 GCA_050485865.1 Gemmatimonadales bacterium | reverse complement strand
GGGCTCGGAGTCTTCGGCGTGGTCCTGGCGATCCGGGCCGGGCCGGGGTGGGGGACCTACGTCGGGGTCCTCACCGCCACCCTCACCGTGCTCCTCGTCTTCTACCTCAACTTCAAGTACGGGTATTCCCTCGCGCCGGCGGAGATCCCCCGCGACATGCGGGAGGTGCGCGAGCGCGACTACTTCTTCATCGCCTCCTTCCACCTCTGGGGGTTCCTGGCCGGGATGGGGATCGCGGGGGCGTGGCGGTGGGCGGCGGGGAAGGTCCCCGACGAGCGCGGGTTCCTCTACGCATCCCCCCTCCTCCTCGTGGTCCTCGTGCCCCTCGTCTTCAACTGGAGCTGGGCCGACCGTTCCGACGACCACTCCGCCCGGGACTGGGCCTGGAACCTCCTCCAGAGCGTCGAGCCCTACGGGGTCCTCTTCACGAACGGCGACAACGACACCTTCCCCCTCTGGTACCTCCAGGAGGTGGAGGGGGTGCGCCGCGACGTGACGGTGATCGTGTACCAGTACCTCTACACCCCCTGGTACCCGAGGCAGCTGAACTACCACACGAGCCCCGGGCGCCAGCGTCCCTTCGAGCCCGGGGCCGGGGCGCCCGAAGGGGTGCGTTCGATCTACCCGGCGCCGCCCTCCTCGCCGACCCGCTCCCTGACGGTGCTCTCCGACGCCGACCTGGACCAGGTGGCGAGCGGGGTCCTCCCCCAGGACTTCACGATCACGCTGGGGGGGCAGCCGGTCCGCTACGAGGCGGGGGTCTTCCTCGGGAGGGGGAGCCGGATCGCGCTGGCGATCATCCGGGACTCCCTCGGCGAGCGCCCGATCCACTTTGCCGGCACGGGGGGGCTTGCCTCCACCCTGGGGCTCGAACGCTGGGCGGTGCGCCAGGGGCTCTCGTCGCGCCTCCGGATCGAGGACCTGGAAGCCGATCCGGGGGTGGTGCGCACCTCCCCCATGCTCGGGGGCGACTGGGTGGATCTCGACACCTCGCTTCGCCTTGCCCGCGAGGTCCATACGTACCGCGGCCTCTACGAGCGGCTGCTCTGGCAGGACCGGGCCTCGAACAACATCCCGCTCCAGTTCTACTTCATGTACGCCCAGCTTTCCGACGCCGCCATGAGACTCCGGGACGACGAGGAACTGGCCGACGAGCTCGCCCACACGGCGGAGGGATTCCTCGTGACCTACCAGGGGCAGCCCCGGGACGCGTTCCGGTAGCCTGCGGGAGGGGACCGTGCTTCGATACGCCCGCCACCTGGTCCTTCCGGAAGTGGGGCCCGAGGGGCAGGAGCTCCTGGCCCGGGCCCGGGTCCTCGTCGTGGGGGCCGGGGGGCTCGGGTCCCCGGCGGCCCTCTACCTGGCCGCCGCCGGGGTGGGGACGCTCGGGATCGTGGACCCGGACCGGGTGGAGCTCTCGAACCTCCAGCGCCAGGTCCTCCACGCCACGCCCGATTCCGGGCGCCTCAAGGTGGAATCCGGGGCCGAGCGGCTCCGGGCCCTGAACCCGGAGATCCGCGTCGAGCCGCACCCGGTCCGCCTGGATGCGGGGAACGCCCTGGAGCTCCTGGGGGCCCACGACCTCGTGGTGGACGGCTCCGATTCCTTCGCCACCCGGTACCTGGTGAACGATGCGGCCCTCCGGGTGGGGATCCCCTGGGTCTATGGCGCCATCGACCGGTGGGAGGGGCAGCTCGCCCTCTTCGGCGCCCCGGGCGGACCCTGCTACCGGTGTCTCTTCCGCGACCCACCTCCGCCCGGGGCGGTGCCCGGATGCGCCCAGGCCGGGGTGATCGGCGCCCTTCCCGGGGTGATCGGGAGCCTCCAGGCGCTCGAGGCGGTGAAGTGGATCGTCTCGGACGGCGGGCGGCGCCCTGCGGCCCGGGGCCTCGAGTCCGCCGTCGGCCGCCTCCTCGTCTTCGACGCCGCCCGACTCCGCCTGAGGGAGATCCGCCCGCGGAAGGACCCGGACTGCCCCGCCTGTGGCCCGGCTGCGGACCCCGAGGCCCTGCTTCCGGACTGGGACCGGGTGTGCGGTGACGCGCCGGACGGGACCGCGGACGCGCCACCGGGGGCTCCCGGCCGGAGCCTGACCCCCGCCGAACTCCGCGACGCCCTCGCGGGCCCGAACCCGCCCCTCGTGGTGGACGTCCGGGAGGCATGGGAGTGGGACGCCGGGAACCTCGAGGGCCTCGGGGCCGTCCACGTTCCGCTGGCCGCCCTCCCGGGGAGCCTTGCGGATCTGCCGCGCGGGCGGTCGGTTGTCGTGGTCTGCCGCGCGGGGGGACGGAGCGCCGAGGGGGCGAGCCGCCTCGCCCGCCTGGGCTTTGCCGAGGTGGGGAACTTGGAGGGGGGGCTCCTCGCCTGGAAGCGGACGGTGGAGCCCGAGCTTCCCGTGCCCTGAGGCGGGACGCCGAAGGGCCCCGGCCCGTCGGCGGGTCCCCGGCCGCATGGGTGCCCGCGAGGCCGGGGCGGGGGACCCGCCCTCCGCCCCCGCCGCATCCCCCGAACCCTCCCCAACCCGAGGAGTCCGCCCCGTGGCCAGACCCCGCATCATCGTCGTCGGAGCCGGATTCGCCGGGCTCTGGGCGGTCCAGCGACTCCGTGACGCCCCGGTGGACGTGGTCCTCGTGGACCGGAACAACTACCACACCTTCCTTCCCCTCCTCTACCAGGTGGCGGCGGCGGAGCTCGGCCCCACCGAGATCGCGTACCCGGTGCGGTCGGTGCTCCGGAAGTCCCGGAACGTGAGCTTCCGGATGGCGGCGCTCGAGTCGGTGGACCCGGAGCGGCGCCTGGCCACGGTGGGCGGGGAGACGCTGGGGTACGACCACCTCCTCCTGGCCATGGGCGCCACGACGCACTTCTTCGGGGTCCCCGGCGCCGGGGAGCACGCCTACCCGCTCCGCACGATGGACGAGGCGATCCCGCTCAGGCACCACATTCTCGGGTGCTTCGAGGCGGCGGCGGTGGAGGAGGACCGGGCCCGGCGCCGGCGGCTCCTCACCTTCACCATCGTGGGGGCGGGGCCCACCGGGGTGGAGTTCTCCGGCGCCCTGGCCGAGCTCGTGCACGGTCCCCTCAGGAAGGACTACCCCATGATCGACATGACCCAGGTCCGGATCGTCCTCGTGGAGGCGCTGGACCGGGTGCTCCTGGGGATGCCCGGCACCCTGGCCGACTACGCCGGGCGGCGCCTCGAGCGCCGGCGGGTGGAGGTGCGGCTCTCGACGAAGGTGGCACGGGTGGACGAGGACCGGGTGGTCTTCGAGGGGGGAGACGCGCTCGAGACCGGGACGGTGGTCTGGACCGGGGGGGTGCGGGGGGCGGACGGGCCGGAGCGGTGGGGGCTCCCCATGGGCCCGGGCGGCCGGATCCGGGTGGCGGAGACCCTCCAGGTGGAGGGGATGCCCGGGCTCTGGTGCGCCGGGGACCTGGCGTACCTGGAGGAGGAGGGGGAGGCCCTTCCCGGGGTCGCCCCGGTAGCGCTCCAGCAGGGGACCCTCGCCGCCCGGAACATGCTCCGGGTACTTGCCGGGGAGGCGCCCAGGGCCTTCCGGTACAGGGATCCCGGGATGCTTGCCGTGGTGGGGCGCAACGCCGCCGTGGCGCGGGTGGCGGGGCGGAATTTCCGGGGGCTTCCCGCCTGGATCCTCTGGCTCGTGGTGCACGTGGCCAAGCTCATCGGGTTCCGGAACCGGGTGCTCGTTCTCGTGAACTGGGCCTGGAACTACCTCTTCTTCGACCGGGCCGTGCGCCTCATCCTTCCGTACGTGCGCCAGGGGGCCGAGCCGGTGGAGGAACTCCTCGAGGGAGGGGCGGTGAAGGGGGTGAAGGAGGCGGCGGACCCCCCGGAGCCGGGGAACAGATTTTCCTGACCGTGGTCGTAACTTCGCCGGGGAGGGCGAACGTGCCAGTATTGTGCGGTCTTTTCCCCTTCGATATATTCCCCGCGACCAACTGGCGAGGGACGGGAGAGGCGCCCATGCGGCGGCTCTGCCTCCTCAACCCCGACGGGCCGCACCACGCTGGGTCGGGGCGCTGAACGCGGATCTCAACCGAGTTCCTACCATTCAGGGAGGCTCCATGAAGGGACGTTACATCCTGGCGTTGGCGGCCGCTGCTGCCCTGCTCCTTCCGGAGATGGCCGTGGCCCAGCGGGCCGGGACCGTCGAGCTGGGCGCCGTCGGACGTTACACGCTCTACCACGAGGACGTGGGCATCAACAATGCCTTCGGCGGAGGGGGCCGTGCCGGCTTCTTCATCCTGCCGAACCTCTCCGTCGAGGTGGACTGGACGTACGCCGAGCCCGAGCTCGAAGACGCCATCACCTGGAGCCGCCCGACGGCCCAGGGACCGGAGCGCGTTACCTCCACCCACCTGGCGCACGAGCTCATCCAGGCCCGGCTCCTCTACAACCACGGGCTGAACGAGACGCTCAGCCTCCTGGTCGGGGCCGGCTACGCCTACGACAACTACTCCCGGGTCCGGAGGGTCGGCGCCCGTGGGGGCGGTCCCGGCGGACTCCTCGGGCTCCGGCTGAACTTCAACGAGATGTTCTCGGCGCGCCTCGAGGGCTTCGGGTACTACGTGCCCGCCGATGACGACCTCACGCCCTTCGTGCGTCCTGCGACCACGAACTTCGGCGTTCAGGCCGGACTCTCGATGATGATCGGCAACCGGACCGAGACCGAGATCGTGCAGCTCCCGCCGCCGCCGCCGGACACGGTGGTGGTGCGCGAGACCGTGGAGCCGGCGCTCCCCGAGGGGACGCCGACCCAGCTCTGCCTCGCCACCGGCGAGACGGTGACGGTCTACATCACGCCGCAGGGTGACACCCTGGTCGGCCCCCGGCGGGTCCGGGTGCAGGACCTGGGGACCGGCGTGGCCTTCGCCGGCGAGTACGCCAGCGGTCGCGACTGGTTCGTGAACGACGAGCCCGTGGCCTTCGAGAACCGCGAGTACCGGAAGGCCGGAGGCGAGGTGAGCCTCAACTGCGCCAACATCCGGCGCGTGGGCGAGTTCGGGGGCGTGCCCCTCTTCGCCGACGCCAATGCCCAGAGCCCGTTCCAGCGGCTCTACGTCCCGGTTCGCCCGGGCGTGTGGCAGGCTTACGAGACGGATCTGGCCGCGGTTCGCGGCTGACGATTCCCGTCCCTGGCCAGGGTCCGGAAGGGCCCGTCCCGCGTGCGTCGCGGGGCGGGCCCTTCCGCCTTCCCGGGACGTGGGCCCCGTGGAAATCTGAGGGTTCGCCGCACCCGCCCTCGGAAATCCACGGAGCCGAGAACACGCAGGGGGGACGAGGCGCGCTGCGGCGCCCTTTCCCCGTTCGATCCCGGTGGCACGACTCCTGCAACTCGTGCGCCCGGAAGTATGCGGGTCCCGGAACCGGCGCTCCTGGCGCCCCGATCCCGCCCACGGTCCATCAGGGACCAAACCATCACCAGGGTGCCCCGGACGGGGTGCCACGGAAACCCTTCAAGGGGGAATGCATGAAGAAGCTCTACCGTTCCGCCATGTTCGCCGGAGTGCTGGCGATCGGCGTTGCGGCGTGTGGCGACGATGTGACCATCGTCGACCAGCCCGCACCGCCGCCGCCGCCGCTCCAGGTGACGATGACGCCCGCCCAGCAGTCCATCGGCGTGAATGCCGTTGCTGACTTCGCCGTGGGCGTCTCCGGCGGCGCCGAGGGGGCCCAGGCTTCCTGGACCTGCTCCTCGTCCGCCACCGGCGTGGCCACCGTGGCCACCACCGCTACCGGCTGCCGCGCCACCGGCGTCGCTGCCGGAAGCGCCTCCATCACCGTGACCGTCGAGAAGGGCAACCAGTCGGCGAACGCCGGCGCCCAGGTCATCGTGACCGCTCCGCCGGCCATGACTCCGGCCACCATTTCGATCGCCGGCGTGAACCAGGGCGGCCTCCCGGCCGACCTCGAGGACATCTCCGGTCAGGTCGACGTGACCCTGAACGTGGATCCGAAGGACGACACCATCGAGCGCGTGGTCCTCTACGTGGACGGCGTTGAAGTCGCCGCCCAGGTCTGGGCCGCCGCCATCGAGGCCATGGACGAGCCCGAGGTGGGCGAGGCCATGCAGCAGGTGACCCTCTCCTTCCGGACGGACTTCTACTCGATCAACACCTCCGCCGGAACCGCCACCCCCCGCCACATGAACGGCGACCGGGTGATCTCCGCCGCCCTCGAGGTGGCTGGAACCGAGGCCGACCGCCCGTCGAACACGGTGCCGGTGCGCTTCAACAACACGAGCGGCTTCCACGTCACCACCGACATCACCACGAAGCCTTCCGAGATCGACGGCAACGGCTTCATCTGGTACGGCGGCCCCGACTTCGGAACCGCCACCGTCACCGCCTACCCCGTCCTCTACGGCGGCGGCACGGTGAACTCGGTGTCGATGAACATGTGCGGCTCGTCGAACTCGATGACGACCGCTCCGTTCGCGTTCACGCGGACCTGCGCCACCACCGAGAGCAGCGCCGTGACGCCGAGCTTCAGCTCCATCGTGAGCAACGAGCCCGGCCCGTCGGCGATCCTGAACGGGACCGCCCGCTTCGGCCTCACGGCCCACCCCTTCCCGGTCCGGATCGACCGGGTCGCCCCCGCGGGCGGCGCCATCGCCATCGCGCGCATTGCTTCCGTCGGGAACCGGGCGAACTGGGTGAACGGTGCGTACACCTTCTCCTCCGGGTACACGAACGCCAGCGACGCCGGCGTCGGGTGCGCCACCGGCTGCGCCCGGACCTTCCGGGTGCGCCAGGGCGCGACGGTCATTGCCGACGACGTGACCACCCCGGCGGACATCCCGAACTCGCTCACGAACGAGGTCTACAACGTCCAGGCCGTGGTGCGTGACCGCCTCGGGAACTCCCGGGTCATCTCGCAGTCCGCGGGTGCGGCACCGAACGCGCTTGCCACCTTCGGTGTCGACAAGAACGCGCCGCAGCTCCAGTGGGACACGATGGACGTGGACGCCATCCGGCGTGACACCACGACCCTGAACATCTCGGCGACGGAGCAGTTCGACGTGCGGGCGCTCGACAACGTGTCGGGCTTCGGCGTCCCCGCCTCCTACGTGGCGGCATCGGACACCCTCTTCGCCCTCGAGCACACCCTCGTTCGGGTAACGGCGAACTACCTCGCCTCGCCCACCGCCCTCGCCCGTACGGCGGTCGTGGGGTCGGGCACGCTGAGCAGCACGCCGTTCGCGGCGGCCGCCGCCGGCAACTTCGTGGCGCCGAACCGTGGCCAGGTCACGACCTACGTCCACAGCCCGACGCTCATCAGCTTCAGCCAGCCGCTGGGTGCCGCGGTGGATGAGGGGTACTATATCTACCAGGCCCGGGCCCGGGACCAGGCCGGAAACGTGAGCTCCACGCTCGCGCGCCTGGTCTACGTGAACAACGACCTGAGCCCGACGATCGTCCAGGGACTCCAGACGGCCATCAGCCTCCCCTGGAACGGGGGTGACGACATCGAGTTCCAGGCCGTGGCCGACGATGCGGTGGAAATCGTGTCCAAGTCCTTCGGGCTCCGGTACCCGAACGTCGAGCAGGCGGGCGCTCAGGTGGACCTCACCGTGTGGAACGCCACCACCGCGGTGTCGCAGGACGGCGTCAAGTTCAACGACGTCATCGTCCGCCCGCAGTTCCTCACCTTCAACACGGGTGCCCTCATCCGGTCGCTGACCGGTGTGGACGCCGATGACCTGCCGGCCGGGACGATCAACCGTCCCGACATGGCCGACGCCCGGGTGAACTCCGGGTTCCCGTCGATCACGACGCCGTGGCAGACGGGCCTCGGCATCGTCTCCACCTCGGCGGCGATCGCTCCGGCGCAGGTCTCCGAGCCCGATGCCGATATCTGGAACGACATCGACTTCGGTGATCCGGCCACGAACGACCAGGGCTGGATGATCACCTCCGCGACGTTCCCGACGAGCGGAACCACTCGGACGGTGACGCTGACGATCCAGGCCCGTGGCTCCGCCTCCACCTTCGTGAACCCCTTCACCGCCGTTGCGGTGGTGACCCAGGATGGCGGGAACGTCCGGGTGCTCGGGTTCGCGACGCCGACCCCGAACGACGGGTTCCCGGCGGCCGACGACGGCATCCGCCGCGACTGGCGGTGGACCTTCACGGCGCCCGGCACGGCCAGCGGCACCACGTTCCATGCGGTCGGTCTGAACAGCTCGTTCGACGGGCTGGTCACCCTGGGCGAGACCGTCGTCTGGTAACACCGCGAGCAGGACCTCCCGCGCGGGGGCCGGCCTGAACAACGGCCGGTCCCTCGCCGGGACCCGCAGGACGCAGCAGGCGGCGCCCTCCCCTCTTCGCGAGGGGAGGGCGTTCGTCATTCGGCGGTTTGTGGGTACCTTTGTTCCGAACGTTCTCCCCGTCCCGCCCCCCTGATGAACCCGGTGAACCAGCGTATGGCACGACGTCCGATCCTTTCCCTTCCCGCAGCGCTCCTCCTCCTCCTCCTGGCCGCCGGGTGCGGCCCCCAGGGGCCCTCCCTTCCGGGTGCCGACGCGCTCGGTCCCCTCGAGGCCGGCACCCCCAAGTCCGAGGTGCTGAACGCCCTCCCCTATGGCCCCCTGGAGGTGACCGAGGGGGACCGGCGGGTCTCCTGGGGGCACAGGCGCAGCACCTACCTCCATGCCGGCGACGCCATCGAGGTGCTGTGGGTCACGGCACCCGAGGGGGCCGAGCCCGAGGCGTCGCGGAGCACGGTGAACCCGGTGATCTTCCGGAACGACCTCCTGGACGGCTGGGGGTGGGACCACTTCGAGACCCGGCGGGCCGAGTTCGGGCTCCCGGCCCCCTTCTTCGAGCGAGGGGAGACCGAGCCTTCCCTCCCCCAGCCGGGAGCGGTGGATCCGGAGCCGGACACCCCGCCGAACCCCCCCACGGGGGGAGGCGTGACCGGGGAGGGGTGACGGGGCATGGAAAGGCCCCCGGCGACACGAGGTCGCCGGGGGCCTTTCCCGTTTCGGGGCGGGTCAGGAGCCCGGGGTCAGGGGGCCTCCCCCCGGGGGTCCGCCACCCGCACCGTGCGCACGCCGTCCGAGAGGTGGAAGGAGAGGCGGGCCGTGCCCTGGATCGACGGGACCCCGGAGGCAGGCGCCGGAAGGGCGATCACCGCGTCACCGGATTCGAGAATGGCGATCACCCTCCGCTCGCCACCGTCCTCCCGCACCATGATCCGCGGGTGACGCTCCACGTCCCAGCGGACCCGGGCCCATCCGGCGGGCGCGGTTTCCCCCGGGGCGAAGGCCGCTTGGGCACTGCCGGAGGGCGCCGGAACCGGGTCCACGCGGAGGTCGGGGGCGAGGGCGGCGGCGGCGGCGCCCGGAAGGCCGCCTGGAAGGGCGCCGGGGGTCCGGGGGTCCGGAGCGGGCTCGCGCTCCACGTCACCCACCGGGGTGGTGACCCGGATCGAGTGGGGCTCGGCCCCGGCCGGGAGGCGCACCACCGCGCCGAAGTGGAAGAGGGTCGGGTCCTCGGCGTGGGCAATGGGGACCGCGGGGTAGCGGCCCGAGGCCAGGAGGGTCCCGTCGGCGCCCAGGACCTCGACCCGGACGGCGCCCGTGGACGAGGTCGTGGAGGGTGGCGCGTCGACCTCGAAGGCGGCATTCACGAAGGCCCCGTCGTTCGCCGACCATCCCCCTCCCACGAGGAGATTCGGCGCCGAGAGGCTCCCCCAGGGCTCCGGCATGGGCGGGGACCCAACCGGGCGGGCCCTCCGCATCGCCAGGACCTGGGCAAAGGTGAAGTCCGAGGTCCAGAAGGGGCGGCAGTACCCCATGACGTCGCGGTACTGGTTCGTGGGCCGAAGCGCCGCGTGGAACGCGGAATACCCGGCGAAGCCCAGCTGGGCCTGGGGGTAGGGGAAGGGCTGGGCCGGGTTCTGCTCCACGTTGCAGGGAGCGTGGAAGCGCCCCCAGTTGTGGCCGAACTCGTGGGCGATGACTCCGCCGGCGTCGGGGAGAATGTCGTAGGACACTGCGGCCAGGAAGTCGATGGAGGCCGGGTTCGTGACCACGTAGGCGATCCCGGCCACCCCCGGGCCCCCGGGGCGCTGGAGGACCCCGTGGTAGTAGCGCGTGAGGTTCCCCTCGGCGAGACGGAGCTCGCGGATCGCCCCCAGGGCGTTGGACCACCCGTTGCTTCCGGCGGCGAAGCTTCCGTCGAAGGTGAAGGGTGCATCGCGGACCGTGAAGTCGAACCCGGCAATGGGAAACTTGTCCACCGTCTCGGCGGCGTAGTCCATCAGGTTGGCCGGGGTGATCCGTCCCGTGGTTCCCCAGTACGGCGTCACCATGGGGACGAAGGTGACCCGGAAATCCGGAACCTCCACCACCTCCAGGGGCGCCCACCCCCCGCCCACCGGCCACTGGACCTGGAACTCGGGCGGAAGTCCGAGAATCCCGTCCGGGTCGAGAACCACCTGGAGCTCCGCTCCGGGCTGGATCAGCGACCCCGGCACCGCGACGTTCCACGACCGGCTCAGGAAGTCGGTGTTCGGGGGCGACGGATCGATCCCACCCCCGTCGGTCCGGGCCACCAGCTCGTCCAGCACCACGGTGCCACCCTGCCGGATCCGGAAGCGGACCCGGATCCCGGGGGCGGACTCCGTCCCACCGCGGAAGAAGGCCCGGAGGAGGCCGCCCCGCCCCCGCACGAGGGGAATGCCCCCGTCCAGCGTCTGGTTCCCCTGGTTCACGTGGACTCCCTCCACCGACCAGGGGGGCATGGCCACCACGGAGAGGGTCAGGGAGACGCCGGGAGCATCCACCACCGAGGCCACGAGCTCCTGGGTCCCCATGGTCGGCCCGAGCATCCAGGGGCCGGGGTCGGCGATCCCCGCCGAATTCGTGGTCGCCACCGGCTGCCCCACCGAGCCGCCTCCCACCGAGACCTGGAAGGCCACCTCGACCCCCTGGAGGGGGTTTCCGAACCGGTCCGTCACGAGCACCCGGGCCGAAGGGGTGACCGGGGACCCGACCCTCCCCTCGAGGGGAGCGGACGAGGGGCGGACGACCTCGGAGGGCGCCCCCGGGAGGGCGATCACCTCGGCCACGGTGACCGATGTTCCCCCGCCGGGGAGGTCCACCCCCGCGTGCGAGAGGATCGAGAGCCCCACCCGGTTCGCCACCGGCTGCTCACCGAGCCTCCAGGCCTCGATCACCACGAGCCCCTGCCGGTTGGACCGGTACTCCGTGGCGCCGATGGAGCCCGCCCCGGAGATGACGGAGGCCTGGACCCGGGCCCCGGGGACCGGGTTCCCGTTCCCGTCGAGGACCCGGAAGACCACGGCCGGGTCCACGAACTCGCCCACGGTCCCGGTGGCGGGCCCCGCCCCGCCGGGCGCCCGTATGACCTCGAGGGACTGGGGCGAGGGGTAGAGGAGGGGGTCGGCATCGCACCCGGCGAGGGTGACCACGCCGAGGAGGAGACCCGCGGAGAGGAAGCGGCGGCTCATCGGCCCACCCCCATCATCAGGCGGGTCCCCGACGCCGAGGCGCCCTGGGGAAACCCGGTGTCATCGTAGGATCCGCGCCAGTGCACCAGGCCCCCGGCGAGGGCGCCCTTCCACACGGGGAAGCGGAACATCACGCCCCCGCCCACCCCGACCATGCTCCGGTCGTTGGCGTCGATCCCCGGGTCCCGGAGCGATTCGCCGTACACGGCGAGCCCCGCCCAGGCCCGCACCCCGAGCCCCGGTCCGTCCGCGATCCGGAAGGCGGGGCCCGTTGCCACGAGCACCGAGTTGTACGCCCGCCCCGAGCCACCCAGGGCAAGGAACTCGAAGCCCGTGGCTCCGAGGAACCGCGCCCCCACGTTCACCCCCCCGAAGAGGTGCGGCTCCGGGTCCGTGCCCTGGATCCCACCCAGGAGGGAGACGAGCACGGCGGGGCTCTCCACCGGGGCCTGGCCCTCGGCATGGCCCGGCGCCCCGAGCAGGACCCCGACCACGGGGAGAAGGCCACCAAGGGCGAGCGTGCGCCTCCACGGGGCGCGGGGGCACGGGCGACGTCGGGCGTCCATGGGTGCTTCTCCTTCGGGCGGGGTCAGTATCGGGCGAGCTCCACCACGGCCTTCAGTACGTCGTCGACCTGCGGAAGGATCACCTGTTCCAGATCGGGGGCGTACGCCACCCACGTGTCCTTGGACGCCACCCGGCGCACCGGGCCGTCGAGCCAGGGAAAGAGTTCGTCGGCGATTCTCGCCGCGATCTCCGAGCCGATCCCCCACGAGAGGGAGTCCTCGTGGACGATCACCACCTTGTTCGTCTTCTTCACCGAATCGGCGATCCGGTCCATGTCGAGGGGGCTGAGCGTCCTCAGGTCGATGACCTCCGCCTCCACCCCGTGCTCCGCGGCGGCCACCTTCGCCGCATCCATGGAGCGCTTCACGAGGGCCCCGCAGGTCACCACGGTGACGTCGGACCCCTCGCGGACCA
>JBJHCE010000087.1:0-12499 GCA_050485865.1 Gemmatimonadales bacterium | reverse complement strand
CAGACCCGTGTTCGATCGGCGGGGAACCCCTCCGGAACACCTCGGAGGATGCGCAAGGGGCCGCCTCCATCGGGCTCGAGCACATCCGGCGTGCCCTCCCCCGCGCTCCCCCGCACGAGGAGCCCCGTCAGGGGCCGCACGCCCTCGATGGCGAGGATCTCGTAGCCGGTCACGCCGAACCCCTGCATCGGCCCCACCTCGAAGGCATCGGCCCGCCCCATGACCCGGACCGTGGCCCCCACGAGGCGAGCGAGTTCCGCCAGGGGATGCTCCGGGTCGGCGGCGGGGTCCACGACCCCGTCCAGCCGCCCGAGCATCACCGGCGCCCCCTCCCCCCGGAGGAGCACCACCTGCACCAGGGGCCCGGCGCCGGCGGTGCCCACCTCGCCCTCCACCATCGACTGTCCGGCTTCAGTGTGGGCTCCGTGCCGGGCGGCCCCTGGAGGGGTCCCCGGGGCGGCATCGTGCCCCCCGAGGCGGACCGGGTCGAATCCCCCGTCGGTGGCATCCGCTCCGACGGACTGGGGTGCCGAGCCGTCAGGGGACCGGGTCCCCTCTCCCACCCCCTCCCCCTCCCCCTCCCCACCGAGCCCACACCCAAGTGGGACAGTGGACAGGGCGAGCGCGAGCGCGGTACGGCGGAGGGCCCGTGCCGGGAACGGCCGGCGTTGCCGGAGGGGCCGCACGCCCTCCTCCGCGGCGAACATCTTCGCACCGGTCATGGCGCCCGCACCACCCACACCTGGACGAACGGGCTGGTGGGCGTGCCGAACTGGGTGGTCACCCTGAGCGCCGTCCCCCGCTGTTCAGACCCCGACAAGCGCAGATAGGCGGAGGACCCGGCGGCGAGGGTCAGGTCTCGCTGGAACGGGGCGAAGCCGTGGGCGTAGGGGGTCAGGTGCCCCGTCGCCACGTAGGCGTTCTCGATGTCCCGCAGGTCCCAGGAAGGAAAGGTCAGCGTCTCCTCGTATCCGGGGCCGCGCCCATCGGTCCAGAGCGTCGCCGCCCACCCGGCCAGAAGGTCCCGGTAGTCTTCGCCCACGAGGTTTGCGACGGTGGCGAGGGAAACCGACGGAAGATCCACGATCGCCCGATGGAGGGCCGCATCGCCTCCCACCCGGTGCGCGTAGTGGTCCGCCACGTACCGGTGGAAGGACCACGCAGGGCCGTAGGGGATCCTGCCGTAGTTGCAGACTCCGCTCGTTCCCGCGTGGATCCAGTCGGAGGAGAGCCATCCACACCCCTCGGGCGCGCCCTCCTTTCGCGTCGTTCCCGACTCGTACCCGAAGTAGAAGAGCATGTCCTGGAACCGGATGCGGAACCAGAAGGTGCCGAGTGCACCATGGGCGGCATTTGCCACGCTCCGGTCGAAGTTCTGACCCTGCTGGAATCCGAGGGTGGCCATGCCGGTGTACTCTTCCGTGAGCACCGCCTGCCCCTCCGTCACCCATGTGGGCATGCCCGGCTTCCCCGTGGTCTGGCGCCGTCCGAGCTGCACGACGTGGGCAATCTCGTGGGCGGCGAGCCTCGGGAAATCCGCCAGCGCGTTCGCCTTGAACTCCGACGCATTTGAAGCGGCGTCAGGGTCTGGTGCGATCACGTAGAGGTACTCTCCGCCGTTGGACTGGGGACAGGTCGCAGGGTCGAAGAAATCGACGCCCCGCGCAAAGCCGAGCACCCCTCCGACCTCGTTGACCCGGGGCGAAACCACCACCACGAGGCGCCCGTTCCCGTCGATATCGGTGAAGTCTCCCAGGAACTCCTCGTGCCTGGCGTAGATGAACTGGTCGATGAATGCACCCTTGCCGTCGAGTTCCGCCTGGGTATACCGGTCCCCGTCGGGTCCGGGATCGGTCACGATGAAGGCCCGCTCGCTCTTCACCCGCACGACCATCGGGTGCTTCGGGGTGGCGGCGCACGCACCGGTGAAGGCCAGGCTGAGCTGAAAGGTGTCCCCCACCGCCGCCGTTGCCGGGATCATCGCCGCCGTTTCCCCCATGGCCGCGGTGGGAATCCCCCGGGCCTGGAACGCGGCGAGGAACCGCTCCTGCTCCTCCATGAACGCCAGGTGGTTCCGCTGGTGCTCTGCCCAGTAGTCGTCGGCGGAGGGGACCATCCCGCCCCCCCTTCCGGTGAAGCTCCGGAAGGGGGCTCCCCCGGCGAAGGGCACCTCGGGGAGGCCCGCCACCCGGGCCGAGACCCGCACGGGGGTCTTCAGGTCCGGGACCTCTGAGGTGGACTGGACCCCGATGATGTACTCCCCGCTCCCGGCCCCCTGTGGGATCTGGACGCAGAGCTCCGCCGGAGCCCGGATCACGTGGAGCTGGCCGGCCGGAGTGTCCAGGAGCCCTGCGGGCCGGAACGGGTGGAGCCGAGCCGCCTCCTCGGCACCGACCTTCACCTCCAGGGTCTCTGTTCCCTCGGGGAAGCAGCCGCCGGAGGGGATCCGGATCGTGAGCTGGGACTCGGTGGCCTGGAGCACCTCCACCGGCCGGGCTCCCAGGCGCACGACGTTCCCAGCCGTCGTCGGTGCGAAGCGAGCTCCGGTGATCGTCGCCGTCTCTCCCTCGAGGAACACGGCGGGCTCGACATGGTCGATCCGGGGGGCCGTGGCCGATGTCACCGTCACCGATGCCGTCCCGGTCTGCCCCTCGGAGGTGGCGGTGACCGAAGCATCCCCGGGGGCCACCCCGATCACGAGGCCGTCCGCGTCCACGGTGGCCACGAGGGGTGCCCCCGAGGCCCAGGCCACTTCCCTGCCGGTGAGGACGTTCCCCTGGGCATCGCGGAGCGTGGCCTGGAGGGTGGCCGTCTCACCCACCTCGAGGTTCGCGAAGTTCGGGGTCACCTCCACGGTGGCCACCGGCGGGGGGATCACCGTCACCTCCACGGACGCGCTCTGCCCCTCCGAGGTCGCCGTGACCATCGCCGTCCCCGGTGCCACCGCCGTGACGAGCCCCGCCCCGGACACCGTGGCCACCGCCGGCGCGGAACTCGCCCAGGTGATCGTCCGCCCCGAGAGGAGCGTGCCGTTCGCGGCGAGGGTCCGGGCCTGGAGCTGGACCGTCGTGCCCACGACGAGGGGGGCCGGCGCCCCGCCGGTAAACTCCACGGAAGCCACCGGGGACGGAGGCGGAGGTGGCGGAGGGGTGGGATCGGCGCCACCGGACCCGTCTCCCCCACCGCAGGCGGAGAGGAAGGCGAAGGCGACCCCTCCGGCGACGAGGGGCAGGAAGCCCGGCAGGCGATGACGAGGAGCGGAGAAACGGGCCATGGGAAGGATCCATCCGTTCAGGTGGGGCGATCCGGTCCGGCAGGTCCTGCACAGGCGTCCGGGTTCGGGGTCTCATCCGGATTGACGGCGCCTGGAGCCGATTCTTCTCACTCCGCGGGATTGCCGCTCCCCCGGCGATCCTCCCATCTTGCGGAACCCGGCGCTCCGCCGCCCCTCCCAACCCCACCCCGCGTGCCCCCGAACGACCCCTGGGAACAGGCCCTCGAAGGCGTCCTCCGGCGCTTCGCCTCCGAGCTCGACGCGC
This sequence comes from Gemmatimonadales bacterium, assembly GCA_050485865.1. Lineage (GTDB taxonomy): Bacteria > Gemmatimonadota > Gemmatimonadetes > Longimicrobiales > Gaopeijiaceae > SKNW01. The sequence continues at coordinate 8,960 of JBJHCE010000087.1, read as the reverse complement.
TGTCGGGGCGCATGCGCCTGAGCCCCGCCGAGCGCGACGCGCTCGTGCAGGAGGTACGCCTCCGTCTCTGGAAGGCCGCGCCCGAGGTTGAGAAACTGGACGGGGTCGCCCCGTCCTTCCTGTACAGGGCTGCCCGGTGGGCGGCGCTCGACCTCCTGAGGGAGCGGCGCGGGATAGAGCACACCCGGAGCATTGACGACGCAGCGGCGCCCGAACTCCCGGCCCGCGAACGAGCCGACGGCGGACTCGAACGGGAACACACCGGCGCGGCCCTTGACCGTGCGGTGGCCGCCCTCGGCCCCGACCGGCGCACCGTGGTCTCCCTCTGGCTCGCCGGATACCACCGCACGGAAATCGCCCCCCTCCTGGGCTGGGGGGAGCACCGGGTCCGGAACCTCCTCTACCGGGGACTCGAGGACCTCAGGGAGCGTCTCCGGGAGGCCGGCGTCGGTCCCACCGCGGCACCCCGCACCCTGGCCTCCGAGCGCGATCCATGACGGGCGAACCCAGGAACGAGGAACCCGAACCCATGAACGATCCCGTCGAACCGGGGCCCCGCGACGAGGCGCTTCGCGCGCTCTGGGATGCGGAGGTGATGGACCACCCGGAGACCCGTGCAGGGTGCCCGCCCGCCCACGCACTCCTCTCCGCCCTCGAGGAGGGCCGAGGCGGGCACGACACCGAGGCCGCATCCGTCCTCGAGCACGTGGCCCGCTGCGCCCCCTGCCGGGAGGACGCCCACCTCGTCCGGGCCCTCCTCGAGGCCGGTGGGGGCGGCGCGAGCCAACCTGCCGAAGAGGCGGCCCCTGGCGTGGGTGTGGGGCGGGGCGCCGGAAACCGGGTGTTCCGATTCCCCTCGCCCCTGGCCACCGCCGCGACCCTCCTTCTCGTGGTGGGAGGGGCGGGGCTCGCCTGGCGCACTCTCTCTCCCGGGGGCGACGCCCTCCGGGGCGGCGAGGGGACCCTCGCCGCCCCCTCCGCGACCTGCACGGAACCGGGGGTTGTCACGGTCGGGTGGAGCCCCGTCGAGGGAGCCGAGGGCTACCAGGTGGAGCTCTTCACCGCCGAGGGGGACCTCCTGGCCCTGGGGGAGGCCGCGGGAGAGGCTGCGGGAGAGGCCTCCGGCGACGCCCGATCCCTCACCCTCCTCTTCGAGCCCGACCCCGGCGCCTCGCCCCCGCGGGCACGGATCGAGGCACGCTTCCCCGACGGCACCTCCCGGGCCTCCCCGGCGACGATCCTCCCCGTGGGGTGCACCCGGTAGCGGGTCAGCGGCCGCCGCCCGGGAGCCGCGTCCGCGGCTCTCCAAGGAGCTGGAAGACCGCCCACTCGGAAGGCGGCGCCCCGGCGGCGATCTCCAGCCTCTTCATCCCGGCAAGGGCCTCGTCCACCGGGGCGCCCGCCGCAAGCTCGGCGTAGAAGGCCTCCATCTGGCGCGCGGCCACCCGGTCCCCCACGGGCCAGGCGGTGGCCACCACGCTCCGGGCTCCCGCCTCGAGGAAGGCCCGGGCCGGACCCCGGAGCCCCTCGCCCCGGTCCTCCCGCCCTCCCGACGTGGCGCAGGCCGAAAGGACCACCAGGTGAAACGGGAGGCTCCGGCCCTCCAGCTCCGCGAGCCCCAGCACTCCGTCGTGGCCGCCCCCCGGGGCCAGGTAGAGCGCGCTTCGCGCCGGCAGGTCCGGGTCGACCCTCGCGTGCGCCGCCACGTGGAGCACCGCCCACCCGCCCGACGCGGCATCCAGGAGGGCGCCGGCGGTGGCCTCCCGTCCCGAGCGCCGCACCGACCCGGGTACGACCCGGGCCACGCTTCGGGCCTCGCGGTCGACCCAGCGGAGGCGTGGAAGCACCGTGCCGTCCCAGCTCTTCACCGGGAGGCCGCGCGAAAGGGCGAACACCCCCCGCGCCGCCGGGGGCTCGGGGGTGGTCCGGAGCTCCACGAGAATCCCGGGCGAGGGGACGAGCGCGGTGGCGAACCGCTCGACCAGGACCGGGCCCTCCGCATCCCCCGGAAGGAGGGCATCGAAGGGAACGGAATGGAGCCCCTGGTCGGGCACGAGAAGGAGGCTGCGGACGCCCCCGGGGAGCTCGGCCAGGGCGGGAGCCAGGAGCTCGGCGCCGAGGCGCGCCCGGAGCTCGGGCGCCCCGTCCCCGGCGGCCAGCGCGCTTCCGAGGCGGAGGATCCGGGGCTCGAGGTCGTCGAGGGGGGCAAGTGGGTACGACCTGAGTTCGTCCCGGGTCAGGGCGAAGAGGGTCGTGGGCTCATCCCCGCGCCCGGTCACGTAGAGGAGGAGGGCCTCGTCCGGCGAGAGGGCGGTCTGCACCTCCGCCGCCCCCGCCCCGGCCACCCTCGGAGTCGTCCTGGCGGCCCCGTCCCCTGGGGCAATGGGGAGGGGCGCGAGGGCGAGGCTCCGGATCCGGTGCGCCTCGAGGTCCCGGGCCCTGAGCTCCGATGCGAAGGCGAACGCCACCTCCTCCCTCCCGCCCTCCGCAAGCGCTCCGATCACGCGGGCGAGCCCGAGGTCCGGATCCGCGAAGTCCGTGATCCCGAGGGCGAGCGCCCCGGCCCTCAGGTCCTCTCCGTAGAGCTCGTTTCGAAGCTCCGCGAGCCAGCCGAGCGCCGCCTCCATCCTGGACTCGGCACCCCGCAGGTCTCCGGTGCGCGCGTGGAACTCCGCCATGCGTGCGGCCCAGGCGAATTGCTCGACGGGTGCCGCCTGCGCGCTCAGTCGATCGAGCGCCGCAACCGCGGCCGCGTGCTCCAGGGCTCCCACCGTCAGGTACGCACCCAGGGCATCCGCCACGGGGACCGAACCCGCGATCCGCCTCTGCCCCCACTCGGCCGCTTCCAGGAGCTCATTCGCCCGGGCGATGACCGCGGTGGTGTCCCGGCCCAGGCGAGCCGCCCAGAGGAGGAAGGGCACCCGTGCCACCTCGGCTCCGACGGCGCCCAGTTCGAGAAGTACCTCCGTGGCCTCGTCGAGGAGGGCGACCCCCTCCTCGAGGCGTCCATCCAGCAGGGCGATCTCCGCGCGCGCCCGCGAGGTCCGGGCCACCCCCATGCGGTCGCCCGTGGCCACCATCATCGCGTGCGCGACCTCGAGCCCCGCCCGTCCGGTCGCCCGGTCCCCGAGATCGTGCAGGAGGAGGGCGCGTCCGAGGTGGGCCCACGCGAGGGCGGACCCGTTCCCCGACTCCTCCGCCTCGAGGATCGCGGCCTCGAACGCATCGAGGGAGGCCCGGTATGCGCCGCGCATCCGCTCCAGCGCCCCGAGCCACTGGAGGGATGCGGCCCGTCCAAATCCAAGGCCCATCGACCACTGCAGTTCCGCGGCGGCCTCGAGAAAGACCCGGGCACTGTCCCCATGGATCCGGGGCTGGAGCGAAAACGCCTGACCCAGGGTGAAGACACAGTAGCCCAGGAGCCAGGGCAGCTCGTGGTCCGGGAGTGCGGACGCTTCCCCACCTCCCTCGCTCTCCTTTCGCAGTTCCGCCAGGAACGCTCCCGGGTCGACCAGCCCCCCGGCCTCCACGACCTGCACACCGAGGCGCGCCACCCCTTCCCGGGCCGCTCCCAGCGCACGGAGGTCCCGGGCCTGGGCGAAGAGGCTTCCCTTCTGGCACGAGGCCCACGCCTGCCCTGCCCGGTCGGCCCGGTCGAGGCGAACGAGGGCCGAGTCGACCAGGGCCAGGGCGTCTTCGAGCCCCGAGATCCGCATCACCGGAGCGGAGCTCCGAAGGTAGATCTCGGCCTCGAGGGAGGCGTCGTGAAGCGCCCCCCCCTCGACCCGGGCCCGTTCGAGGAGCGCATGGGCCCCCATGTAGTCGCCGGAGCGGCCCCTCGCGACCGCGGCGTCCACGACCGCACGCACGCACCCCCGGTCCGCGCAGGGCGCCGCCGGGGGCGCTACCGGGTCCGCACGGGCCCCTCCCCCCTCCCCCCGCATCCCCGCCGCATCGGGCCGGAGGAAGAGGAAGAGGAGGAGGAAGAGGATCGCGAGGGCCGCCCACAGGAGGAGGCGCGAGGCACCCGACGAAGGACGCATGCCCCCAAGATGCGAGGGGGCCGCCCGTTCCGACAGGCGCCGGCAGGCGGCCCCCTCCCCGCGTCAGCGGAGGTCGAAGCGATCCGCCTCCATGACCCGGTTCCACGCCGCCACGAAGTCCCGCACGAACTTCTCCTTCGCGTCGTCCTGCGCGTAGACCTCGGAAATGGCCCGGAGCTCCGCGTTCGATCCGAAGATCAGGTCCGCCCGGGTCCCGGTCCAGCGGAGCGCCCCCGTCGCCCGGTCCCGTCCCTCGAAGCGGTCCTCCGCCTCCGAGGTGGCCTTCCACGCCGTCCCCATGTCGAGGAGGTTCACGAAGAAGTCGTTCGTGAGCACGCCGGGGCGGTGGGTGAAGACCCCGTGCGACGACTGCCGGAAGTTCGCCCCGAGGACCCGCATCCCTCCGACCAGAACCGTCATCTCCGGCGCCGAGAGGTCCAGGAGCTGCGCCCGGTCCACGAGGAGCTCCTCCTCCGACACCGTGTAACTTCCTCTCCGGTAGTTCCGGAACCCGTCGGCCACGGGCTCGAGGACGTCGAAGGCCGCCGCGTCGGTCTGCTCCGCCGAGGCGTCCATCCGCCCGGGATGGAAGGGGACCTCCACCGCCACCCCGGCCGCAGCAGCAGCGGCCTCCACTGCCGCGCATCCCCCGAGGACGATCAGGTCCGCAAGGGACACCCGCTTCCCGCCCTCCTGGGCGGCGTTGAAGTCCGAGCGGATCGTCTCGAGGACCTCCAGGGTCCGCGCGAGTCGCGCCGGCTCGTTCACCTCCCAGTCCTTCTGGGGGGCCAGGCGGATCCGGGCCCCGTTCGCCCCACCCCGCTTGTCCGAATTCCGGAAGGTGGAGGCCGCAGCCCACGCCGTCGCCACCAGGTGCGCCGGCGGAATCCCCGAGGCCAGGAGCCGCTCCTTCAGCGCCGCGATGTCCGCGCCGTCGATCAGCTCGTGGTCCACCTCGGGGATCGGGTCCTGCCAGATCAGCTCCTCGTCGGGAACGAGAGGGCCCAGGTACCGGGCCCGCGGCCCCATGTCCCGGTGGGTGAGCTTGTACCACGCCCGCCGGAACGCCTCGCCGAGGGCCTTCGGGTCCTCGTGAAAACGCTTCGAGATCCGGAGGTACTCCGGGTCCTTGAGGAGCGCGATGTCCGTCGTCGCCATCATGGGAGGGTTCCGCTTCTCCGGGTCATGGGCGTCCGGGACGAGGGTCTGGGCCTCCGGGTCCTTCGGCGCCCACTGCCACGCTCCCGCCGGGCTCTTCACGAGCTCCCACTCGTGTCCGAAAAGGGTGTCGAAGTAGCCGCTGTCCCACCGGACCGGGTCCGGCGTCCAGGCCCCCTCGAGCCCGCTCGTGATCGCGTGCACTCCCTTCCCGCTCCCGAAGCGGCTCGTCCACCCCAGCCCCTGCTCGGCGATCGTGGCCCCTTCCGGCTCGGGCCCCACGAGGGAGACGTCCCCCGCCCCATGGGCCTTCCCGAAGGTGTGCCCCCCGGCAATGAGGGCCACCGTCTCCTCGTCGTCCATGGCCATCCGGGCGAAGGTCTCGCGGATGTCCGCCACCGCAGCCTCGGGGTCGGGCTTCCCGTTCGGCCCCTCGGGGTTCACGTAGATGAGCCCCATCTGCACTGCGGCCAGCGGGCTCTCGAGCTCACGCTCGCCGGAATGGCGCCGGTCGCCGAGCCACTCGGCCTCCGGGCCCCAGTAGATGTCCTCTTCGGGGTGCCACAGGTCCTCCCGCCCCCCGGCGAATCCGAAGGGCTCGAGCCCCATGGACTCGATGGCGCAGTTCCCGGTGAAGATCATCAGGTCCGCCCAGGAAATCCGGTTCCCGTACTTCTTCTTGATCGGCCACAGGAGCCGCCGCGCCTTGTCCAGGTTCCCGTTGTCGGGCCAGCTCCCCAGCGGCGCGAACCGGAGCGTCCCCGACGACGCGCCCCCCCGCCCGTCCGCGGTGCGGTAGGTGCCGGCGCTGTGCCAGGCCATCCGGATGAAGAAGGGGCCGTAGTGCCCCCAGTCCGCCGGCCACCACTCCTGGGAGTCGGTCATGAGCTCCATCAGGTCCTTCCGGAGCGCCTCCAGGTCCAGCTTCGAGAAGGCCTCGGCATAGTCGAAGTCCGGGCCCAGGGGGTTCGAGCGCGGGGCGTGCTGCCTCAGGATCCCCAGGTTCAGCTGGTTCGGCCACCAGTCCCGGTTCGACCGGGCCCCGGCCAGCCGGGTCATCCCTCCGTGGACCCCTCCGCGCATCCCGCCGTGTGCCACCGGGCACTTCCCTCCGCTCCCGCCGTCGTTCACGTCCATCGTCGCTTTCGCTCCCTTCGTTTCGATTCCAGGTCTCGGGTTTCGAGACCGAAAAGATAACACGGGATGCGCGCCCGGTCGGACGTGACCCCCGGGCACGCGAAGAGGCGCGGCGCACCCCCCTCGGAGGGCCCCTGTGCAAGGGGATGTTCCTTCGGGAGATGCAACCGCGCCTCGTCATTCCGCCCGTGCGGGCGGAACCGGCGTCACCCGTCGTCGGGGACGCAGCTCGCGGCGGTGATGGTATAGGTGACGCCGCCCACGACCTCGCCCTCCTCGACGGCCACCGAGGCCGGCGAGACCTGGGCCTGCCAGGAGAGGATCCACCCGTTCAGGACGATCTCGTTCCAGTGGTCCAGCGCGTAGGTGTCCTCGTGGAGGACGTTCACGTGGAAGGCGCCGGCCGCTGTGGTGCTCCCCACGAAGGGGATCGGCTCACCCTCGTCGAGGACCGTGGTGGTGGTGGCCCGGGGCACGAAGTCGGCGAGGGTCCGGGTCACCGCGCCCTCTCCCACTCCGCAGACCGGGAGCGCCACGACGGGCTCGCCCGTATCCGGGTCCACGGCGAGGGCCACCGTCCCCTCGATCCGGGCGAAGGGCGACCCGTCGAAGTCACCCGGGTCCCCGGCCACTCCCTTGATGAGCGGCCGCATGACCCACCGGCCGGACTGACCGGCCTGGCGCCCGAAGCTCTGGGCCACGTCGAAGTCGAGGAGGATCCCGCTGTGCCCCTCCTCGATCACGATCCCACCGGGAAAGGTCACCTTGAGCCCGCTCTGGGCGCAGCTCGGGCACATGAGGGTGCCGGTGGCGGGAATCCCGTCCGGGTGCTCCATCCCGCCGAAGGCGTAGACGCTTCCCCCCACGGTCTCGAGCACCGCGCCGCCCAGGCGGAAGCGGAGCTGGGAATAGGTACCGGGCTCGAGCTCCATCTCCTCCACGAGAAGCATCACGTCGTCCTGGAGGTCCAGGAGGCTCACCGGCCCCACCGGTTCGTCGAGGAGGGAAAGGGGCCCCTCGGGCCCGCCCTGCAGGATGATGTCGTCGATCTCGATCCAGACGCCGGCCACGTCACCCGGGGCATCGGTGAGGAACACGGAGAGGGTGGCGGTCCCGTCGCCCGGCTCGTCGATGGGGTCCGTCCCCGAGTCGGCACAGGCCGCGGTCCCGAGGGCCAGGGCGAGCCCGGCGGCGAGGGCCACTCCGCGCCCCCGCAGGGCGAGCGGGAAGGCGGGGAGCGAGGTCTCGTTCAGCTGCTGCATCGTCGGCGTCTCCGATCGCCCCGGGCCGATGGTGTCCGGCACGGAGCGGCGAGGTTCTCGGTTTCGGGCAGGCATCGGGGCCCGACCCATCAGGAATCCACGCCCCGAACGGAGGAAGCTTCGTGCCACCGCCCCGGCCGCGTCCTTCCGCGCCCCACCGGCACCGAGGTGCCCCGATGCGGCAAGATTTTCCCCCTCCGCAGGGGAAGGAACTTCCCGGTGACGCACCGTGTTACAGCGCCCCCCAAAAAATGACGCACTGTTTTGATGCGACCCCCTGACCTCCCACCCCGGACCCGAACCCGGGACCCCGGAGGCGTGCCTCGGGCGGGAGGGCCGGCCCCGGGCCACCGACACGCACCGCCTGCGCCCGGGCGCTCGACGGCCCGTTCCTTGCTTCGATCCGCGGAACCCGCCTCCCTCCCCGCACCCCCGTGACGATGCCACCGCACCCGACCCGCACGCTCCGCGCCCCAGGGCCCGTACCGCGCGCCCTCCTTGCAGCGGCGGCCCTCCTCGTTGCAGGATGCACGGACTCCGCATCCCCGGAGCCCGATCCGGTGGCGGCCGTCGAGCTCGTGGAGGCGCCGGCCACCCTCGTCTACGCCGACGAGGCGACACCGGTGCGGATCCGGGTGGTGCGCTCGGGCGGCGCCCCGGCCGCCGACATCCCGGTGACCTGGACCGGGAGCGGGGCCTTCCAGGGGCCCGCCTCCTCCGGTCCCGACGGCACCCTGGCAGGGAGCTGGACCCCGGGTGAGGCGCAGGGCACCGCCACCCTCACCTTCACCGCCGAGGGTCGCACCCGCACGGTGAACACCACGGTGGTCACCCGCGACGCCGTATCCCTCGAGGTGGAGACGCCGGGCACGGCCCGGGCCGGCGACCCCTTCACCCTCTCCGTGCACGTCCTCGACGGGAAGGGGGCGGCTCCTTCGGGGGCGGCACCGGGGAGCGTCACCCTCACCGTGGAGGGCACGGAAGAAACGAAGCCCGTCGCCGGGGGGCCCGTCTCGTTTTCCCTGTCCGAGACGGTGGCCGGAGCCCTGGAGTACCGGGTCCGCCACTCGGCCGGGCTCGAGAAGGAGGGAGCCGTGCTCGTGACCCACGCCGGCCCCGAGCTCATTTCCATCGAGGGCGAGCTCCTGGGACGCGAGGACGACGAAGCGCTTTCCGTACCCACCCTCGTTCTCCGCGACCGCTTCGACAACCCGGTCTCGGGCCCCCTGGCGGGACTCCTGGGCGGGGGCGGGACCCTCCTTCCGGATCCCCTCTCCTTTTCCGGGTCGGGACGGGCGACCCCCGAGGTGTGGCGCTTCGGGACGGGCCCCGACGCGGGGCGGGTCCGCTTCTCGGATGG
>JBJHCE010000086.1:0-12604 GCA_050485865.1 Gemmatimonadales bacterium | reverse complement strand
ACCGGCTGGAACGCATTCGACCCGTCACAGGCGGCCACCCCGGCGCCCACCAGGGCGATGGCGGCGAGGCGGAGACCGCCTCCGGACCATCGTCCGAACGTTCGCTTCGATCGGTTTCGTCGCATCGTGCGGCTCCCTTGCCCGGCGCTCAGCGGCGGTTGATCTGCGGGGTGATCATGATGATGAGATCCCGCTGGGACTTCTCCTCGCGGGTCAGGCGGAAGAGCCGCCCCACCAGGGGGAGGTTCATGAGGAGGGGGATCCCGCTCCGGAGCTCGGCGGTCTCGGTCACGGTGAGCCCACCGATGACTACCGTCTCGCCGTCTTCCACGAGAACCCGGGTGCGGGCCTCCTGGGTGTTGAAGATGAAGCCCAGGAAGGACTCCACGATCTCGACCCCGGAGCGCTCGGCAAGCACGTCCATGAGGATCAGGTTTCCGGCGGCGACCTGCGGCGTCACCTCGAGCTTGATCCCCACGTCCTGGAACTGGACGGTGAAGGGCTGGAAAAGCGCCTGCCCGTCCTGCGCGCCACCCGACACACCGGTCTGCTGGGTCACCGGAATCGGCACCCGCTCACCCACGAGAATGTTCGCGGTCTGGTTCTCGAGGACCGTGACCTGCGGATGCGCCTGGATGTCGGAGAGGTTCACCGACTGGAGTGCCTCCACGAACGACAGGAGGGTGTGGCGCCCGAGGACGAGCGAGGTCAGGAACTGCGCCGCAGGCCCCGACACCCGCTGGTTCGCGTTTCCGATGGCGGCGATCGAGTTTCCGCCGAAGGCGATCACGTTCGTGCCGATGGGCACCCGCTCGTCCTGCGAGATGATGCCGTCGCCGTCTTCGTCGAGGGCGCCGGGGAAGGTCCGGTTGATCTGGTTTCCGCGGGAGTCCTTGAGCTCGTAGACGATTCCGAATTCTTCCAGGTCGGTCCGGTTCACGAAGATGATCTTGGCCGAGATCGTGATCCCCGGCGTCTCCACGTCGAGCCCCTCGATGAGCGCCTCGATCTGGTCGAGCACGACGGGGATATCGGTCACGACCAGGGTGTTCGTGCCCCTGGAAGCGGAAAGCGTGCCTCGCTCCGGCGTCAGGAGCGCCCGAACCGACGGCTCGATCTCACCGGCGGGAGCGAAGTTGATCCGGAAGACCCGCGTCTGGGTCGGCTCGACGGTGGTCCGCTGCTGAATGTCCTGGAGGCGGTCCACCCGGATGATCCCGGAAGCCTGCTCCTGGGCAGCGAGCCCGTGGGCCTCGAGCACGGCCTGGAGCGCGATGTCCCAGGGCTGGTCGCGGATCTCGGCGGTGACGTTCCCCGTGACGCCGGAACCCGGGACGATGGAGCGCCCGGCCACCTCGGCGAAGGTGAAGAGAACCTCGCGGATCGGGGTATCGACGAAGGTCACCGACATGCGGCGCGAGAACTCCTGGCTCTGGATTCCGCCCCACGCCGATGGACGCTGCGACGCCGCGGTGCCAGCGATGGTCCCCGAACGCGTGGCCTGCCCGTTCGCCGCGGACTCCGCCGTCGGAGCTGCCCACGGCTCGAAGCCGCCGAAGAGGTTCTCGAGGGTGATGCGCACGATTCCCGGCGCCGTTCTCACGGCGTACGCCACCGGGGCATCCAGCTCGAGCTCCACCCGCACCACGTCGGGTGCGTACTGGCGGGCCCGGATCGTGCGGATCCCGCCCAGGTTCAGGTTCGGAAAGCTCTCGCCGGCCAGGCCCGTCTTCGTCCCCATGAGGTCGATGATGAGCCGGTCCGGTCCCTGCATGGTGAAGTCGCGGAAGGAGACCTCGCCGTCCACGGCGAAGATCACCTCGACGAGTTCCCCTTCCAGGTCCGAGCTCGGGACCACCTGGAGTTCCCGGAGGGTGCCCGGTTCCGGATCCACGACACCGGGGGCTTCGAGCCCCAGGGTCAGACCGGTCCAGAGTGCAATGAAGAGCTTCATTCGGAACCTCCGTTCCAGGTACCTGAGGTCGGGGCTGTGGCGATCGAGAGGATGGAATCGGGCGGAATCGTGTCGGGCGGCGGAGGCGGTGGCGGCGCGACCGGGGGATCCTCGTCCACCTCGGCCTCGGGCGCCGCACGGCGGAGCTCGAGGACCCGGGTCTCGCGCTGCCCGAACTCGTCGACTTCAATGACGATCTCGCGAAGCCGGATCGCGGCGATCCGCATGTTGCCGAGGATGTCACCCTCGCGGACGCGCCAGGTGCGTGCTCCGGTGCGCTGCTGCCCCGAGCCCCCCCGGGCCGCGAGGGTGGCGATCGAGCCCCGGCCGTCCTCGAAGAGGATCACCATCTGGAGCTCGACCTCCTCGAAGCGCGGTCCGGATTCGTCGCCCGTGAGGGGCGCGAAGGGGTTCCGGCGCTGGAAGGAGGGGTAGTTGAAGACCTCGCGCTCGAAGTTCAGCCGGAGTGTATCCGCGATCGGGTCTGCCTGAGACGGCGCCTGCGCGGTCGGGGACAGGGAGGAGTCCAGTGTTGCACCCGGGGCGTCCGTGCAGCCGAAACTGATCGCCGGGACGATGAGGGCGATCGCGCCCAGGATTCCCTTCCGGTATCGGTCCGTCACGGATGACCTCCCTCTTGTTGGGCCAACCCGACCGCTTCGGTCAGGAGCGCATCATCGGGTCGGGGGGCTCGGTACGTCTCGATCCTGAAGTTCGCGAGGACCGGGCTCTCAACTCCGCGCGTGGGTACGGCACCACGGTACTCGACGAGCTGCAGATCGACCGGGGTAATGATCCTCTGGAGGGATGCGATGCTGGTGAGGAACTGGCCGATCCCGTGGTAGTCTCCAGCCACAGAAACGTGGTAACCCTCGAGGGTGTAGAACTCACCCTCGATCAGGGGCTCCGGCCGAAGGGATCCCATGACCACGCCGAACCGATTCGCTTCCGCCGTGATCGTCCGGAGGAGCGCCGGCACCTCTCCCCGGCTTGGAATCAATTCCTCCATCCGGGCAAGGTGACGCTCGTAAACCGCGAGCCGTTCCTGAAGCTCGGGTCCGCCGCGGGCCGCGACGACCTGCGCCCGTCGGTTCTGGTCCTGGAGGGTTTCGAGGCGGGTCTCCAGCTGAGTCACCTCGTCCGCGCGGGGGGTGTACCAGTACTCGAAGAAAGCATAGCCGAGCGCAATCGCCGCGATTCCCACCAGAAGGGCGAACTGCTTGTGGCGTTCTTCGGGAAGGAATGCCATTTCAGCTACCCTCCGCGGGAAGGGCCACCGAGGGGCCGAACAGCGGCTCCCTGTCGATCAAGCCGGGATCAGGGTCCCGCCATCGTGCATGGAGCTCGAACTGGTAAACGGGTCGGTTGCCCGCCCCGGGGATCTGGACCATGGTCTGCGTCGAGGAGATGAGCTGGACGTCCCCGATGAAGGGGGACGCCTCGAGCTGGTCCATGAACGTGGTGAGCGCGAAGTACGAGATGGCCCTTCCCTCGATTCGAAAGCGAAGGCTGGGCGGTGGTACCGTCTGTTCGACGCGCAGGAGCCAAGCAGTGGTCGGGATCGCCCGCCCGACCTCGTTCATCAGGTGGGGCCACACGAACCGGGCCTCATCGATCGCCTGAAGGAGCTCCAGCCGCTGGGCGATGGTATCGCTCCTTGCCTGAAGCGCCTCGGACCCCCGGATCACCTCCGCAAAACGAACGGAATCACGCTGGGCCGCTTCGATCTGGACCTCGAGCTCCTCGGCCTGTCCGGCCACCCCGATGAAGAGCCACCCGACGAAGAGAAGGGCCAGGAACGCAAGCGTCCCGGCTCCCACGACCCACCGGTCGCCGGGCATGCCCTTGAAGGCCGGCAGGGAAAGCGACCGCTTCTTCTTCGGTCCCTTTTTCCCCTTTCCGGCCTGGGGTAGGAGATTGACTTCGATCACCGGGCGCGCTCCGGGTCAGGGCGTCCTGAGGGCAAGGCCCACGGGGAGTAGGAGGACAGGGCTCACCTCGTCGAGGAGGACGCCCATGGGGGCGCCCGGGGTCACGGGAATCCGCTCGAAGGGATTGGCTCCGATCACGGGGATCCCCATTCGGTCGGCAAGGGCGGCCTGGAGCCCGGGAATGCGAGCACCTCCGCCCCCGAGGAAGATACGCCCCACACCCTCTCCGGCGTACTGGGCCATGAGGAACGCCGCGGCCCTCTCGACACCGATCGCCACCTCGTCGGCTCCGTAGCGGACGTACCGGTCGAGGGCCTCGTGCGGGATGCGCCCCTGGACGATGTCCTCGGCCTGGTCAGCGGTAAGCCCCTGCTCGCGCTGGAGGTCCTCGCGGATGCGGCGCGATCCGAACGGGATGTCCCGGGACAGGATCGGCACCCCGTCTTCCAGGATGTTCACGTTCGTCATCTCGTGGCCGATGTTCACGAGTCCCGTGATTCCGCTCATGGCCTCGGGGTGGTTCCGCTCGAGGGCATTGTGTAGCGCGAACGCATCAATGTCGATGATCCGAGCCGTGAGACCGGCATCGCTCAGAAGGGAGAGCTTGTGGTCCACGAGCTCCCGCTTCGCCGCCACGAGGAGGACGTCCATCTTCGGGTCCGTCCCCTCGGGATCCAGGATCTGGAAGTCGATGACGACGCTCTGGATGTCGAAGGGAACGTGCTGCTCGGCCTCCCACCGGATGACCTGGCGGGCGTCGTCCTCCGACATCCGGTCCATCTCGATCTTCTTCACGATCACGTCGTGACCGCCCACGGCGGTGACGACTTCCTTCGTGTCGATCCCCGCGTCAAGCCAAAGGGAGCGGATCGTGTCGGCCACGAGCCCCGCGTCCATGACCTCGCCCTCGACGATGGCGTCGGGCATGAGCGGACGCATGGCGACCCTCACCACCTCGGGCTGGTCACCGGAGTGGTCGACCTCGACCACCTTGACGAACCCCGAGCCGATGTCCAGCCCGACCGTCGATTTCTTGCGCCCGAAAAGGCCCATTCGATCTGCCCGAAGTTCGGCGTAAACAAATTTTTCCCTCCCACCCCCGGCACGTTACCACCCGGCGCCGAACCTTGTCAAGAAAGGTCGACGCCGGGTGATCGCAGCATCCCTCCAGGATGCGAAACGCTTTCGGCCCATCGCGCGGCTACCGCGTTCAGGATCCGGAGGCGGTGAGGTTCACGAAACCACGGTTCCCGACGCGGGCCAGCGACGAGATCCCGGGGATATTGTCCCGAGCCGTCGCTACGGCGCAGCTCGAGTACTGCACCACCGCTCCGCCGCCGAACTGGGCGTGGTTCGGGTCAAGTTCGAATTCCCGGGCGGCGACCAGGGAGCCGAAAACCCGGTGTCCACTGCCGAAGATCTCCACCTTGCCCCGCACCATGATGATCCCCTCGAAGTAGAAGCCTCCCTGAAGCCTGAGGTCCCCGTTCACCAGGAGGATTCCCTGGCCGCGTCCGTTGCTCTGGATATTGGCGTCTCCGTTGATGAACTTGATCGGGAAGTAGTTGCGGCAGGCCGGGTTCGCATGGACGCCACCGGGATCTCCCCAGTTCCGCCACACACTTTCGTCGCAGGACCCGTCGTCGTTGAACTGCGGCCCGGTGTTGTTGATCGCCCCGGTCACCGGGACGGTGTCCGCAATCGCCGCGAGATCGTCGAAGGTCAGGTCGCCGAACCGCAGGAGTTCCTCCGCCGATTTCCCGTGGTGGTCGAGCGGCGGGTTTCCTTCAACGGCGGAGTTTCCTCGCTCATCAAGCTGGCTTCCGTGGTCGGTGATCACTCCAGGCTTGTCTTCGCCTGGCGGCGGGCACACCCGACCCGGTGGATTCTGATCGAACCCGCTGATCACCGATCCTCCCACCGTGCGCACGTCACCACGGGTAACGAGGGCAGCGTCGGCCGTGATGTCCATGCTCAGGAGGCGAGCCAGCATCCCGAAAGTCCGGCGTGCCCCCGAAAGGCGGCCCACCTGGTTCACCACCCCCGTGCTTTCCACGAGATAGAGACGGTCCCCCACCCGGGTGACCTGCGCCTGCCATTCGCCCCCAAGCGCAGGCATGTTCCGAACCTCAACCGAGGACGTCTGGCCCAACGCCAGGGGACCGTCTGAGGGGGACCAGGTCGCCATCATTTCGTTCAGCCCGGTTTCGGCCAGCACCTCGGCCTGGGAGGCGAACACGGTGGACTGGCCGATCGTCCGTTCCTGCCCCGAGATATAGAATCCGGCGGTCACAAGCACGGCAACCACAACGAGGGCAAAAATCGCCCCAGGCAGAGCGAACCCGTTCCGGGCCGCGATGCCTCCCGCCGGAGATGGGCAGGGGCTCGGTCGATTCTTGGCAATCATCTTGACCTCCCGGTCAGTTGCGCAGGTGGATCAGGGCCGTGAGCGAGTCGGCGATGATGCGCCCACCCTCGCCGCGAGCACGTGACGTCGTTCGAACGGTCAGTTCGATGGTGCGAACGGCCGTCGGTGTGGCGGTGGTGTTCCCAGCCCCGTCGCGGTACGTGAACCGGATGCCTCCGGTGGCATCGATGGGTCCGACGAGGGGGGTCGACGACCCTCCGGGCTCCCCGCGCCCTAGGTAGGTCCGCCCACCGTAAGTGACGGGTCCGTAGGTCAGGGGTTCCAGCGACCGGATCATCCCTCCAAGCTGGACCCCGGTGGCTGCGGCCGCCGGATTGACGGCGGTGAACTCCAGATCCTGGGCAGGCACGTTCCCCGGGCAAAGCTGGTCGGCGGTGACCCCGGAAACCGTTCCGGTGGCCCAGTAGTCGTTGAGTGCGATGTCCGCTGAGTCGGCCACGAAGAAGGTGACCGGGTCATCCGCGGCGAAGCCCCCTCCGAGACTCCGGACCCGAATCCGAAGCGGGGAGCGGCTCGGGATTCCGCAGATCACGCCTGCCGACCGCACCGTCCGAATGGTGAGCTCCGTGTTGGCCAGGCTCAGGATGTCACCAAGCGACGGACTGATCTCGCGGAGCTCGGTGGAAAGGATCTCGATCCCCCCCCGCACGGCCTGCTGCGCGATGACCTGCTCGCTGCTTTGGGTATAGATCCGCTGGTTCTGAAGCAGCACCGCCGTGATCCCACCCATCACCAGGGCGGCGACCACGATGGCCACGAGTAACTCAACGAGCGAGAGTCCCTGCCGATCAAGAATACGGCTCATCGGAGCACCCGGTACGTGATGGTATCTGCGGCATTCATGGTCAACCCGGGCATGCCGCCGGCCGCCGCACCCGTGCGCCCGGGGCCCACCACGATGATCTGCATGTTGGCATGTCGGTTCGTACCCCCGAGCCGAGTCCACGACACGGTGAAGCCGTCGGGGAGCGTCGCGGATCCGGGGGTTGCAAGGTCGTCGAATGGCACGGAACGGACCCGCTCGATCGCCGACTGGATCGCGGTCGCACGCGAGGTGTCGACCCGCGCCGCCTCCACGTTCCGCAGGACCCAACCAGTCCCGGCTGCGAGCCCGAGCAGTCCCACCGTCAGGATCAGCATGGCGACGACCACCTCGATCAGTGTCAGCCCCTTTTGATTCATCACAGTGCCCTCGCCTGTCCCAGCGGAAGAATTTCGACCTCACGAATCCCCTGATCGCCCGCCCCCCTCTGGAGCCGCACGCGGGTGATTTCGGTCACGGTGCCGCATCCCGGGTTCGCGATCCCTCTCGCCGTGAAGCACACCCTCGCCGGGCTCGTGGTCGAGCCACTGGGGATCGTCACGTTGACGTCGAACTCCTGCCCAAGGTTCAGCCGGTTCAGGACCTCGAGGCCGTCGGGCCCCGTCCATTCGATCCGGACCTCGTCGCCGCCGGCGTCGATCACCAACTGTACCGGAACCCCTCGCTCCACCGCCACCGCCCGGGCCTGCGCATGAAGGCTCAGGAAGTTGTTCTGGGCAGACCGGGTGGCGAGCTGGCCCTGCACCTGCGAAAACGCCAGAATGGCGATGGAGGTGAGCACCCCCCCGATCGCAATCACCACGATCATCTCGAGGAGGGTGAACCCCGCTCGGGTCGACCTTCGTGTCGTACTTCCTGGCATCCGGGGGCTCCGGGGGTGAACGGACTCGGGGGATCCCGCGTCGGGGATTCGGCCCCTCACCTCCGCGATTTCCATGCCAGCGGAAACGCCACGCACGGCCCGGTTTCGCGCAGTCGGGCGGCGCCGGCACCGGAACGGATCGGAAAAAAGTTCCGAATCGGCCCGGTCCCGGGTCCCTTGAACGAACCTCGTTTCCGGTTTCCGACCGAGGGAGGTCAGTACCGCCCGAGCCGCCCCACTGCGTGCACCGGAATGGGGCAGGCGGGAAGAAGGGCGAGCGCCTGGGCCACCCTCGCCGAGTCGGGAGTGACGGGGCTCATGGGCGAGGGCGCTCCGTCCGCCTCCTCCACCTGGAGCCCGCCGGCCCGCACCCCGCCCCGCACCCAGGCGTCGCGTTTCAGGTGGAACGTCCCCGCCGCGATCACGACGCCGGAGAACCGCCCGGGCCCCTCCACCTCGACTTCCCCCGCCGCCACGAGGAGCCAGGGTCCCTCCGCCGCGGCACCGAGAAGCACGGCGGCATCGCTCGTGTGGATGCGGAGGGTGTCGGCGGCATGGGGGCCTTCGCCTTCGCCGCTCCCCGGAACCGGGAGCACCGCCCGGGTCCCGTCTACCGGAAGGGGCCACCCGCCCGCCTCGAGGGCGAGGCCGACCAGCTCCGCGGCGGCCAGGGGACCGAGGCGGGGAGGATGCGCCGGGTCACCCCCCGCTGACGCACCCCACGCCCCGCCGGCCTCGAGGTCGGGGTCCAGGCACCAGGCGACGCGCTGGACCGCCGGGGGCGGGAGCGGCGCGTCGGGGTCGCCTGCCGAGTCCCCCCCCCCGTCCGCGAGGACCCGGTACCCGTGCCCCAGCTCGGCCACGAGCCCGGGCTCGGTGCGCTCCGGAGTCATCCACCCCCGCTCCCACTCGGCGCTCCGGTGCTCGGCCAGGGCCAGGGCGAGCGCCGCCATGGCCAGGGCCGTGAACCCCACCACGAGAAGGAGCACGGTGGGGAGGAGGAAGCCCCGGCGGTCACGGAAGCCGCGGCGGTTCATGGCGCACCGGGGGGCGCGGGGGCGCCCGGGGTGTGGGCCGGATCCCCGCGCACGACCCAGCGGTCCGGCGCCCCGACCGAGGGCGTGGCCGGGGCCGCGGGCCGGGGCCCCAGGCGGAGGTGGAGCTCCACCTCGATCCCGCCGCCCGGGACAGGGTGGAAGCGACTCGCCGGGGCCACGACCTCGGGGGTGAGGGGCTGCCTTCCGGCGGTGCCCCGGCGGTACCTGAAGGCGCCGTCTTCCAGGGAGTAGCGGCCGGTCTCGAAGTAGCGGGCAAGAAGGGGGGTCTCGGGGAGGGGCGCCTCCGGGCCCCCCGAGACCCGCCAGTCGGCCACCCGCTCGCCGGGCCCCGCCGCGCAGGGCGCCGCGAAGGCCGAGGCCGGCGCCCCGCCCACGTGGGCGAGGGCCGCCGGGGTCCAGTCGCCCCCCGCCCCGAGCACCAGGAGCGAGTCCCGGGCCGGGTCCGGGAGGCGGTCGCCCCGCCACGCCACCCGGAGGCTTCCCTCCTCCGCACCCCGCCCGCACACCCGGGCCCACCCCCGGAAGGCCCGGAGCACCACCGCCCGCTCGCCCTCGAGGCGCCAGTCCCGCCCCTCGACCCCGATCGAGAGCTCCTCGTGGAGGAGCGCCGCCACCGTGCGCCGGGTCTCGGCGGCCTCGGAGCGCCCCAGGAGGTCGGCCAGGGCCCGGGTCGAGCCCGCCACGAGGGAGGCCACGAGCGCCGCCACGAACCCCGCAAGGAAGAGGGCCACGGTGAGCTCGACCAGGGTGTGCCCGGCCCGGGTATGGCCGGCGCGTGACGCGCGGAGCGGGATCACGGCCACCCCCCGGGCCTCGGGGGCGCCGGAAGGAGCCACACCCCCCCGCGGGGGTCCTCGTAGCGGATCCGGAGCGGGGGCGGAGGCCCATCGCCCGTACCGGGCGCCCCCGGCGCCACCTCCCACCGGAGCTCCCCCGGCCCCACGGGGGTGGCGGCCGAGTCGGCGGGCGGCTCCGCGAGCCACGAGGCCGCCACGGGCACCGCCCTGCCCCGGGCTTCGGCCACGGCGAAGGAGCGCATGGCGTGGGCCAGGAGGGCGAGCGCCGCCATGGCGGTGACCCCCAGGAGGAAGAGGGCGAAGAGGGCCTCGAGGAGGAGGCTCCCGCCCTGGTCCTGTCCTGTCCGGCAGGGTCCGACCCGCAGGCGCCTCATCCCTCCCTCCGCACCCGCCCGTAGGCGGAGACCACGAGGGGCCGGGTGATGCTCCCGCGCCGGAACTCGAGGGTGAGGGACGACGCCCTTCCGAGCCCGGTGGGGCCGTACACGAGCTCCGCCTCGTCGCGAGGGCCCCGGGGCGACACCCGCACCCCGTGCCCGGAGGGGTCGTAGCGGCGAAGGAGCGAGTCGCCCCGCACCCGGAGCTCCACCGTCCCCCCCGCCGCGACCTCCACCCGCGCGCCCCCGTGCATCCGGGCGGCACCCCGGGCCTCGCGGAGGATTCCGGCCACCTCCTCGCGGGCGGCGTTCACGGCCAGGCGGTCCACCTGGCTCCGCGCCGCCCCCACCCCCACCATGGCCACGATCCCGAGCACCGCCACCACGACGGCGAGCTCGAGGAGGGTGTGACCGAGTCGGGAGCGGATCCGGGCGTTCATGGCGACACGATCGCACCGCCCCCGGGGCGCACGGATGGCAGGAGGGGACGACTTCGCGGCGCCTGTGGCATACGACCGCCACTACCGCTATTATTTTGTCATCACTATCCCCTGAATACGCATAAGCGATACCATGTTGCCGATCGAACTCCAGACCCCGCGCGAGATCGCCCAGATGCTCTCCCGGCGCGTGAAGGCGCTCAGGCTCGAACGCGGCTGGACCCAGGACGAGCTCGCCCAGCGAAGCGGGATCACGCTTGCCACCTACCGCCGGTTCGAGCGGACCGGTCGCATCTCCCTCGAGCGGCTCATCCGGCTCGCGGTGGTTCTGGACGCCCAGGCGGGGTTCGGCCCGCTCTTCGCACCCCCACCGGCCAGGTCCCTTGCCGACCTCGAGCGGCTGGATGCCCGACCGACCCGCAAGCGCGGAAGGCGAAGCGATGCGAAGCCTTGATGTACGCCTCGACCGGGGCGACGAGGAACGCGTCCTCGGAACCCTCGCCGAGCGCGAAGGGCGCGTCTACTTCGAGTACGCCCCGGCCTTTCTCGAGGCCCCCCTTCCGATCTCGCCCTTCAAGCTTCCGGCAAGACCCGGGCTCTTCCAGCACGAGGACCGGGAGTTCGGCCCCGTCTTCGGGGTCTTCCTCGACTCCCTTCCCGACGGGTGGGGGCTTCTGCTCATGGACCGGGTGTTCCGGGCCCGGGGGGTGGACCCCGCCTCGGTCTCACCCCTGGAGCGTCTCGCCTACATCGGGACCCGGGGCATGGGCGCCCTGTCCTACCACCCGAACCCTTCCGACGCGGGAGACGCATCCGGGTTGGTGGGCTCCGGGCCGGAGGACTCCGGGCAGGGGGATCCCGGGATCCCGACGGAGCTGGGTGCGCTCTCGCGGCAGGCCGGGCGGCTCGTGGCCGGAAGCGCCGAGGAGGTCCTTCCGGCGCTCCGGCTGGCCGGCGGCTCCCCTGGAGGCGCGAGGCCCAAGGTCGTCCTGGCCGTGCACCCGGACGGCCGCGCCCTCGCGGGGGCCGAGCACCCACCGGAAGGGTTCCGCGAGTGGCTCGTCAAGTTCCCGGGCGACGGCGACCCCCCGGAGATCGGAAGGGTCGAGTTCGCCTACGCCGCCATGGCTCGCGAGGCCGGAGTCCGGGTGCCGGCCTCGACCCTCTTCGTGACTGCGGACGGAGGCGCCCATTTCGCCACCGAGCGATTCGACCGCGCAGGCCCCCACCGCACTGGCCCCCACCGCACCGGCCCCCACCGCGGAGGCCCCCGGAAGCTCCACATGCACACCCTGGGAGGGCTCCTCCACGCGAGCCACCGGATCCCCTCGCTCGAGTACGAGGGATTCCTGAGAGCGACCCTGCTGCTCACGCGGGACCACCGCGAGGTGGAGGAGGCCTTCCGGCGCATGGTCCTGAACGTGCTCTCCCACAACCGGGACGACCACGTGAAGAACTTCTCGTACCTGATGGACCGCTCCGGCACCTGGAGGCTCGCCCCGGCCTACGACCTGGTCTTCTCGAACGGGCCCGGGGGCGGCCACACCATGGCCGTGGACGGAGAAGCCGGGCACCCGGGGGAAAAGGACATGCTCCGGGTCGCCCTCAGGTCGGATCTCGATGCCGCCCGCGCACGGGAGATCATCGGCGAAGTCCGGGACGCCGTGGGCCAGTGGCCCCGTTTCGCGGAGGCGGCCGGTGTCCCCACCGGGGCGTCGGAACGGATCGCCCGCGCCATTGCCGCCGCGTCCGGCCGGCCCTGAGGCGCACCTACCCCTCCCCCGCCCCGCCCTCTCCGCCTTCCGCGACCTCCTCCCCCGCCCCGCCCTCCTCGTCCTCCGCCCCGTCCAGCCCGTACTCCCGGATCTTGTAGCGGAGCGCCCGGTCGGAGAGCTCGAGGAGCTCGGCGGCCTGCCCCCGGTGCCCCCCCGTGC
>JBJHCE010000085.1:0-12759 GCA_050485865.1 Gemmatimonadales bacterium | reverse complement strand
GGACGCGTCCGAGGACGAAGGTGGAGACCACCCAGAGGGTCGAGACGACGCCGATCCCGGTGGCGATTCCGGCGATCATGCCGGGCTGGTTCGCCCGCCGGTCGGCGAGCCCCAGGAAGAAGGCGCCAAGGAGGCCGCCGTAGACGAGGGAGGCGATCGTGAGCGCCACCTCCACCGCCGCCGCGCCCTCCGACATGGGGATGTAGAGGATCGCCGCCCCCACGAGGAGGATCGCCCAGACGAGGGTGAAGGCGCGGCCCGCCCGGAGGAGGGCGAACTCGTCCCCTTCGCGCTTCGCCAGGGGGGCCCAGAAGTCGTAGGCCGAGGCGGAGGCCAGGGCGTTGATGGAGGAGGAAAGCGACGACATGGCCGCCGCGAAGACCCCGGCAATGAGAAGCCCGGTGAGTCCCGGCGGGAGCGCCTCGATGATGAAGGTGGCGAAGATCGCGTCGGACTGGGCGAAGGCGGCGCCCTGGTAGTAGGCCCAGAGCCCGATCCCCACGAAGAGGAAGAGGACGAACTGGACGATCACCGCCACTCCGCTCGCCACGAGGGCGGTCTGGGCGGAGCGGAGGTTCCGGCAGGTCAGGAGGCGCTGCACGATGAGCTGGTCCGTGCCGTGGGAGGCCATGGAGAGGAAGCCGCCCCCGAGGAGCCCGGCCCAGAAGGTGTAGGGGATCGTGAGGTCCGCGGAGAAGGAGAGCCAGGTGAGCTTCCCCGCCTCGGAGGCGGAGGAGAGGATCTCGCCCCACCCGCCGGGGACGAGGAGCTGGAGCGCCACCAGGGCGGCGAAGGCCCCGAACATGTAGAGGGCCATCTGGACCACGTCGACCCAGACCACCGCCCGGATCCCCCCGAAGTAGGTGTAGACCAGGGTGAGGACCCCGATCACCGCAATGGAGAGGGCGTACGGCCACCCGGTGATGAGGGCCAGGGGGATCGCCGTGGCGAAGAGGCGCACGGAGTCGGCGAGGAGGCGGGTGACCTGGAAGATCCCCGAGGTGAAGCGCCGGGTGGCGGTGCCGAAGCGGCGCTCGAGAAGGGTGTAGGCGGTGGCGATCTCGCCCCGGTAGTACGCCGGGAGGAGGACGAGGCTCACGACGATGCGGCCGGCCAGGTACCCCAGGGTGAGCTGGAGGAAGGCCAGCGTCCCCAGGTACGAGACGCCGGGGATCGAGAGGAAGGTGAGGGTGCTCGTCTCGGTGGCCACCACCGAGAGGCTCACGGCCCACCAGGGGAGGTCGCGGTTCCCGAGGAAGTAGTCGGTCCCGCCGCGCTGGGCCCGGCCCAGCCAGGCGCCCCACAGGGTGACACCGCCCAGGTAGACGAGGAGGACGAGGAGGTCGGGAAGGAGGAATCCGCCCATGGGGGGGTCTCAGGGCCTCGGGTCCGGAAGGGGGGGAGGGCCGCCCGCGTGCGCGGTTTCGTGGTGTGCCGGTGGCGGCGAAGCGGCCACCAAACTAAGGGCGCCCGGCCGGTGGGGACAAACACCGGGGCGGAGGAGTGGAGGTACCCGCCCCCGGCATTTTTGCATCCAATCCTGCATGCATTGACTTTCCGCCCTCTGCCACCGCATCCTGTCACGCATCGATCACCAGACGGGAACGGGACCCCGGGGAGCGCGCCGCCGACCGACCGGTCGGGCCGCACTCCCCCGACCGGTCGTTCCACGGGGAGATGCGGGGAATGAGGCTCAAGTGTGGGATCCGGGCGCTCGTGGCGCTCCTTCTCCTGCCTGCCGCGGCATGGGCGGATGCAGGGGTCACGCTGGAAGAGGCGGAGCGCGCCGGAACGATCCGCGGGCAGGTCACGGACGCCCAGACCGGTGCGCCCCTGGCGACGGCCCAGGTGGTCGTGGTGGGCACCACCTTCGGGGCGCTCTCGGACGCGAACGGAAACTACCAGATCACCGGGGTCCCGGCGGGGCTCTACACGGTCCGGGTGATCCGGATCGGGCACGCCCAGACCCAGCGCGAGAACGTGTCCGTATCCGATGGCGCCACCGTGGTCGTGGACTTCCAGATGCGGACGTCGGCGCTGGCCCTCGAAGGGGTGGTGGTGACGGGACTCGCCGACCCCACCTCGGCCCGCCGCGTCCCCTTCACGATCGCGCGCCTGGGGCCCGAGGCCCTCGAGGTTCCGCCGGCGAACGCCATCGCCGCCCTCCAGGGGAAGGTGGCCGGGGCGAGCATCGTTGCGCCGGCGCAGCCCGGGGCGGGGATCAACATTCTCCTCCGGACGCCCACCTCGATCAACCGGACGAACGCCCCCCTCTTCGTGGTGGACGGGGTGGTCCTCGCCTCGAGTTTCGGGCGCTCCACCGCCGACCTATCCTCGCTCGACATCGAGAGCATCGAGGTGGTGAAGGGTGCGGCTGCGGCATCGCTTTACGGGTCCAGGGCCTCGAACGGGGTCATCCAGATCCGGACCCGCCGGGGTGCGGGGCTCGAGGCCGGGGTGACCCGGATCACCGCCCGCACGGAGATCGGGGTGAACCAGCTCGGGCGGGGGATCGACCGGGCGCAGCACCACAACTACCTCGTGAACGCCCAGGGGGACTGGGTCGATGCCAACGGGAACATCATCGAAGACCGGGCGAACCGGGTTCTTCGCCCGGCGTCGGAGCGCTTCCTGGACCAGCCCTACAAGGGGGGCGCCATTGATCACGTGGAGCAGTTCTTCGACCCCGGCACCTTCTCCACGAACTCGATCACCCTGGCCCGGAACTCCGAGGACACGAACTTCTTCACCTCGTTCTCGAACCAGCGGGTCGCCGGCGTGGTCCTCGAGCATGGAGGCTTCACCCGCGAGGACCTGCGCTTCAACCTGGACCACCGCCTCGGGGCGAACCTCCAGTTCTCCTTCTCGGGCTCGCACATGCGCTCGAACCGGCAGAACCTTCCGGGGGACACCTTCTTCCAGCTCGTGCAGCAGGCACCGGATGCGGACCTTCTCCAGGCCGACGAGGACGGGACGCGCTACATCTACCAGCCGGACCCGGAAGGGGTGACGCCGAACCCGCTCTACGAGCTCGTCACCTCGATCGACGAGGAGGACCGGGTGCGGACGCTCGCCTCCACCGATCTCCGGTGGAACCCCGCCGGCTGGGTCACCCTCGACGCGAACCTGAGCTACGACCGCTCCGACCGGATGCAGCGCTTCTTCTTCCCCCGGGGTGCAAAGACCGTGGTGGCCGCCTGGACGGCGGGGATCACCGAGCGGGGCTCCGGGCTCACGACGGCGATCAACGCGTCGACCTCGGCCCAGCTCCGCGGGCAGTGGAACGACTTCTCCGGCCGCCTCACCCTCCGGGCCCTCACCGAGTCCGAGGACAACGAGTTCTTTTCCGCCACGAGCCAGGCCCTCTCGGTGGGCGGGGTGACGGACCTCGACGCCGGAACCGTGCAGTCGGTCTCGGGGTCGACCCAGGAGATCCGGGCCCAGGGGTACTTCGCGGCCACGAGCATCGACTACCAGGGGAAGTACCTCTTCGACGGGCTCGTCCGGCATGACGGAAGCTCCCTCTTCGGCCCCGAGGAGCGGTGGCACACCTACTTCCGGGCCTCCGGGGCCTGGCGGATGGCCGAGGAGCCGTGGTGGAACTGGCCGTCGATCAACGAGTTCAAGCTTCGCTACTCCATCGGGACCGCAGGGGGCCGCCCGAACTTCGGCGACCGCTTCGAGACCTACTCCTTCACGAGCGGGGGCGGGGTCACGAAGGGGAACCTGGGGAACCGGTTTCTCAAGCCCGAACGGGCCACGGAACAGGAATTCGGCCTCGACGTGATCATTCGGGACCGCTTCTCGGTTCAGCTGTCCCACGCCCGGAACCGGACCGAGGACCAGCTCATCGCGGTCCCCCTTCCCGGAGCCTTCGGCTTCAACAACCAGTGGCAGAACGCCGGCACCGTGGAAGGCACCACCTGGGAGGCCACCCTCGAGGCGGCGATCATCGAGGAGGCCGACCTCGGATGGCGCCTCGGCTTCGTGATCGACCGCTCGAACCACGAGATCACCGAGTTCAACCGCGCCTGCTTCCGGACCGGCCCCTCGAACGCCTTTTTCCGGTGCGCAGGGGAAACGATCGGGACCATGTATGGCACCCGCTTCCTCCGCTCCGTGGACGAACTCCCCGCAGGGGCTCCGGCGAACCAGTTCCAGGTGAACGACGACGGCCTCGTGGTCTGGGTCGGCGAGGGCGGCAGCTGGCGGAACCACCAGTGGGGGACGAGCACCTCCATCGAGGGCCGCACCTACGGGTGGGGACTTCCGATCCTCGAGCTCGAGGAGAGCGGAAGCTCGGCCATTCGCCCCATCGGTCAGTCGAACCCGGACTTCAACTTCGGGCTCTCGAACGCGATCCGCTGGCGGAACCTCTCGGTCTACGGGCTCTTCGACGCCCAGGTGGGTGGCGACATCTACAACCGGACGAACCAGCGGATGTACCAGTACTTCCGCTCCGGCGACACCGACCAGGCCGGGCGCCCCGACGAACTCAAGAAGACCACCGACTACTACACGGCGCTCTACGCGGCGAACCTGATCAACGAGTGGTTCGTGGAGGACGCGAGCTACCTGAAGCTCCGGGAGCTCTCGGTCCGGTACCGGGTCCCGCGCATCCAGGACGGGCCGCTCGCCCGCACCCGGATGAACGACATGACCCTCTTCCTGGTGGGACGCAACGTCTACACCTGGACGGACTACAAGGGGTACGACCCCGAGGCCGGAACCCCGCTGCAGCGCATCGATGACTTCATCTACCCCCAGTTCCGGACGGTGACTGCCGGGGTGGAGATCCGGTTCTGATGGAGACCCTCACCATGAAGCCACTGAAGAGACTGGTCCCCGTCGCCGCGCTCCTGCTCGCGGCCGGATGCGCGGACCTGGACGTTTCGAACCCGAACAACCCCGACCGCGACCGGGTGCTCGCCGACCCCGGCGACGTGGAGTCGCTGATCTCCACCTCCTTCCAGGGCTACTACAACAACGCCGCGCAGACGAACCCGAGCATTCCCACCGCGGCCATGGCCGAGAGCCTTACCGGGGGGTTCTTCGACTTCGCGGTCTTCGACGTGACCGGGATCCCCCGGGAGGTCTGGGACAACTCGCCGCTCAACACCCGGGGGGCGCTCGCCCGCTTTCCCTGGGACCGCCTCTACACGGTGATCTCGAACGTGAACGACGGGCTCCTGGCCATTGACCAGGGACTCGTGATCACCGGATCCGACGGCCAGGACAACACGGCCCGGGCCCGGGCCTTCGGAAAGTTCGTGCAGGGGATCTCCCACGCGTACATCGCGAAGCACAACGACCAGGCGCTCATCGTCGACGAGAACACCGACCTCGAGACCCTCGACCCCACGGGGTTCGTCCCCTACGACGAGGTGATCCAGGCGGCACTTGGGCAGCTTGACGAAGCCATTGCCATCGCGCAGCAGAACAGCTTCCAGATCCCGGGGTCGTCGGACTGGATCAACGGGGTGCCCCTCTCGAACCAGGACCTGGTCCGGCTCGCGAACACCTTCAGGGCCCGGACCATGGCCTACGCCCCCCGCTCCATCGAGGAGCGGGACGCGGTGAACTGGAACCAGGTGCTCCAGCTCCTCGAAAACGGGTGGAACCAGGACTTCGGGCCCACCGGGCTCTCGGGCTCGTTCGAGAACAACTACGCCCGCCTCACCGCCCGGGTCCGGGTGGTGACGAACCCGGGCGACCATGTCCGGATGAACATGATGGCGGTGGGCCCGGGCGACGTGTCCGGGGGGTTCCAGAACTGGTTCGCCGCCCACCCCGACAACCGGATGCCCTTCCGGATGGACTCGCCGGACCGGCGGATCCAGGGTGCGGGGGGCCCCGGCTCCCGGGGCGCGTATTTCGGGTACTCGCAGAACAACATCTGGCCCGCGGCCCGGGGCACCTACCGCTGGTCCCACTACTTCTTCCACCGCTTCGGCCTCGAGGACTCCTGGTTCACCGGGCCCCAGGTCCTGGTCGCGAAGGCGGAGATCGACCTCCTGAAGGCCGAGGCGCTGATCCGCCTGGGCCGGGCGGCGGAGGCGGTACCCCTCATCAACGCCACCCGGGTGGCGAACGGCGAGCTTCCGCCCGTCACCATCGACGGGCCGCCCGAGGGGGCGAACTGCGTCCCGAAGAAGGTCACCGGCGCCTGCGGGAGCCTCTGGGATGCGCTCCAGCACGAGCGGAACATGGAGCTCGCCGTGACCGACGGCGCCATGATGTGGTGGCACGCCCGGGGGGTGGGGACCCTCCAGGAGGGGACGCTCATCCACTTCCCGGTCAACGGGCAGGAGCTCGAGAACCTGGGGCTCCCGATCTACACCTACGGCGGAGCGGGGAACGCCGGCTCGGCCCCCGCCCCCCAGTACCACCGGTGCCCGCCGGGATCCCAGCTCGCGCGCTGCGGGATGTGATCTGACGCACCCCGGCCTCGGCCGGGTTCTCAGGACGAATACGCCCCCCGCGGACGATGGAGCTCCGCGGGGGGCGTATTCGCGTGGGGGAGCGGCGGGCCTACCGGTCGCAGTCGTCCGTCCGCCGGGTATCGGCAATGTGCACGATCTGCCAGTCCGCCCCCGAACGGACCAGGAGGATCGCGTTGTACCCGCAGTGGCTGAACCGCTCTCCGGCGTAGAAGCGGTAGAAGGTCCAGACCTGCGCCAGGTGCCCGTCCACCCGCACCTCGGTGTCCGAGATCGGCTCGTTCCAGGGCTCGTCTCCGGACCCCACCGCCTGGACGAAGCCCTCCACCGGCATCACCTGCACCCGGGGCGAGCCATCCGGCCCGCTCGAGGTGGAGACGAGGCGGGCGTCGGGGTGCATGACCGACTGCACCATCTCGGCGCTCCGGGCCCGCATCCCGTCGAAGAGGCGGTGAACCACCTGGAGGACGGCGGCCTCGTCGTCCGCCGCCTGGGCCTGGAGCGTGGCCGGGGCGGCCCCGAGGGCCAGGGCCCCGAGGGCCAGGAGGGGCAGGAACCGCCGGGCGGGGCGGCGGGGGTGCCGGGAGTGCCGGCAGGGCTCGACCGTGTGCATCTCGGGACTCCGTTTGGGAAGGAGGATCGGGGACGGGGCTTCGGGTCAGGGCCGGGGGCGCAGGGTCACGTCGGCCACGGCACCCGCCACGGCGTCGTGCACCGCCCTCCGGAAGGGTACATGACGCTGGTTTTCGCGCGTGGGATTCACCCGGTTCGTGAGGAGGACCACCCAGAGATCGAGCTCCGGGTCCACCCAGATCGAGGTGCCGGTGAAGCCGGTGTGGCCGTACGACGCCGCGGAAAAGTAGTCGCCGGCGGAAGAACGCCCGGACGGGGTGTCCCACCCGAGGGCCCGGCTCGACGCCGGATCGCCCCGGCGGGTGAACTCGGCGATCGCCCCGGCGGGAAGGGCGCGGAAGCGGGCGGTGCGCCCCCCGGCGCAGGGGACCCCGGACCCCGGGAGGTGGTCGCAGGGGCCCGCTTCGCCCCCGGCCGCCATCATCCCGACGAAGACGGCGAGCTCCGCCGCCGAGGCGAAGAGCCCGGCGTGTCCCGCCACTCCGCCGAGCACCCAGGCGTTCTCGTCGTGGACCTGGCCGCGCACGTGGCCCCGGTCCGCGGTGACCTCGGTGGGGGCGATGCGCGGAAGGAGGGCGGGATCGGGGGTGAAGCCCGTGTGGGCGAGCCCGAGCGGCGCCCAGAGGCGGGAGGCGAGGTAGCGGTCCAGGGGCTCGCCCGTGAGCTCCTCGACGATCCATCCGAGGGTCTTGAAGCCGATGTCCGAGTAGATCGTCTCGGTGCGGGGGGCGACCTGGAGCTCGAGGTCGTAGACCGCTTCCCGGATCCCGGTGCCGTCGGGGTGGGAGAGGAAGTACTGACGGAATGGGGGGAGGCCGGCGCGGTGGAGGAGGAGGTCGCGGATCGTGACCCCGGCCTTCCGGGCGTCGCCCCGGTCCCACCCGGGAAGGTGCCGGGCCACCGGGTCGCCCAGGGCGATCCGGCCCTCGTCGGCGAGGAGCATGACTGCCGAGGTGGTCCCCACCACCTTCGTGAGGGAGGCCAGGTCGTAGAGGGTGGACGGGGTCACCGGGGCGCTCCCGGGGGCCCAGTCGAGGGCGCCGTACCCCCGGAGGCGGACGAGGCGCCCGCGGCGCCCCACCGCGAGGGCCACCCCGGGCGCCACCGAGTCGCCGATGGCGGCGAGGATGTACGCGTCGAGTGCGGCGAGGGCCGCCGGGTCCATCCCGACCTCCCGGGGGTCGGCGAGCTCGAGCGGCGAGACCTGGAGGGTGTCCCACCCCGGGGGGGGCGGAGGGCCGCCGGCGGGGGGGCGGGCCGGGTCGGCGTGGCGGAGGAGCCCCGCCTCGTCCAGGGCGTCGCCGCGGACCCCGGCCCGGGCCACCATGACCGGGTCGGCGGCGCGGACGAGCCCGTCGCCCAGGGCATGGAGGGGGGGGATCGAGATGGGGAGGCGCCCCCGGATCTCCGCGGCACCCAGGACCGCCCGCGCCGCCGCCCGCTGGCTCACCTCCCGGTCGCCCCAGGCCACGAGGTAGCTCCCCACCTCGGGGAGGGCGGCCAGGAGGTAGGGGTTCCCGAGCGACACGAGAACCGTGGGGTGGGCCCCGGCCACCTCTGCCGCGAAGGCCCGGAAGGGGGCGGGAAGGGCCACCGACCCGGCCCCGGCCCGGGGCGGAAGGTAGACGTTCAGGAGGACCCGGTCGGCCCCGGGAAGGCGCCCCCTGAGCTCCTCCAGCACCCCGTCGGGGGTGTCCGGTCCCACCCGCACCGACTCGACCCCCCCGGGGAGGTACTGGGCCAGGGTGGCGTCGAACTCGCGGCCCGCGGTCAGGTCCCGCCCCTCGGCCCAGGTCACCGACACGACGCGCCGGAGGCGGGCCGGGTCCGGGGGGAGGAGGCCGTCCCGGTCCCGGACCAGGGTCATGGAGCGCTCGGCCACCTCGTCGGCGAGGGCCCGGTGCGCCCCGATCCCCACCGTGGCCGGGACCGCGTCGAGGGAGACCGCCCGCTCCCGGTGGACCCCCACCCGGACCTTCTCCCGGAGGAGGAGGCGCACGGACCGGTCGATCCGCTCCCGGGAGATCCGTCCCGACTCCACCGCCTCCACCATGGCCCGCACCGCCTCGCCCACGTCGGCGGGAATGAGGAGCGCGTCGGCCCCCGCCTCGAAGGCCAGGACCGCCGCCTCCCCGGCGCCGTACGCCTCGGTGATCGCCCCCATCCGGAGGGCGTCGGTGTAGACCACCCCCCGGAAGCCCATGTCCCCCCGGAGGATCTCCGTCATGAACTCGGCCGAGAGGGTGGCGGGAGGTGCGCCGGGGCCGAGGACCCCCGGCACCGAGACGTGGGCGGTCATGATCCCGTCGACCCCCTCGTCGATGGCGGCCTGGAAGGGGGGGAACTCCACCGCGTCCAGACGCGCCCGGTCGGCGGTCACCTCGGGAAGGGTCAGGTGAGAGTCCACCCGGGTGTCGCCGTGGCCGGGAAAGTGCTTCCCCACCGAGAGCGCCCCTCCCGCCCGGATTCCCCGCACGAAGGCACGCCCCAGCGCCCCCACCGCCGCCGGGTCCTCGCCGAAGGCCCGGGTGTTGATGATGGGGTTCTCGGGGTTCGAGTTCACGTCCAGGACCGGCGCGAAGACCACGTGCACCCCCACCGCCCGCGCCTCCCGGGCCGTGGCCTCGGCGAAGCGCTCCACGAGAAGGGTGTCACCCACGGCGCCGAAGGCCATGGTGGGCGGAAAGCTCGTTCCCCCGCCGGCGGGGAGGAGGGTCGGAAGGGCGTAGAGGTGGGCGATCCGCATGCCCGGCCCCCCGTTCTCGAAATCCGAGGTCACGAGGAGGGGGACCCGGGCCCGGGCCTGGAGCCGGTTCAGCTTCTGGGCGTAGGCCAGGGGCGTGCCGATGCTGATCACGAAGCCCCCGACCCCGTCTTCCTCCACCCACCGGAGCGCCTCCTCGAGCTCCGGGTCGTCGTCGGACCACCAGGCGCCCGGAATCCAGGGAAAGATGAGCTGGCCGATCCGCTCCTCCAGCGACAGGGAGGCGAGGGTGGCCTCGACCCAGGCGTCGTCAGCCGCAGTGGAGGGCGCGGTCACCGGTTCTCCGACGCTCGCGCACGAGGGGAGGACGAGGGTTGCGGCCAGGGCGGCGCTGGCGAGAAGGACGGCAGGAAGGCGTGGCGCGGTCATGGTCTCGGTGCCGAAGGGTTGGGGGGCGCGACTGGAACATGGCGGCCCCGGAGGCGGCGGGAAAGCGCCATTGCGCCGGCCGGGGCCAGGGGGTAGCGTCGGCCATGGGCCCTTCCTCCTCCTGCCCCCTCTGCCGGGCCGTCGCCTCCGGCGCCCCCCTCCTTCTTCACGGGAGGCGGTACCTGGGATGCACGGCGTGCGGGCTTCTCTTCATGGAGCCGGCCGACCGTCCGGGGCCCGCCGCCGAGCGGGCGCGGTACGAGACCCACGAGAACGACCCGGCGGATCCCCGCTACCGGGCCTTCCTGGACCGGCTGGCCGTGCCCCTCGCATCCCGCCTCCCCCCGGGGGCCCGGGGGCTCGACTACGGCTCGGGGCCCGGGCCGACGCTCGCCCTCATGCTGGGGGAGCGGGGGTTTCCCACGAGGAACTGGGATCCCTTCTTCGCGCCGGACCCGGCGCCCCTCGCGGACCGCTACGACTTCGTCACCGTCACGGAGACGGCGGAGCACTTCTTCGACCCCCGGGGCGAGTTCCTGCGCCTGGCCGGGATCCTTCGCCCCGGTGGGTGGATCGGCGTCATGACCGACCCGGTCCCGGAGGACACGCCCCTCGAAGCCTGGTACTACCTCCGCGATCCGACCCACGTTTCGCTCTACCGGGAGGAGACCTTCCGTTGGATCGCACGTCTCCTCGGAGCCGCGCTCGAGCGCCCCGAGCGACGGGTCGCCCTCTTCCGCATCCCGCGTTAGCGCCTGGACGCAGCGCCTGGAAGGAGCGCCCGGCGAGGCGGTCAGGCCAGGAAGCTCCGGAGCATCCAGATCGTCTTCTCGTGGGCCTGGATCCGGGCGATCATCATGTCTTCGGTCTCGGCATCACCCCCCTCGGCGGCGAGGTCCCGGGCCCGGGCGAGGTCGGCCACGAGCTGTTCGTTCGCGGCCACCAGGTGGGAGACCATCGTCTCGGCCCCGGCGTCCTCGGCGATCTCGCCCACACCGGCCATCCGGGCCAGGTTTCCGAGGCCGCCCGGGGCAAAGGCGCCGAGGGCCCGGATCCGCTCGGCGATCTCGTCGATGGCGGTGAAGAGCTCCGTGTACTGCTCCTCGAAGGCGGTGTGGAGCGCGAAGAAGGAGGGGCCTCGGACGTTCCAGTGGCAGAGGTGGGTCTGCCCCATCAGGGCGTAGCTCGAGGCCACGACCTTCCGGAGCGCCTCCACGACCCGGGGGGTCTTCGGGGTGTCGGACATGCTTCGATCCTCCATGGGTTTCGGAAAAAGGGGGGGTGCACCTCGGCCTTGCCCTTACCCCGGGAAGGTGAAGAGGATCACCTCCGCCCCGCCTCAGGTGATCCACCCCTGCCCCGCCACGTACCTCCACCCCTCGGGGGTCCGGACCAGGAAGACGGTGGTCCCCCCGGCGTACCCCGCCGGGCTCTCGTTCGGCTCACGCGCCGAATGCGCCACCCAGTCGAACCCGAGCATGAGGAAGGGGCCACGCCGGACCGGGCCGTGGAAGGACACGAGGACCTTGCCGGCCCTCGGATCGAGGGCCTCCCAGGCAGCCCGGGTCAGCGCCTCGACCCCGGAGGGTACCCACGCGCGCCACTCCCCTTCGGGAACGGTCTCGAGGAGGAGGTACCGGGCCCCCCCGGGAACGAACTCCGGCGTGCCCACCCCGGACCCCGGGTCGTCCGGGTGCACCGTCGGCCAGGGGCCCGGGGTCCGGGTCCGCTCCTGCCCCGGCTCCGGACCCGCCTCGAACACGTGCGCCACCAGGATTTCCAGGAGTTCCAGGGCCTCCGGATCGTCCAGCGGAAGGAGTCCCGCCCCGCGGCTCGCCGGGCCACGGGGAACCCCCCGGAACACCTCGACCACCGAGGCTCTCCCGAGCGCCCGGACGACCGGGCTCGGGTCCAGGACCTGGCGCACCACGACCTCGTGGTCCGGAACGTGGCCCGCGAAGTCGCGCAGGAGGGTACCGAACACGAGCGTCGCCTCCGGGGCCACCGCCTCGCCGGAGAGAGCCTCGAACCATTCGGCCGCGAAATCCCTTCCGTGGCGGAGTTCGTGGTAGCGGAGAACGAGGCGATGAGAGGTATCGAAGCGGGTGGGAACGGAGGTCCCGCCTGCCAGGCGCCCCCTGGCCTCGTCCGACATCCCCGCCATCCACTCGCTCCACTCCTCCCACCCCGAATGCGGCTCGGGGAGGGGGGCGCGGGCCGAAGCGCCGGTGGTGAAGCCGATTCCCCGGGCCATGTACGTGACCGGTGCGAGGACGGGGTCGTCCGCCTCGATCCGGATCCCGCCGCGGGCGGGTCCCCCGGCCAGCACCGCGTCGAGCTCGTCTCCCCCCGTTCGGGGGTTCGTGAGGGCCCGCGCCGCGAGGGCCAGGGCGTCGACGCCGGGGTTCTCGCCCATGCCTTCGTCCCGGACGATCCGGTCCAGCTCGGTGAGCATGGCCCACGCCTCGGGGGTGAAGGGCGAGGCGGGGTTCGGAGGAAGGACACCCGCGGCGTCGGGGGGTGAATCGCCGAGCAGGGGGGCCTGGGCGGTGA
>JBJHCE010000084.1:0-12918 GCA_050485865.1 Gemmatimonadales bacterium | reverse complement strand
CGGGCCGCGACGGGTCTGCGGCTCAGGACGTGGACTGGACATGGGTGTTCCCGGTGAGGGAGGGTGCAAAGAGGTTTCGATACACGACGAGGCCCGCGGTGGCGATGAGCGCCGCTCCGAGGGCGAACGCGCCGGCGATGGCGGCGGGTGAAGCCGTCATCATGGCCTGGGCGAGTTCGTAGACGGGGTAGGCCAGGGCGCTCTCGAGGAGCGCCGAGGTGAGCCAGGTTCCGGCGGCGCCCGCCGCATCCATGGCCCGCCACCCGAGGAAGGTCAGGAGGTCCCCGAGCGACACGAAGGGGTGGAGGACCACGGCGGACACCGCGGCGACAACGCCGATGGCAGGGGCCACCGCGATGCCTCCGGCGAGCGCCCACCCCTTCCGCGTGGAGGGGAGGAGGCGCCCGGCGGCGGCGAGAGCCCGATCGGCGAGGGCGCCCTGGCTTCGTGCGTGGTCAGCAACCCGGGCCACCGCGGCAACCTGCACCTTGGCCATGACCCGGTCGGAAAATCCCGCTGCGGGTGCCAGGGGGGGGAGCGCCTCGATCCGGGCCACGAGGCCGGTCCACGCGTCGAGTTCCCCGCGGCAGTTGGAGCATGCCGCGAGGTGGGCCTCCACCCGGGCCGTCACCGGCGGGGCCAGGAGGCCGTCGAGGTAGTCCTGGAGTCCGCCGGAGGTCAGGTGCCGGACCCCGTTCGAGAGGCCGGGCACCGCGGTACGGGAGCCCCGGCCGGGGAGGAGCCCCAGGGAGCGGAGGATCCCGTACCCCCGGTCCGCCAGCCGACGGGCCAGCGGGGGGCGGACCTCCACCTGCTCCATGACCCGGGCCGCGAAGCCCTGGGTGGGCACGTGGGCGGGAAGGGAACCGAGTTCCTGGAAGAGGAGCTCCCACCCCTCGAACTCCGCCCGGCAACGGGCGCAGCCCACGAGGTGCGCGTCGACGATCCCGGCCTCTTCGGGCACGAGCTCGCCGGCGGCCCTGGCTTCGAGCCGCGCGCTTTCGGGATGTCCGGTGGGGAAGGCCATGGCCGTCCGCTCCTCGTGTTCGGGTTCGCCCTTCCCTACGGCAGACCGGGGGTTCCGGTTTCGCCCGCCTGGGGTGTCGTGTTCTCCGGTCATGCCGCCACCCCGGCCAGGAGGTCCTTGAGCTCGTGCCGGGCCCGGTGGATGTAGGTCTTCACCGTGCCCAGGGGAACCTCCATGATCTCGGCCACCTCCTCGTAGCTCCTTCCCTCGACGTGGCGAAGGAGGATCGCGGTCCGGTACTCGGGGCGGAGTCGCCCGATGGCGGCCTCGATCTGCCCGCCGAGCTCCCGGTTCGCCGTGTACTCCTCGGGGTTCTCGGAGGTGTCGGCCACGTGGATCCGGGTCCGGGCCTCGTCCTCGCCGGTCCGGGCGTCGGGGGCCCCGTGGATCGACACGGTGTCGAGCTGGCGCTTCCGGAGGTGATCAATCGTGAGGTTGTTCGCGATCTTGAAGAGCCAGCTCGAGAACTTGTAGGAGGGGTCGTAGCTCCCGAGGGCGTGGAAGGCCTTGATGAAGGCTTCCTGGGCCAGGTCTTCGGCCAGCGAGGGGTTCCGGACCATGCGCACGACGAGGGAGAACACGGGCTTCTCGTAGCGTGCGAGCAGCTCGCGGAACGCGGCCTCCCGCCCCTTGCAGGCGAGGGCCACGACCTCCCGGTCGTCCAGGGCTGTCCAGTCCAACGGTGGGGACTCCGGAGTCCGAATCCGTGGGGATGCTGCGGTGGACCCGCAGGCATCGAAGCGCGTTCGGGGTTCCCTACGGCGCCTTCGGGACCGAAGTTTCATCCCCTCGATCCTTGATCATTCTACCGCCCGGAACCCCTGATGGCGACCACGCCGGAGGCCCGCCCCGAGGAGGGCCGCGCCCGCGAGAACCAGGTCCGGACGATCTTTTCCGAGATCGCCCCCCGCTACGACCTGCTGAACCACGTCCTGAGCCTGAACATCGACCGGCGGTGGCGTCGCCAGGCGGTGAACCGGCTCGGGCTCGAGCCCGGCGCCCCGGTGCGGGTACTCGACGCCTGCGCCGGCACCTACGACCTGAGCCTCGAGCTCACCGGGAGAACGGGGTTCCAGGGCACGGTGGTGGCCTCGGACTTCGCCCGCCCCATGCTCGTGGAGGGGTCGCCCAAGCTGGAGGGCGCCCCCATTCGTCCGGTCTGCGCCGACACCCTCCGCCTCCCCTTCGCAGACGCCGGCTTCGATGCGGCCATGGTGGCCTTCGGTGTCCGGAACCTGTCGGACGTGGCGGCGGGATTCCGGGAGTTCGCCCGGGTGCTCCGCCCCGGCGGCCGCCTCGTGATCCTCGAGTTCACGACCCCACCGAACCCCCTCATGCGCTGGGGCTACCACGTCTACTTCCACCGGGTCCTCCCCGTGGTGGGGCGGATCGTGTCGGGGCACCCCTGGGCGTACACCTACCTGCCGGAGTCGGTGAAGGAGTTTCCCGGTCCTTCGCGCCTCGCGGAGATGCTCAACGAAGCCGGGTTCGACGACGTCGCGTGGCACTACCTGACCGGGGGGATCGCCGCCCTCCACGTCGCCACCCGGTAGCGCCTCACCCGGTGGCGCACCGGCCCGGTCGCCCCCGCGGGCGCCGCCGGGCGGCTCAGCGCCAGGGCGGATCCTCCCAGGCCGCCCAGCTCCCGTCGGGCTCGAGCCGGTGCACCGGTCCGAACCGCTCGAGCCCCGGGCCGAAACGCTCCGCATCCCCCACGAGAAGGATCACCATGGCGCCGGGATCCAGGTAGCGGCGCACCACCGCGTGCACATCGGTGGGGGTGACCTCCTGGATCGCCTCCAGGTAGCGCTCGAGCCACCCGTCGGGGAGCCCCTGGCTCCGGTCGCCCATGCGCCGGTTCACCACCTGCCCCGCCGACTCGAAGGCGAAGACGTAGCTGTTCACCGCCTGCTCCACCGCCCGTTCCACCTCGGCGGCGTCCGGGGGTGCCGCGCGGAACTCCTCGAAGATCTCGAAGAGGAGCTCGAGGGCCTCGACGGTGCGCTCGGGGCGGGTGCCGGTGGTGGCGCCCACGAGCCCCTCGTGGCGGATCGGCGCCGTCCACACCGACGACGCGCCGTACGCGAGCCCCTGCTCGGTGCGCACCCGCTGCATGAGCCGGGTGTTGAAGCCGCCGCCGCCCAGGATCATGTGGGCGATCCGGGATGCGAAGAACTCCGGGCTGTCCTCCTGCCGGATCCCTCCGGGCCCCGCCACGATGATCGAGGTCTGCTCGATGGGGCGGGGGAGGACCCAGACGCCCCCGCCGCGGCGGAGGTCCGGCAGCGGCGCGTCCGGAAGGGGCGCCTCGCACGGGGGCCAGGCCTCGAGAAAGGCGCGCACCCGGGGCTCGGCCTCGGCCCACGAGAGGTCCCCCGCCACCCCCACGAGGAGGTTCTCGCGGCAGTGGGTCATCCGGTGGAGGCGCCGGAGCCGTTCTTCCGACACCGTCTCGTCGGTGAACTCGTCTTCGGTGAAGACCCACCCCACCGGGTGGTCCCCGAAGACCAGGCGGTTGAACTCGCCAATGGCGAGCCCCCCGGGGTCCTCGTCGCGGCGGCGGATCCGGTCGCGTTCCTGGCCGATCCAGACCTCCCGGGCCGCCTGGTCGAAGCGCGGCTCCAGGAGGACCTGTCGGAGGAGGTCGAGGCCGGCGTCGAAGCGGTCCGTGAGGACGTTCACCGCGCCGAAGCTCGCGCCCCCTCCGCTCCCCATCTGGAGCTGGGCCGCGAGGAGGTCCAGGCGCGCCTCAACCGAGTCGGGTTCGAGCTCCCGGGTGCCGCCGACCCGCTGGAGGGCGTTCATGGCCGACATGGCCGGGGCGTCCTCCCGGGGTACGCGCGCCGTTCCCCCGCGCACCTGCACGTAGAAGTCCACGAGGGGGAAGCTCCGGTCCTCGAGGTGGAAGACGGGGACCCCCGCCACCTCGTACTCCCCGGCTTCGGGGGGGGTGAAGACAAGGGGCGGGAAGGTGAGCGCCTCGACGGCGGCGCGCCCGACGAGCGGGACGGTGTCGGCCTGGGCCGGTCCTCCCGCGCCCGGGGCCGCCGCCGGCATCGCCCCCGTGGCCACCCCCGTGCCCGCAGCGAGGGCCGCCGCGGCCAGGAGCCCCGTGAGGAAGGCGCCCGTCATCGCCCCTCACCCTCCGCCCGCCGCATCACCCCCACCGTGAGCGCCTCCGGGAGGAAGCGTCGCTCCACTACCCGCACCACGTCGTCGGGGGTCACGGCCTGCATCGCCCCCTGGATCTCGAAGGTGGTGCGCCAGTCGCCCCATGCCGCCGCCGACCCGGCCAGCTGGAACGCGAGCCCCAGGTTCGACACGAGCCTCCGCACCCGCGCCGCCTCGAGCCGTGTTCGCACCCGTTCGAGCTCCCCCTCCGTGGGGGGCTCCAGGACCATCCGGCGAAGCTCGTCCACGATCGCCGCCTCCACCTCTTCCGGGGTGTGGGGCGCGAGCGGCGCCGCCTGGATCGTGAAGAGCCCCGGGTACATCCCTCCCGGGGAGACCCCCGCCGACACGAAGCCGGCGATCCGCTCGTCACGCACGAGGCGCCGGTGGAGCCGGGCGTCCCTCCCGCCCACGAGGAGGTTCGCGAGCATGCCGAGCGCCGCCCCCTCCGGATCGCGGGCGTCGCCCACCTTCCACCCCATGACGAGCTGCGGCTCCGCGTCGGCCACCACCTCGACCCGCCGCTCCCCGCGCTGCTCGGGCTCCGCCACCAGGAGGGGCGGGGCGGGCCCCCGGCGCTCGAGGGGGCCGAAGTAGGCCTCGGCCCACGCCACCGCCGAGTCCGGCTCGATCCCCCCCACGATGGCCACCACCGTGTTCTCGGGGCCGTAGTGGTCCCGGTAGAAGGCCTCGATCCCGCTCCGGGTCAGGTTCCGGATGTCGTCCATGTGCCCGATGGGGGCCACCCCGTACGGGTGCACCCGGAAGGCCGCGCCCAGGTGCTCTTCCCAGAGGCGCCCCCCGGGGCTCGATTCGAGGCGCGCCCGCCGCTCCTCCTCCACCACCTCGCGCTCGCGGTAGAACTCCCGGAAGACGGGGCCTTGCATCCGGTCGGCCTCGAGGGCGAACCAGAGCCGCGCCCGGTTCGCCGGCAGCTCCACGTAGTACTCGGTGGCCTCCCACGAGGTGGAGGCGTTGAGCCCCCGGGCCCCGTTCCTGGACAGGATTTCGTCGAACTCGTTCGGGACCGCGTACCCTCGCGCCTCGTCCTCGAGGGCCCGGATCCGCTCCTCGAGCCGGGTGACCTCGGCCTCCCGCGCCTCCCGCGCCGCCTCGTCCGGGTCCATGAAGGCCCGCCCGCGCAGGTGCCGCACCGTGTCGAAGGCGGCGTCCATCTTCCGGAAGAGCGCCCGCTCCGCCTCGAGGTCGGTGGTCCCGATCGTGGTCGTTCCCTTGAAGAGGAGGTGCTCGAGCATGTGCGCGGCCCCGGTGGAGCCGAGCGCCTCGTTCACGCTCCCCACGGGCACGTGCACCACGAAGGAGACGGTGGCCGAGGTGGGGCGGGGGAGGACCAGGAGCCGGAGCCCGTTCGCCAGCGTGTGCTCGACCACGGGAAGGTCCAGCCCGTCCACCACGCGCCCGTCCTGGCGTGCTTCCGGGCGCCCTTCTTCCGCCCCGGGGGGGCGTTCCTGGGATGCGAGGGAGGCGGGAAGGGAGGCGAGGAGGAGCACGCCCCCGGCCCCGGCCGCGCGTCGGAACATGGGCGGAGCTCCTCCCCGTGGGCCGGCGGCGGACTTCAGCGGATTCCGACCTGGCCCCGGACCGAGTCCAGGAGCCGGTCCGGGTCGTACCCGACGCCGTCGCGGAAGACGAGGCGGACGCTCCGGATCTCCTGGGGGCGGGCCACCGGGTCGCCGGAGAGGACCACGAGGTCCGCCCGCTTTCCCACCTCGATGGAGCCGTACTCGGCCTCTTCGCCCAGGACCATGGCGCCGTTCAGCGTCATGACCCGGATCGCCTCCAGGGGAGTGAAGCCGGCTTCCAGGAGGAGCTCGTAGTTCCGCTGGTCGCCGAAGCCGGGGAGGGCGCCTCCCACCCCCGTCGGGTCGACCCCGGCGGCCAGGATCCCGCCCTCGTCGTGGAAGCGCTTCTCGAAGGCGAGGGCCTTGTCCCACACCGGGAGCCAGGCGTTCTGCTCCGGCCCCCGGGCGTCGATCTGCGAACGGGTGCGGAGGTAGTCCTCGAGGAACTCGGGGGCGAGCATCTCGCGGACCCGGTCCTCCAGGGGGGGGCGGTTCGGGAGCCCCAGCTCGTAGACCGCGAGGGTCGAGGTCATGGGCACCCCCGCCTCCACCATGGTCCGGATCGTGGCGCCCACCTCGGGGCCGTGGGGATCCACGTCGGCGAGGCGGCCGAGGGCGCCGGCGGGGCAGTCGTCGGGGCGCTTCTGAGGGTCCCAGTCGGTGTTCGTGAAGAAGCCGTGCTCCAGGTTGTCGATTCCGAGCTCCACCGCCTCGGTGAAGGAGACGGAGCAGAGGTGTCCGGTGAACCTGAGCCCCCGCCGGTGCGCCTCCTCCACCGCCGCCTGGAAGGAGGCCCGGTCCACCCGGGTGTAGAACTTGAACCAGGTGGCACCCTCGTCGGCCCAGTATCCCACCACCCGGCGGGCCTCTTCG
This sequence comes from Gemmatimonadales bacterium, assembly GCA_050485865.1. Taxonomy (GTDB): domain Bacteria; phylum Gemmatimonadota; class Gemmatimonadetes; order Longimicrobiales; family Gaopeijiaceae; genus SKNW01. The sequence goes on along the minus strand of JBJHCE010000084.1, from coordinate 6,264 downwards.
GGGGTGCCGATCCCGGTCATGTAGCTCGCCGTGGGCCCGGTCAGGTAGGGTCCCGTGACGTGCATGCGGGGGCCCACCGCCTGCCCGGCCTCGATGGCCCGCTTGAGGTTCACCTCGGCGTACGGGTGGTAGCTCCCGGTGGTCCGGATCGTGGTGACGCCGCTCGCCAGGTAGAGGCGGGGGGCGCTCACGTCGAGCTGGGCCCGGCGCGCCGAGGTCGTATAGAAGGTGTGGTTGTGGAGCCCCACGAGCCCGGGGATCACCGTGTGCCCCGAGAGGTCCCGGACCTCGGCCCCGGCGGGGACCTCCACCGATCCGGCGGGCCCCACGGCGGCGATCCGCCCGTCGCGCAGGAGGATCGTCTGCCCGGGGCGGGGCTCGGCCCCGGTGCCGTCGATGACGGTGACCCCGGTGAGCGCCACCACGGGTGCCTCCACCGCCACGAAGTTCCGCACCCCGGGCGCGAGCTCGGCGGCGGGGAGGAGGGGAGCGGCCAGGGGGGACTGGGCCGAGAGGGGGGCGGGGGCTCCTGGCGCGGCGACCAGGAGGGCCAGGGCGGCTGCCCGGACCCCGACGATCCGAGGGCCGGTGGAGCGGGCCGCGCCGCAGGCGGGGCGGGCGTTCGGGCGGGACGGGGAGATCGGGAGCAGCCTCATGGGAAATACCTCGCGAGGACGGAGGGGAACCTTCCGGAAGGCTAGATCCCTCGGGGTGGATCCGCAATCATGGCCTTCCTCGTGGCCAGTCCGGGAGGAGGCGCCGCGGCGTTGCCCCGGAAGCGAACACTCTTGCGCTTCCCCGGATTGGGACATACGGTCCCAGGATCAGCCGTCCATTGGATACAGAATCGTACCCGTGAGGATGCCCGGTCCAGGATCCCGTTGGTTCGGTCAACCGGGGGCTGAACGGTTCGGTTCTCCGGTGGGAGGCGGAGCCCGGGAGTGGGTCCTGGCGAAGGGTGCCGGGTGCGTACCCGGGCGCAGGCGATCGACGCCGCGGTCGCCGGGGGTCCATTCGACACGATCGATGAACGGAGGAGAAAGGTCATGGAGACCAGCAAGATGAGACGGCTCCGGAGGGTCCCCGCGGCCCTCGTGGCGGCCACCGCCCTGGCGGTCGCGGCCCTGGTCCCGGGAGCCGTCGTCGCCCAGCAGGTGGGGACCGTCCTCGGACAGGTCACGACCGACACGGGGGAGCCGCTCCCCGGTACCCAGGTGACGATCGTCGGGACTTCCATCGGGGTGCTGACGAACCCCGAGGGACGTTTTGTCCTTCCGAACGTTCCCTCCGGCGAGCGTTCCATCCAGGTGCAGCGACTCGGGTATCGCACCGTGACACAGACGGTCACGGTGGCCCCGGGAGCCACTGTCTCGGTCGATGTCGTGCTCCGCCTTTCGGCGGTCCAGCTCGACCAGATCGTCGTTTCAGGGCAGGCCGGGGTGACGGCCCGCCGCGAGATCGGGGCCGCGGTGGCCACCATCGACGCCCGGGCCCTCGAGACCGCGCCGGTGAGCACGGTGAGCCAGATGCTCCAGTCGCGGAGCCCCGGGGTCACGGTGATGAGCGGGGGCGGCCAGGTGGGCCAGGGTGCTCGCATCGTCCTTCGGGGCGCCACCTCCGCATCCCAGAGCATCGAGCCGGTGATCTACATCGACGGCGTGCGGATCACGAGCGAGGCGGGGACCGGGGTGAGTTCCGACGCCGGGACCTCCGGGCTCGACGACATCAACCCCGCGGACATCGAGCGCATCGAGATCATTCGCGGTGCTGCTGCGGCCACGATGTACGGGACCGAGGCTTCGGGCGGGGTCATCCAGATCTTCACCCGCCAGGGGGCTCAGAATGCCCAGACCTGGAATGTCCGGACCGAGTGGGGGCTCATGCACACCACCCGGGACGTCTGGGACATCGGGGTCTATTCCGACTGGTTCTACGACAACGTGGTGAAGACGGGGTACCGGCAGAACCAGCACCTGGCGGTGCGCGGCACGCTGGGGCGATTCAGCTACAACGCCTCGGGCACCTTCCGCACGGCGAGCGGGGTGATCGACAACGACAACGAGGACTATCGGGCGTTCCGGGCGAACATGCGGTTCACCCCGAACGACGACTTCTCGCTGAACATCAGCACCGGCTACACCTGGCGGTACGTGCAGTTCGCGGAGAACGGGAACAACTCCCGCAACGTGATCATGAACGCGATGCGCGGGGGTCCGCGGGGGAACAACTTCCCGCCGCAGGAGCTCTTCGTGCGCGAGGACTTCCAGAACAGCGGCCGCTTCACCGCCGGGGTGGGGCTCACCTGGACCCCGATCCACAACTTCTCCCACCGCCTCCAGTTCGGGACCGACATCGTGAACTGGGACAACCGTCGCCACTGGCCCTTCGGCGACGAGAACTACGTGCTCGGGCACCTCTACAACTACCGGCGCGAGTCCCTCACGGTGAACCTGGACTACATGGGGAGCTACGAGCGGCAGCTCACCGACCGGATCCAGTCCCGGACCTCCTTCGGCTTCCAGGGCTACGACCGGGCCCGGAGTTCGAACCACGCCCGCGGGTGGCGGATGGCGGGGCCGAACGTGCGGGTGGTGGCGGCGACGGTGAACCGCGGCGCGTCGGAGTGGCGGAGCTGGGACAAGCAGGCCGGCGTGTTCGCCGAACAGCAGATCGGGTTCAACGACCTCCTCTTCATGACCGTGGGGCTCCGCGCTGACGGCCACAGCGCCTTCGGTTCCGAGGCCGGATGGGCCCGCTACCCGAAGGTCGACGTTTCGTGGAACGTCTCGGACCACGCCTTCTGGAACGATGACCTGGGCACCCTCCGGCTTCGGGCCGCCTACGGGACTGCCGGACAGCAGCCGGGCGAGTTCGATGCCGCCCGGACCTGGCAGGCGGTCGCGGCCTTTGATTCCGAGCCCGCGATCACCACGCGGAACGTGGGGAACCCGGACCTGGCTCCCGAGGTGTCGCACGAGGTGGAGTTCGGCCTCGATGCCTCGATCGTCGGCGGTCGGATCGGAATCGAGGCCACCCGCTACGACCAGCGGACGAAGGACCTCCTCTTCGCGGTGCGGAACCCGCCCTCGCAGGGGGTGGTGGGGACGCAGCTCATGAACGTGGGGGAGATCCACAACTCCGGAATCGAGATCGGGTTGAGCGCGGCCCTCGTCGAGCGACGGAGCTTCCGGTGGGACGCCAACGTGAACGTGTCCACGAACCGCAACGAGGTGATCTCCCTTGGGGGAGGCGCCCCGCTCCAGGTGCACTGGATGCAGTGGATCCGGGAGGGGTACCCGGTGGGTGCCTTCTTCGACGACCGGTGGATCATGAAGGACGGCGAAGTGGGGCTCGCAAGCGTCCTGCTGGCCGACGAGAATGGCGACCTCCCGGAAGGGTGGGACTATATCGGGCCCGCCTTCCCCACCCGGAATCTGAACTTCGGGAGCACCTTCGGAATCGGAACGAGGCTCACCGCGGGCCTCCTCGTGGACTTCAAGGGGGGACACTTCCTCGAGAGCGCCACGACCCGCTGGATGTCCGACATGATCGTGCAGGGCGGCGAACCGCTCTATGATCCGAACGACCCGAACGCGGCCCGCTTCGCTCCCGACTCCCCGGTGGCGAACTGGTGCCTCGCCCCCTCCGACCCGGTGATCCAGAAGGTCTGCGAGGAGCCCTGGTCCGCCGCCCGCGGCAACCATGCCCACTCCGCTGACAACTGGCGCCTCCGGGAGGTCTCCCTGGCGTACCGGATGCCCCGGGAGATGGCGCAGCGCTTCGGCGCGTCGAGCGCGGTGATCTCCGTGGCCGGCCGGAATCTCTGGCGGCACCAGACCTACTGGGGGCTCGAGGCCGAGGCGAGCTACATCTCCACCCGGCAGCTCTCGAACCAGTCCTACTTCGACACGCCGCTTCCCCGCGAGTTCGTTGCCCAGATCAACCTGACGTTCTGATCGACGTCCACGCCGGAGAACCAGAATGCGAGACCATCAGATGAAGACCACGAAGCCCCGGGAGACCGCTCCCGTCTTCTCCCGCGGAATGCGCACGATGGGGAAGAGCGCACCGGTCCTGGCAGCGCTGGCCGCCGCCACCGTCATCGTGGCCGGGTGCGACCTGACGACCCCGAACCCGGCCCAGATCGAGGACGCCGACATCCGGAACCCGGTCATCCTGGGTGCCCTCCTGACCGGCGCCGAGAGCGACTACGGACGCGGGCTCACCCAGCTCGGCGGCGGTGGCCTGGCCATTGCCGGGGCGGTGCTCGCCGACGAGCTCGTGCACAGCGGGAGCTACGTCGGGCTCGAAGGCCCGAGTTGGGGGCTGGCTGGAGACCACTGGGTCGAGGCCCAGTCCCGGTGGTCCGAACCGAGCCGGGGGCGCTTCACCACCGAGAACGCGATCACGGTGGCCTTCGACGTCCTCACCGAGCTCGGACAGGACCCGGAGGCCCACCCGGGGGTGGCCCGCGTGACCTTCTTCGCGGGAATGGCGCACCGGGCCCTGGGCGACAATTTCTGCAACGTGGTCTACGACGGAGGACCGCTGCAGCCCTACACCGATGCCTATCCCCTGGCGGTCCAGCACTTCGAGAACACGATCCGGAGGGCGGGAAACCGGATCGTGGCTGTGCAGGCGGACCCCGAACTCACCCCCGGACAGATCCAGTCCGCGGTGAATGCAATGGAGACCCTGATCACCGCCTCCCACGGTGCCCTGGCCCAGACCTACCTCCTGATGGCAAGCGAGGGAATGGGGAGCGAGTACTGGGGGCTCGCCGCCCAGCACGCGGCCCAGGTTCCCACCGACTTCACCTTCTCGTTCACGATGGTGAGCGGAGACCGGAATTCGAACCGAATCCCCGCCTGGACCCGGTCCCGCCAGGAGACCACGATGTGGGGGACCCCCTTCGCCGCGTGGGGACTGAACGTGGACAGCACTTCGCTCGGAGGTGACCCCAGGATCGCCTACGAAACCCCGATGCAGGACGGTACCTACGAGCGGGCCCACGACAACCGACGCCCGGCCTGGATGCAGCGGAAGTTCACCTCGGTGGGGAACAACCTCCCCCTGGTCAAGGGAACCGAGATGCGACTCATCGAGGCGGAGGTGGCCCTGGCCCGCGACGGGAACCTGCAGGCGGTCACCGACCGGATCAACGAGATCCGGGAGTTCCACAACGCTCAGGCCCCCGGATGGTGGCGCGACGCCCTTGGGCCCCAGCCCCTGGATTACCTGGACCCGGTCTCCACCACGGAGGACGCCTGGCTCGCCCTCATGAAGGAGCGGGGCATCGAACTCTACCTGGAGGTGCGACGGCTTTCGGACCTCAGGCGCTGGCAGACCACGCCGGGGCGTTCCTACGTGCCCTTCCAGAAGGTGCGCAGGGACTCCGGGCTCTCCGATCCGTGGACCGACCCCATGGTCTGGGTCTACACCCGGGAGCGCGGTGAGGAGGTGATCCCGCCCCACGAGATGTGCCTCCAGGTGAGCCGAGACGAGAAGTCGTCCAACCCGAACATCGGAGGCTGATCCGCAAGCGGTCGCCCCGCCGGCCCCCCATCCATCCCCGAGCGGGAGGGTGCGGGCCGGATCACCCCCAGACAGGAACCATGCGAACGATGCGAAATCACGAACCGCTGAAGCCTGCGACGAGGCCCGGAGGCGTGCCGGGTCTGCTCGCGGTCGCGCTCGTGCCCCTCCTCCTCCTCGCTCCGGCGCCCCTGCAGGCCCAGGACGAGACCGGGGGAATTCGGGGGCAGGTCGTGGACGCGCGCACCGGTGCGCCCATTCCCGCAGCCCAGGTGCTGGTCCTCGGGACCACCCGGGGCGCGATCACCGGACGGGACGGACGCTTCCAGGTCGGAGAGCTCCGCCCTGGAACCTACGACATCGAGATCCGCTCCATTGGCTACCGGGCGGCCCGGACAGAGACCCGGGTCAACCCCGAAACCTTCACCGACGTGGACCTCCAGCTCCGACTCACTGCGGTGCCCCTCGACGAGGTGGTGGCCACCGGCCAGCCCGGCGCGGTGGCTCGGCGCGGGATCGCCACCTCGGTGGCCGCCATCGAGACACGCGAACTCGAGAATTCACCGATCAACACGTTTTCCGAACTCCTGCAGGCGCGCGCACCGGGCGTCACCGTGCTTCCCAGCGGCGGGATGCCCGGGCAGGGAAGCCGGGTCGTGCTCCGGGGCTTCGGGAGCCTCCAGCGGAACGTCCAGCCGGTGATCTACGTGGACGGGATCAGGGTCGACA
>JBJHCE010000083.1:0-12950 GCA_050485865.1 Gemmatimonadales bacterium | reverse complement strand
CCGGAAGACCTGAACCGGGCCCCACCGTGACCTACCTCCAGTTCCACTTCCTCTTCACGATCCCCCCGATCCTGATCCTCCTGGCGGGGGCGCCGCGGATCCGCGGCCGGATCGGCGCCCGGGGATTCCTCCCCCTCCTCGCGGTCCCGCCCATCGCCTTTCTCTACACCACCCCGTGGGACAACTACCTGGTCTGGCGCGGGATCTGGTGGTACGGCCCCGACCGGGTGGTGGGCACGATCGGGTACGTTCCCATCGAGGAGTACATGTTCTTCCTCCTCCAGCCCATCCTGACCGGGCTCTTCACCCTCCACGTGCTGGCCCGGCGCCAGGGGGTCCTTCCGGGAGATGCAAGGGGGGCGGGCCCCCGTCCGATCCCCGGGCTCCGGCTCGAGCCCCCGCCGGCGCGCCCCGGCCGGACACGTCTCCTGGGGGCGCTCCCCTGGTTCGTCCTGGCGGCGGTGGGGGCGGGGCTCCTCGCGACCACGTCGGGGCTCTACATGGGGCTCATTCTCGCGTGGGCCTGCCCGGTGGTGGGGGTCATGTGGCTCTACCTGGGTCCCGAGCTCTGGCGCCACGTCCACGTCCTCGGGCTCGCCATCGGCGTGCCCACCCTGTACCTCTGGGTGGCGGACGCCGTTGCCATTGCGCAGGGGATCTGGACGATCTCGCCCGAGTATACCTTCGGGGTGAACCCTTTCGGCCTCCCCATCGAGGAGGCGACCTTCTTCCTGGTGACGAACGTCCTGTGCGCGGTGGGGGTCCTCCTCTTCGCGATTCCCGGACTTCCCGAACACCGCGCCCCTGCCCAAGGGGTGCCCGAACCCGGCCGGCCCCGATGATGAACCGAACCCGCCTCCCCCTCGCCGCCCTCCTCGCCCTGGCCGTCGCCGCCTGCGGCGCCGACTCCGACGGGGCCCCGGCTCCGGCTGCGGAAGCGCCCCCGAGCCCCGAGTCCCAGGCCCTCGCGGAGGCGGCCTCGGCCCGCACCCCCATTCCCCTCGACCACGAGGGTCCCATTGCCATGCGGGTCTACATGAGCCCCACCTGCGGGTGCTGCTCCCTCTGGGTGGACCACGTGAAGGAGCACGGGTTCGAGGTGGAAATGGTGCTCCGCGACGACATGTTCGAGGTGAAGCGCTCCTTCGGGATCGCCGACCGCCTCACCTCGTGCCACACCGGGGTCGTGAACGGCTACCTGGTGGAGGGGCATGTCCCCGCCTCCGACATTCGCCGGCTCCTGGCCGATGCCCCCGACGGGGTCCGCGGGCTCACGGTGCCCGGGATGCCCATCGGCTCGCCCGGAATGGAGGTGGACGACCGGGTGGACCCCTACGACGTCCTCCTCTTCCGCACCGACGGCTCGACGGAAGTCTTCGCGAGCTACGGGCGCTGAGGGCGGGGGCGGGCCCGGGCGCCCTTCAGTCGGTCACCCCCGCCGGCGCCCGGAGCACGTCGTCGGGGATCCCGAAGGCGTCCACCAGGGAGACCGCCGAGGGGCGGATCTCGCGGCAGAGGGCGTTCACGTGGGCCCGGATCGCCTTCGTCTGGCTCCCCTCCATGTAGCCGGCCTCGAGGAACCAGGCCCGGTCGGCCTCCAGGCGGGAGAGGGCCCAGAGGGCGGCGAGGCGGGCGAGCTCGCCCCGGACCCCGCCCGTCTCCGGGGCTTCCTTCACCGCGGCGTGGAAGGACCGGAGGAGGTCGGCCTCCACGTGGGCCAGCGCCAGCGTCACCAGGTGGTCCTGGCAGTGGTTCATGGCATCGAAGGAGTCGACGCCGTCGTCCACGAGCGCCTTGAGCCGTCGGGCCACCGTGTGGAGGAGGCGCTCCTCGCGGAAGCGGAAGGCCTCGAGGTGCATTTCCGGGTCGCGGACGTGGGCCTCGGAGCGGCGACGGCTTCGGACCGGGTTCCGGCGCTGCGCCTCGGTCCCGGCGCGGTCGGCCAGGTAGCGGACCATCCCCCTCAGGTTCAGGTCGCCCATCTCCTCCCGGTAGCGGGAGAGGAGTCCCCGGGCCACGAGCTGGAGAAGGACCGGGTTCGCGCCCTCGAAGGTGGTGAAGATGTCGGTGTCGCCGCGGAGCGCGCCGAACCGGTTCGCCGCCAGGTACCCCCTCCCGCCGCACGCCTCCCGGGAGGCCTGGATCGTGTCCACGGCGTGCCGTGACGCGTAGGCCTTGAGCCCGGCGGCGGCCACCTCGATCCGGGCGCGCTCCTCGTCGGCACCCTCGGCCTTCCGCCCCGTCTCCATGGACCGGGCGTAGCGGTCCACGAGCTCCCGGATCCCGAAGTGGAGGGCGTAGCTCGCCGCGAGGCGGGGAAGGAGGAGACGCTGCTGCTCCAGGTAGTCCAGGACCGGCACCTCGGGAGCGCCGGACGGGCCGAACTGCCGGCGCCGGTCGCCGTATCGGATCGCCACGGCGAGGGCCGACTTGGAGGCCGACACGCTTGCCGCCGCAATGGAGATCCGTCCGGTCACGAGGGTGCCGAGCATCGTGAAGAAGCGGCGACCGTCGGAAGGGATCGGGCTCTCGTACGTCCCGTCGGGGGTGACGCGGCCGAACCGGTCCAGGAGATGCTCCCGGGGGACCCATACCCGGTCGAAGGCGATCCGGCCGTTGTCCACCCCGTTCAGCCCGAGCTTCACCCCGCAGTCCTCGATCTCGATGCCTGGAAGTACCTCCCCCGATTCCGAGCGGAGGGGGACCAGGAAGGCGTGAACGCCGTGGTCCTCGCCGGCCACGAGGAGCCGGGCGAAGACGGTGGCCATGCCTCCGTGGAGGGCGGCGTTTCCGATCCAGTCCTTCCGGGCGCCCGGGTGGGGGGTATGGATCTCCAGGACGCCTTCTTCCGGAAGCCAGGTGGCGGTGGTCTCGAGGTCACGGACGTTCGATCCGTGGTCCACCTCGGTCATGGCGTAGCACCCGGGAAGCTCGAGGGAGCCGATGGCCGGAAGCCACCGTTCGTGGTGCTTCTTCGTGCCGAGCTGGAGCACGCTTCCCCCGAAGAGCCCGAACTGGACCCCGAACTTCACGAGGACCGAGAGGTCGCCGTACGCCAGCGTCTCGAAGACGAGGATCGAGCCCTCGACGTCGGCGCTCCCCCCGCAGGCCTCCGGGTGGGCCATCCGTCCGTATCCCTCGTCGGCGAGGCGCCGGAGGGCCCGGAGGACCCGCTCCCGGTGGGCCTCCATGGGCTCGAAGCCGGGGGCCTCCCCCGGGGGAGGGGCCAGCGGAGGTGCCGAGAGGAGCTGAAGGACCCGGTTCCGGAGCTCGGCGCGAGGGCCGTCCAGGACCCGGCGGAGGCGGTGCACGTCGACGGGCTCCGGCGCCGACGCCGCCTCTCCGGCCAGGTCGGTGCCCGTGGGGAGCGGAGGGGTCTCTCCGTGGAGGAGGACCCGCGCGGATTCGCCGCCGAGGACCCCCAGGAGCTCCTCGAACCCCTCGAGCACCTTCATTCCCCCCTCGGTGGACCAGCGTGCCCCCTCCTCTCCCTGGGCCCGGGCCAGGGCGGCCCCGAGCCGGGCAAGGGAGCGCCGCTCGGAAGCCGGAATCCGCTCGGCCACGCTCCGGATCCGGCTCCGGAGTCCGGCAAGGGCTGCCGCCGAAGGGGGTCGGTCGGGGTGGAGCCAGCTTTCCACGACCTCGAGCCCTCCTTCCGAAAGGTCGCTCCGTTCCGCCAGGTGACTCCGGATCCGGTCCAGCTCGACGCCCGAGAGATCGCCGTCGGACCAGGCGACCCAGACGAGGGGGAGAAAGGAGACGAGTTCGGTGTCTTCGGGCCAGGGATGGGGCCCATCGGGGTGGGCGGAGGCGGGGGCGTCCATGGGTACCCGGGGCATGGGGACGAAGGGAACTGGGACCTTCCCCCGGTACGGGAAAGGACCGGAGTTCGTTCCCGACCTTGACCACCTCGACGGCGATCCGCCACCATGGGGCACCACCGGATGCCGGCCTGCGACTCCGCATCCCCTTCCTCGATTCCCGAACCGGGCCCGCCGCGCCATGGCTGACCACACCACCGAAGGACCCTCCCGCTCCGCTCCTCTCGTGGGCGTGATCATGGGGTCGCGCTCCGACTGGGAGACGATGGTCCACGCCGTCGACACCCTGGAGGAGCTCGGGATCCCCCACGAGGTCCGGGTCGTCTCGGCCCACCGGACCCCGGATCTTCTCCACGCCTGGGCCGGCGAGGCGGAGGAGAGGGGGATCCGGGTCGTGATCGCCGGGGCGGGGGGGGCCGCCCATCTCCCCGGGATGGTGGCCGCGAAGACGGTCCTTCCGGTCCTCGGGGTGCCGGTGCAGTCGAAGGCCCTCCAGGGAATGGACTCCCTGCTTTCCATTGTCCAGATGCCCGCCGGGGTCCCGGTGGGGACCCTCGCCATTGGGCGGGCAGGCGCGGTGAACGCGGCCCTCCTCGCCGCCTCCATCGTGGGGAGCGAGTTCCCCCGCGTCCGGGAGGCACTGCGGAGCTACCGCGGCGCGCGGACCGAGGCGGTCCTCGCGGACCCCGACCCGCGCCTTCCGGTGCCCCGCCCCGGGAGCCACCATGGGCACGGAGGGGGGCCGGGCGGGGGCGGGGGCGGGGGTGCCCCGGACGGTCCCTTCGGATCGGGCGGTTCATGACCGCCACCGAAGGTCCACTCCGCGTCGGGGTGCTCGGCGGGGGACAGCTCGGCCGGATGCTCGGCCTGGCGGGAATCCCCCTGGGGCTCCGCTTCCGCTTCCTCGATCCCGCCGGGGACGGGGCGCCCGCCGCGGCGGTGGGCCCGGTGGTGGAGGGCGACTACGCGGACCCGGCGGCCCTCGAGCGGTTCGTGCGCGGGCTCGATGTGGTCACCTGGGAGTTCGAGAACGTTCCGGTGGAGGCGGTCCGGAGGATCGAGGAGCGGGTCCGGGTCTTTCCCGACCCGGCGGCCCTCGAGGCGGCACAGGACCGATGGGTCGAAAAGGAGACCTTCCGGTCGCTGGGAATCCCGACGGCCCCCACCCTGCCGGTGGGGAGCTTCGAGGAGCTGGAGGCCGCCGCGGCCGAAATCGGCTTTCCCGCCGTGCTCAAGACCCGCCGCTTCGGGTACGACGGCAAGGGGCAGGTCGTGCTCCGGGCCCCCGGCGAACTCGCCGGGGCCTGGGAAGCACTGGGTGGACGCCCCCTCGTGCTCGAGGGGTTCGTGGACTTCCTCCGGGAGCTTTCCCTGGTGGTGGCCCGGGGGCTCGGAGGCGAGGTCATGGCGTGGCCCCTGGTCGAGAACGTGCACCGCCACGGGATCCTCCGGACGAGCCGGGTCCCGGCCGCGGATCTGGCCCTCCAGGAGGAGGCGGAGCGCCACGGACGGGCCCTCCTCGAGAAGCTCGCCTACGTGGGGGTCCTCGCCGTCGAGTTCTTCGACACGGAAAAGGGGCTCGTGGCGAACGAGATGGCGCCCCGGGTCCACAACTCCGGTCACTGGACCCAGGACGGGGCCCGGACCTCGCAATTCGAGAACCACCTCCGGGCCGGGCTGGGCCTTCCGCTCGGCGCGGTGGGCCTTCGGGGTGCGGCGGCGGGGATGGTGAACCTGGTCGGGGGGGTGCCGGCCCGGGCGGAGGCCCTCGCGGGGGAGCCCGGCGTGACCCGGGCGCTCCACCTCTACGACAAGGCGCCGCGAAGGGGGCGGAAGGTGGGGCACCTGAACCTGTGGGGAGACGACCCGGAGGCGTTTGCCCGGGCGCTCAAGGCGGCGGAGCGCCTGGCGGAGGCGTGCGGAGAGGGGTAGCAGGCGGCGCCGCTCAGGCGGCGAGGCAGGTCTCGCAGAGGCCGTAGAGAACGAATTCGTGGCGCTCGAGCCGGAAGCCGTCGGGGGTCACGTCCTTCAGGTTTCCCGGGCACCCGTCCACCTCGTAGACCCGGTCGCACTGCCGGCAGTGGAAGTGGTGATGGTGCCCCTTCCCCGCGATCTCGTAGCGGGGGGGCTCGCCGGGAAGCTCCACGGGAACGAGGAAGCCGTCTTCCTGGAGGGCCTTCAGGTTGCGGTAGATCGTGGCGATCCCGATCCCTTCCACCCGCTCCGCCGCCGCCTCGTGGAGCTCGCGGGGGCTCAGCGGATGTCCGGCCTTCTCGAGCGCTTCCCGAATGGCGCGCTTCTGCTTCGTTTCCCTCTGCACTGGTTCGGGTTGCATCGGTTCGGGGGCTTCGGGGGATGATGCCTCGGCGGGCCCGACCCGGGACCCCGCCCTCGACCCGAAAACTAGCCCGGGAGGGAGGAGGGGACCACCGCGTCGGCGGGGGCGGGCGCTTCGGCCCGGCCCCGGTCGCCGGTGCGGGCGAGGCCGGGCTCGATGTCGCAGGTGGCGCATGCGCAGGCCGACTCGGCGTCGTCGGCGCAGTGGAGCCGGGCGTTCCAGACGAGCCCGGCGGCCACGACGAGGGCGGCGATGACGGTGGTGACCTCTTCCGGGATCGGGTGGAAGACGTGGAGGAGCGATGCCCCCCACGCCACGAGCCCGACGGCGATGGGGAGGACGGGCCGCAGGTCGCCGTGCTGCCGGAGCCCCTTGGCCAGCGCCCACGACGCGAGAAGGATCGTGGCCCCGTAGAGGATGAACTCCACCGCCTCGCCCGGGGCGAGCGCCGGCGCCGCCACGACGGCGAGGGGGGTCAGGGCGCAGTGGGCGGCACAGATCAGGGGGGCCGCGCTGGCCCACCCCCAGGGGTGCGGAAAGAAGCGATGCATGGAAGCGGAAGAGTGTCCCGAGGCCGGGTCGGACGAAGCGCGCGCCCGGCGATCCCGGGGCAGGCAGGCTTAACGAAAAGGAAATCTCATTAGCATCCGGAGCCTCGTCAAGACCCCGGGAGGACCGTGCGTGGATTGTTCCATGTTCGCCGGCAGGGCCGGAACAGCGGGGAAGGCGACGGGCGCTTCCGGCACCCTGGGCGCGGGGCGCAGGTCCCGCACCCTCGCATCCCCGGAGAAGAAGGTGTATCTTGAGGGCACAGACGCGAGGGTCGGCCCGGCGTGACCGGCTTCGTCCTCGCCACGAAGCGAAGAAGGGCCCGTCCCCCTGCTCCTGCCTCCGGCGCCGCCGGCAGGCAAACGGGGAGGGATGGAGGCGGGCCTGCATCTTTTTTTGTTCGTTCCGAAACCCGGGGTCCGGCCCGCACCGCAGGCGCCGTGCGCCCGACCCGGGGCTGTGGCCCCATGGACCCGGGTGCGGGGGAGCGGACATCGACCTTCCCCGGCCCAGAAGAGGAGGACCCATGCTGGACCAGATTCGCGACCGCCTGGAGGCGGAGATCGAGACGCTGACCCGTGAGCTCAACGTGGAGCTTCCGGACCGGATCTCGAAGGCGGTGGAGCTTGGGGATCTCAGGGAGAACTCCGAGTACAAGTCCGCCCTCGAGCGCCAGCAGTTCGTGCAGGCCCGGATCGGCCACCTGGCCCACCGGCTCTCGGAGCTCCTGAAGATCGACGTGGACGCCATGCCCGCGGACCGGGTGGGGTTCGGCTCGAAGGTCACGATCCGCGACGTGGACGCCGGCGAGGAGATGACCTTTACCCTCGTGGCCGGTGACTACATGGACCTGGAGGGAGGGCAGGTGTCCATGGCCTCGCCCATCGGGTCGGGGCTCCAGGGTGCGAAGGAGGGGGAGACGGTGACGGTCCAGCTTCCGCGGGGCGAGCGGCGCTTCGAGGTGAAGGAGCTCCTGACCCTGCCGAAGCAGCTCGGGGTGGGGTGACGGGCGAAGGGGCCGCCCGGGTGAACCCCCGGCGGCCGGTCGGGTAGAGCGAAGCCGCTCCCCGGTTCCACGGCCCCCCCGGGCCTCGTCCACCCCGCATGTCCTCCTCCTCCGAAGTCGATTCGTCCTCCACCCCCGTGCTCAGGCTCCGGGGGGTTTCCAGGGGCTACGCCGAGGGCGACGGGATCCGCCCCGTGCTGGACGGCGTCGACCTGGACCTTCCTCCGGGCTCGGTCACCGCCCTCGTGGGGCCGTCCGGCTCGGGCAAGAGCACCCTCCTGAACGTGGTGAGCGGGATCGACCGCCCCGACGCGGGGACGGTGGAGCTTGCCGGGACTCCGCTCCACGCCCTCTCCGAGCGGGAGCGGACGCTGGCCCGGCGCGACCGGATCGGGTTCATCTTCCAGTTCTTCAACCTCGTGCCGACGCTCACGGTGCTGGAGAACCTCCTCCTTCCGCTCGAGCTCGCGGGGCGGGGAGGGGCGGGGGCCGAGGCACGTGCCCGAGCGCTCCTGGGGCGGGTGGGGCTCGAGGACCGGGCGGACAGCTGGCCGGACCGGCTTTCGGGGGGTGAGCAGCAGCGGGTCGCCGTGGCCCGGGCCCTCGTGCACCGCCCTGAGCTGATCCTCGCCGACGAGCCCACGGGGAACCTGGACTCTGGCACCGGGGCCCGGGTCCTGGAGCTCCTGGAGGCACTCGTCCGCGCCGAGGGGGCGACCCTCCTCATGGTGACCCACGCCGAGGAGGTGGCGGCCCGGGCGGACCGGGTGCTGGAACTCCGGGGCGGGAAGCTCCGCGACCGCGCGGCGGGGCGCACCCCCGGGGACACCCCCCCATGACCGCACCCCGCAGCCCCCTTGCCGGGGCCGCGATCCGGAGGCACCTGGCGCGGCACCCCTGGCAGCTCGCCCTCGCCCTCCTGGGGGTGAGCCTGGGGGTCGCGGTCACGGTGGCGCTGGACCTCGCGATCCAGTCGTCCCGCGAGGCCTTTCGGGTCTCGAGCGAGACGATCACCGGGCGCGCCACCCACCAGCTCCTGGCCGGCCCCACCGGGATCCCCGACGAAGCGGTGGCCCGGATCCGGATCGAGGCGGGAATCCGTGCGGCGGCCCCGGCGGTGGAGGGGTGGGGGGTGCACCCGGACCACCCGGATCGGCCGCTTCGAATCCTTGGAATCGACCCCTTCTCGGAGGCCCCCTTCCGCCCCTGGCTCGCCGGGGGCCCCGGTTCGGAGCTCGACGGCTCGACCCTGGTGGCGGAGCCCGGGGCGGTCTTCCTCTCGGCGGAGACGGCGGCGGCGCTCCGCGTGCGCGCGGGCGACCCCCTCCCCCTCGAGCTCGGCGGGCGCACCGCCACGCTCCGGGTGGCGGGGGTGCTCGAGCCCGCGGACCGCCTCGCCCGGCAGGGGCTCCTGGACCTCCTGGTGGTGGACATCGCGGGCGCCCAGCGCCTCCTCGCCCGCCCCGGACGCATCGACCGGGTGGACCTCCTCGTCGAGGACGACGCGCGCCTCGCCGCGCTCGAGGCCCTCCTCGCGGAAGGGCGCGCCACAGGGCTTCCCCCCGACGCCCGCCTCGTCCCCGCCGGGAGCCGCGAGCGCACCATGGAGGAGATGGTGCGGGCCTTCGACCTGAACCTCACCGCACTCTCCCTCCTGGGGCTCCTCTTCGGGGTCTTCCTCATCTACAACACCATGACCTTCTCGGTGGTGCAGCGCCGGCGCCTCTTCGGGACCCTTCGGGCGCTGGGGCTCACCCGGGGGGACCTCCTTCGGGGGATCCTCACCGAGGCCCTCCTCCTGGGGGCCGCGGGCGCCGCGCTGGGGCTCGCCCTGGGGATCGTGCTGGGACGAGGGCTCGTCCGCCTCGTGACCCGCACCATCAACGACCTCTACTTCGTGGTCTCGGTGGAGGGGCTCTCCCTCCCCCCCGAGGTCCTGATCCGGGGCGCCCTCCTGGGGATCGGCGCGACCCTTCTCGCCTCTCTCCCCCCGGCGTGGGAGGCCACCACGGTGTCGGCCCGCGAGGCGCTGGCCCGCTCCACCGTCGAGTCCAGGGTCCGGGCCCTGGTCCCGAAGGCGGCGGCGCTGGGCGGACTCCTCCTCGCCGCCGGCGCCGCCCTCCTCCTCCTCACCGCACGCTCCGTCGAGGCAGCCTTCGGGGGGCTCTTCCTGGTCCTCGTGGGGCTCGCAGCCGTGGTCCCCGCCGCCACCGTCCTCCTCCTGGCCCTGGCCCGCCCCGCGGTGGCCCGGGTGGCGGGGATCCTGGGCGCCATGGCGGCCCGGGGGGTGGTGACCTCGCTTTCCCGCACCGCCCCGGCGCTCGCCTCCCTCGTGATCGCGGTGTCGGTGGTGGTGGGGCTCGGGATCATGATCCAGTCGTTCCGGGGAAGCGTGGTCCGCTGGCTCGACACGACCCTCGCCGCCGACCTCTACGTCTCCCCCCCCGGGGTCGTCCAGAACCGCCCGGAAGGCCGCCTCCCCGAGGGTGTCGCAGGCCGCGCCGCCGGGCTCTCCGGGGTGGCGGGGGTGTCGAGCTACCTGGGACTCGAACTCGTGACGGAGCGCTACGGGGTTCTCAGGGTCGTGGCGCTGGGGCTCGATCCACGGGGGGAGCGATCCCTCGAGCTCATGGAGCGGGGGGATGCGGAGGAGCGGGTGTTCCAGGCCTTCCGGGCAGGAGACGGGGTCCTCGTCTCCGAGCCCTTCGCCTTCCGCCACCAGGTGGGCGTGGGCGACCGGGTTCACCTCCCCGCGGGCCCGGGCGGAGGGACCCCGCTTCCGGTCCTGGGCATCTTCCGCGACTACGGCGCCGAGGCCGGGACGGTGATGGTGGCCCGGAACCGGTGGGACGCCCTCCTGGGCGAGGCCGCGTCGGTCGAGGTGACCTCGCTCGGGATCTTCCTCGAGCCCGGCGTTGCGGGAGACCCGGCGGCGGTGGCCTCCCTCGAGGAGGAACTGCGCGCCCTGGCCGGGGGGCCGGTGCGGATCCGGTCCAACCGGGAGCTCCGGGCCCTCACCCTGGAGGTCTTCGACCGGACCTTCGAGGTCACCCGGGTCCTCCGGCTCCTGGCCTTCGTCGTGGCCTTCATTGCGGTCCTGAGTGCGCTCATGGCGCTGGAGCTCGAGCGGACCCGCGAGATCGGGGTCCTCCGGGCCGGTGGAATGACCCCGGAGCAGACCTGGGGGCTCGTCACGGCCCAGACCGGGATCGTGGGGCTCGTGTCGGGGCTCCTGGCCCTCCCGGTGGGGGTCGCCCTCGCCGCCGTGATGATCCACGTGGTGAACCGGCGGTCGTTCGGCTGGAGCCTCGACATGGAGGTGGGGCTCGCCCTTCCGGCGCAGGCGGTCCTCCTGGCGCTTGCGGGAGCCCTCCTCGCCGGAGTCTACCCGGCCTGGCGGATGTCCCGGATCCCCCCTTCCGAAGCCCTCCGCGGAGACTGAGGCGGACACGGATGACGATGACGCGAACGAACGCACGCCGGGTGGCCCTCGGGGCCGGCCTCCTCGTCGCCTCGGGTCTCCTCCTCTGGGGGGCGCTCCGCCTCGCAGCCCCCGGAACGGGGACCGAGGGCCCCCGGGCCACCCTCTCCGCCGCCGAGGCCCTGGCCGGAGCCGAGGTGGATGGATTTGCCCGGGCCACCGAGCCCCGCCCCTTCGTCTTTCCCGACGACCATGGCCCCCACCCCGACTACCGGACCGAATGGTGGTACCTGACCGGGCACCTCGTGGCGGAGGACGGCCGGGAGTTCGCCTTCCAGGTCACCTTCTTCCGCAGCGCGCTGGCGCCGGAGCCCGAGCCGGGTGAAGCCAACGACGAGGGGGAGGGCTCCGCCTCCTCTGCCTGGGCCACGAGGGAGCTCTGGATGGCCCACGCCGCCCTCACCGACGTGGGCGCCGGGCGCCACGTCCACGCCGAGCGCCTGGCCCGGGGGGCGGCGGGGCTCGCCGGGGCCGAGGCCGATCCCTTCCGGGTCTGGCTCGAGGACTGGTCCTTCGAGGGGGAGGCCCCGGGCTCCGCCATTCCGTTCCGGGTGCAGGTGTCCATCGACGGATCCCCGGCGGAGCTCGACCTCGTGGTGGAGGAGGGGAAGCGCCCGGTGCTCCAGGGTGACCGGGGGCTTTCGCAGAAGGGGCCCGAGCCCGGAAACGCCTCGTACTACCTCTCGTGGACCCGGATGCCGCTGTCCGGGACCCTCCGGCCCGTGGAGGGCGGGGCGGAGGTCGCGGTCCGGGGCGAGGGGTGGATGGACCGGGAGTGGAGCACCTCGGCGCTCGGCGACATGCACGTGGGGTGGGACTGGTTCCAGGTGCAGCTCGACGACGGCCGGGAACTCATGTTCTTCGAGCTCCGCCGTGACGACGGGCTCCCCGACCCCCTGAACCACGGGGCCCTGGTCGAGGCCGACGGAAGCTACCGCACCCTGGGGGCCGGCGAGGTGGAGCTCCAGGTGACCGGGTGGTGGGCGAGCCCCGTGGACGGGGCGGAGTATCCCTCCGGCTGGACGCTTCGCATCCCGGGAGAGGAACTCGAACTGGAACTCATCCCCCGGGTGCGGGACCAGGAGATGCGGGTCTCCTTCCGCTACTGGGAGGGGGCACTCGCGGTCTCGGGAACCGCGGCCGGGGCGCCGGTGCGGGGGCGGGGCTTTGCCGAACTCACCGGTTACGCGGATGCGGGCGGGCGCGCACCCTCGTGAAAACGCGGAAACACATGTATACTCCCTGCGAAGAGATTCTCATGACGCGGGAAACGGGCGTCCGGGCGGGAGGGTCCGGGCAACGGGGGGAGGTGCATGGCAAGCATCGTGATCATCGATGACGACCCGGTGCTCCGGGGCACGATCCGGAAGATCCTGGAGCGTGCGGGGCACGAGGTGCGCGAGGCGGAGGACGGGGATGCGGGGATGCGTCTCGTGGCCGCCCGGCCGCCGGACCTCGTGGTGACCGACCTCCTCATGCCCGAGAAGGAGGGGATCGAGACGATTCTCGAGCTCTCCGACGGCTATCCTGATGTGCGGATCCTCGCGATCTCGGGTGCGGGCGGGCCGGGGGAGGAGGATGGGCCCCTGATGGACGCCCAGCGGTTCGGGGCCCACGGTGCGCTCCCGAAGCCGTTCTCGGTGGACTCGCTCCTGGAGGCGGTTGAGCGCTTGCTCTCGGCGTAGCGGCGGGGGTCACCCCTCCGGGGCCACGAGCTCCACCGCGAGCCCGTCGGGGGCGTCGAAGCGAAGGGCA
>JBJHCE010000082.1:0-13047 GCA_050485865.1 Gemmatimonadales bacterium | reverse complement strand
CCTACTTCTTCTTCCGCCCCCGCCGCTTCGTCCGGGAGGCGGCCACCACCTCGGCGTCCAGGTAGCCCTTCTCGACCAGGAGGTCCTGGAGCCGGTCGCCGCGGTCGGGGACCGGGGTGCGGGTCACCTCCCGCGCAAGCGCGATCCGCTCACCCTCGTCGATGCGATCGAGGAGGGCAATAGGGGCCCCGTAACGAAGCAGGATCCGCTTCGCATCCACGGCGACGGAATCATCCACAGCGACCTCCCCGGGTGCGGGTGGCATGGAGCGCGGACGCCCTCCTCCCACCGGCGTAGAGACATCGTAACAACGGGGAAAATAGCCCTCCCGGGGGCCGTTGGAAACATCTGGCGCCGCGTCACCGCCTCGGGAGGCTGGCCGCTCCGCTTGCGGGAGGTGCGACGACGGCAGCGGCCCCGGTCGGCCTCAAGCAGGGTCCGGCCAGCGGATCCGGTAACGCCTGAGCGTCGGCACGCCGAGCTCGTCGTAGTCGAATCCCCACACCTCGTCACCTCGGAAGTGGGGATGGCCGAGTGACGACGGAAAGGAAACGCGCCCGAGATAAGTACCGTTCGGCTCGAAGACATCGTACACGAATGTTCCACGCCACGGAACCGATGCCACCGCATCTCCGGGGTCGCTGGCTGACATCTGGGCGTCGGTTCGCACGGACTCCGCGTGGAGCGCTACCCAGATCCGAAGGTCATCCGCGACGTGGATGAGGTTCAGGATTGGCTTCACCTCCGGAACGGCTCCGAGGGACCCCGTTCGCTCGCCCGGCGGAGCCGCTCGAAGCCTTTCCTGAAGGGAGCGCTCGTGGTCCCTTCGCTCCTCCGGGTGAAGAGGAACGGGATCCACCTCCGCGCGGATGCTCACGATCGGGTCTCCCTCTCGCCACCGCGGCGGCCTGTCGCCATCGTCGTCACTGCGTCTCGGAAGCAGCAAATCGACGGCGTAGCGATCTGTTCGCGCGGTCACGAAGTAACCGTGCGGATGCCAGGTCCAGGTGGAACGCGGGTAGAACGGAGGCGTCAGGGTTATCGTCCGCGGCGGGTCGCGGATCTCGAGGGTTGGCGCGCCGAGTTCGGGAAGATCGGGAGCCTGAATCGTATCGATGACGGCACCACCAGGAGCGAGCCGAACGATGGCGCGCCGGCTGTCCCTGAAGGTCCCCGTCCGAACCTCCAGCGCCACGATCCCGTCGGGGCTGACCTGTACCCTCCCCTGGAGAGCCGGAGCGAGAGGCAAACTCCAGGCCTCCTCGAAATCTCCCTCAGCGGAGTACACCGTCATCCGCCCCTGCGAGAGGTCCGTCAGCAGGAGTCGTCCATCAGGCATCGCAGCGATCGACGTCGGTCGCGTGTACTCCCCGGGCCCCTGCCCCACGCGGCCGATGTCCCGCACGAAGCGGCCATGCGAGTCGTACATGCGAAGCTGGACCCGCGGAGCATGCAAACCGGCCTGCAGAACCACCATCGATCCGTCTCGTCCGATGACCCAGCCGGTTACCCCGTAGAAATTGTAGTTCGGGTCGTCGTCTTCTACGCCCCCCAGGCTCAGCGTCCCCTCGACCTCCGCAAAACGCGGCGTCTCCGGGCCGCGCGCGAGCCAGACGACCGTGTCCGCCGGAGGCAGGGCAAGGCCACCCATCGCCAGAACGGAAATGAGCAACGGACTCATGTCAGGTTCGCCTCAGATGGCATCTCTGATCTCAAACTGGCACTCCAGCCAGAGTTCGCCGGTCTGCGAAGTCTGGCACTCGTCCTCGTCTACGGTACAGATTCCATCTGCGACCTGACATGCGCGCTCGCAATCCGGACCGTAGTTCGAAAGGACGATCTCGCAGACGTCATGGATGTGCTGCTGGCACGTCTGCTCGTCGGGCCATCCCCCGAAACACACGCCGGCGGACATCGATTCGCAGGTCGTCGGGCACCCTTCCACTACTTGGATGTGTTCGGCGCCTCCGCCGGCGGACGCCATGAGAAAGATGGCAGAGAGTGCCGCTGTGCGGACGAAGATGCGCAGCGTCGGCATGATGCATCCTCCTCGTTGGTTGGACGTGGGACTGGACAATCATTGCGCGGGATGGGTCCTTACCTTCACGGGTCCAGCGCGTCCTCCAGGCGTCTGCGGAGTTCGAAGAGAGATGGCTGCCCCGCCAGCCCATCCACCCAGACTGTGGGCGTTCCTCGCACTCCCACTCTACGACCGAGCTCCATCCCGTAGACGATCCGCTCGAACGACTCGGGAGACCGACCCGAACACTTCTCGAAGAGTTCGAGGTCGGGGACGCCTGCCGCTTCCGCAAACCCGACCCATGGTCGGGATCCGAGCTCTGCCTGGCCTTCAAAGAGCGCCGCCTTGAACGCCGGGAAGGCGCCCTGCTCGTGAGCGCACTCCGCTGCGACTGCAGCGGGGAGCGCATGCGGATGCCTGGGAAGCGGGAAGTGGTGAACTGTGACCTGGATCACATCACCGAACTCGGCAACGAGGGAGTCAAGTCTCGAGGCCCATCGGGCGCAGTACGGGCACTGGAAATCCATGAACTCGACCACCGTAAGCAAGGCGTCACGGGGTCCGACCCTGATACCGGTCTCTACTTCGTCAGACCAATTCTCGGGGACCGTCGATGCGGGGACCTGCGCGGCCGGGGGGGGGTGGAGGGGCGCCGTTCCACAACAACGATGCCAAGCATGGCCACCGCCACACCAGCAAGGACGGTGTCGGCGACTGCGCCAGAGCCGCGACGCGCCCTTCGCTGGTCGCCCGACATCCGCTCTTCGTCGTCGCCCGACATCGGACCTTCCTTCCCTGAGATCTGGAGAAGCCGTCCCCTCCACCCCGGTGAAGGCGGGGCAACCCCACCCTCGTGTTGGGCACGGTACTCCCCATGGTCGAAAGTTGTCAAGCTTTTCCTGTTGAGTGGTCCTCGGGGAGCACGCGGGACGAGCTATCTGCCCGGGCGCGCTCGGCGGTCGACGTCCGCATTCCGTGCTGAACCTGGTCGCCATGCCCCGCACTCAGTGGTCGGGTGGCAATCGCGCCCCGAGTGCCTCCCGCCAGCCGCGAGCGTCGGGATCCAGCTCCGTCGGGGCTACCCCTTCCCTGGCTGACACCTCCCATAGCTTGAGAAAGGATCCCCGGCAGACCCAAGGTCTCGGCCAGAATGGCGATTTCGGAGTCATGGCTCGGCTGCCCTCGCCTCTTCGGGTTGACCCTCCGTCCCGCACCCGCCCGCATCCCCCCGTAGCGAACGGCCACGCTGGACTCCCCCAGGACGGCCACGTACTTCAGGGAGCTGCAGGATCGTCCGGTCGCGAGTACCGGGCCAGGGACCCCTTCGCGACGAGTCTGGCTCAGCCGCCATGGAGGCCGCCCGATCCGCCTGCGGGTCGCACCGGAGCCGCCCCCGTCGAAACCTCCGGCACGAGGAGGTTGCAGGTCAGGGTCCCAGCGGAGGCTTCGATGAGCCGAACGGCCACCGGGGCCTCCGGATGCTCGACGGGACGGCAGCGGTCCCGGTCACAGGTCACGATGGAGACCGGACTCCCGGATCCGACGCCCTGGATCCGAAACCCCCGCGTCCCTTCGAACACCCCGTGGCCGGGCGCGATCTCGAAGTCGGACAGCATCCACGCGCGGGGAAGCTCCTCCCGCTCGCTCAGGTGCGCGAGGGCGATGAGGGCCGCCCGGTTCGCGCTTCCGTCTTCGTCCTCGAGCGTCGGGAGCTGCCCCTTGAGCCCCGACAGGGGGACCAGCAGGGCGCAGGTGACCGTGGCGGCGGTGGCAATGGCCTTCTTCATGGGAGACCTCCAGAATGGGTGATTTCGGGCCACCTCCCGCTCAGCCCCCCCCGCCGAAGGGAAGCGCCACCGTGAAGAAGAGGTCGGTCTGGACGTCATCGGTGCCGGACCGGGCCCCGGATGGCTCCACCTCGTAGCGCGAGAGCTGGGCCGAGAGCTCCACGATGGGGCGGAACCCCCCCAGGGTGAACTGGACCCCGGTGCCGAGCTGGAGCGCCGGCCGGCTCTGGTCCCGGAACCCCTCGAGGAACCCGTCGGTCTGGAGGTCGTCGCGGTCGAAGCCGTAGCGCTTGATCCCGGCCCCGGCCACGAGGAAGGGCTGAACCGGACCGAGGCGCGGGATCGGCCGGAGGACCGCCGCCGCCGTGGCCGTGAGAAGGGTGGCCCGGAGCTCGCAGTCCTGGCAGCCTACGGCGTCCACGGGGACCTCGGCGGAGGTGCCGTAGCCAAGCCCGACCCGGATCGAGGCGAACCCCTGCGGGTCCCCGCGCTCCACCGCGAGGCCGAAGGCGAGGGAGGCGTTCTGGCGGCCGGCGTCCACGATCACCTGCCCGCCCGAATCCCGGACCTCGCCCAGGTCGGCCAGGGGAGCATAGAGCCCCACGGAGGGAAGGACGCGGAACTGGGCCTCGGCGGAGGCGGGAAGGAGAAGAGCGAGGGCGGCGAGTGCGGCCAGGGCCCCGAAGGCGGGCCGGACGGCGCGGGCCCGGCTCGAATGGATCTCGGTCATGGAGGGTTCGGTGGGTCGAAGGGTGCGGGAAGGGAACGACCGCCGGGGAGGAGGTTTGCCGTCGTACCCTCGAAACCCCCGAAAGGGTGCGCCCCTCGGCGACTCGACCCATCCGCCCCCTCTACAGTAGATTCCGGCATGCCCACCGAGCCCCCCTCCCTCTCCCGGTCCGTCGAGGACTACCTGAAGGCGATCTGGTCCCTCGCGGAGCGCGGGGAACCCGCCTCCACGAGCAACATCGCCCAGACGCTGGACGTGCAGCCGGCATCGGTGAGCGGCATGGTGAAGCGCCTCGCCGAGGCCGGGTGGGTCGAGCACCTCCGCTACAAGGGGGTCACCCTCACCGAAGAGGGGAACCGCGAGGCCCTTCGCATCGTTCGGCGGCATCGGGTCCTCGAGACCTACCTGAGCCGGCGGCTGGGGTACTCCTGGGACGACGTCCATGCCGAGGCCGAGCGCCTCGAGCACGCCGCCTCCGACGACCTCATCGACCGGATGGCCGCCGCCCTCGAGCACCCCACGGAAGACCCCCACGGCGCCCCGATCCCCACCCGGGGGGGCGAGGTGGAGCCCCGCCCCCGCTCGGTCCTGGCCGATGCCGAGGCGGGAAGCGAGGTCCGGATCCGCGCCGTGCGCGACGACGACCCGGAGCGGCTCCGGGTGATGGAGGCCAGGGGTCTCCTCCCGGGGGTGGTCCTCGCGGTGGAGGGGAAGAGCGCCCCGGGCGGCCCCCTGAACGTCCGGGTGGGCGGCTCCGGGGGGGAGCTCCAGTCCATCGGAACTCAACTCGCCGGGAAGATCTGGATCGCCCCCGCCGACGAAGACGAATGAGCCCGCTCCGCCGGAAGGGGCGCAGCGCACCCCCGGTGGTGGTGGGGGTGGCCGGGGGAAGCGGCTCCGGAAAGACCTCGGTGGTCCGGGCGATCCTCGAGCACCTGCGGCCCGACCGGGTCGGGGTCCTCCACCACGACGCGTACTACCGGGACTACGCCCACCTCCCCCCCGACACCCGGGCCACGATCAACTTCGACCATCCCGACGCCCTCGAAACCGAGCTCCTGGAGGCCCACCTTGGGGCCCTCCTCCGGGGCGAGTCGGTCCAGGTCCCGATCTACGACTTCACGACCCACACCCGGACCGACGAGACCCTCCCCCTCGACCCCACCGACGTGATCATCGTGGACGGGATCCTGGTCTTCGCCGAGCCCCGGCTCCGGGCGCTCATGGACATCCGGATCTTCGTGGACACCGACCCGGACCTCCGTTTCATCCGGCGCCTCACCCGGGACATGCGCGAGCGGGGACGGTCCCTCGACTCGGTGGTGACCCAGTACCTGGAGTCGGTGCGCCCGATGCACCTGGACTTCGTCGAGCCGTCGCGGAGGTGGGCGGACCTCATCATTCCCGAGGGAGGCGAAAACCGGGTGGCCATCGACATGGTCGTGGCGAAGCTCTCGGCGATCCTCGACGGGGCGGCCCGGGGGCGAACCGCGCCCGGCGCGCCTACAGACAGGGCGGAGAGCCGCCCTGGTCCTCCGAGCTGAAGGCGAAGCCCCGGTTCACCACCCCCGCCACAACGCCGGTCCCGTCTCCGAACATCGAGGGGATGCGCACGGTGCCCGAGGGGTTGAAGTTCCCGCCCCGGTTCCAGTTCACCGAGTTCCGGTCCTGGGCGCTCACGATCACCTCGCCGTTGGTGGCCCCCGTCGTGGGAAGTCCCTGGCGCAGGGCCAGTAGCACTGCCCGGTCGTTGGAGAACCGGTTGAAGACCCCGAACTGGGAAGGGAAGGTGATCTCCGTGTCCTGCTGGGAGACGGCGAGCCCCAGGAGGACCACCGGCTCGGTGGGAACCTCGATCCCCACCGGGGCGAGCGCCGACTCGAGGCCCCAGATCTCGGCTTCCGGAAGGTAGGCCCGGGCGCCCTCGGCCTCGCTCCACCGCACCGGGAGGAGATTTCCGGGGAGGAGGAGACACACCGCCGAGCCCACGTTCGGGGCCAGGATCTGGAACTCACCGGGGAGGGTCACCTCTCCGTGGATCCGCTCCCCCGCCGGGAAGAGCACCTCCGCCGTATAGCTCCCTCCCGGCCGGATGATCGTCGCCGCCGGAGGCTGGAGCCGGAGGCAGCGGGCATCGAACTCGGGGGGAACGAGCCCTTCGACGCACGCCGCGAGGGGCGCCCCGGAGAACTCGGCGACCGTGCCGTCGGCCCCCCGGATCCGGACCCGGGCCTGGAGAAGGGGGAGGGCGTCGCGGGTCCCGGTCTGGTGGAGGAGGGCCACGGCGTCCGGGACCCCGTTCGTGACCCGGAGGTAGATCTCTGCGATCACGCGGGTGCGGGGCTCGTCCACCGTGATCGACCCGATCTCGCACCCCGGGAGGAGCCCCGCAAGGAGCAGGAGCATCCACCCGCGGGCAGGGCGCGTGTGCATCCCCGAAGGGCTCATCGGAAACGGAGCTCCACCCCGACGGTGGGGAGCAGGGGAAACATGGTGAGCCCCGACCGGGTCGCCGGGACATCGGAGAAGTCGAAGAAATAGAAGAGGACGTTCGGCTGGTTGTAGACGTTCAGCACGTTCAGGTAGGGAGTGGCCGTCCCCCAGCGGCGCACGAAGGTGCGTCGGGTCGAGAGGTCCAGGCGGTGGTAGACGGGGTAGCGTTCGCCGTTGCGCGGCCCCAGGAGGACCGCGGTGGGTCCGTCCTCCCCCTCCGGTCCGGAGGTCTCGTCCGCCGACTGCCAGCGCAGGCGTCCGTCACGGCTCTGCCGGGGCCCGAAGACCGGGTAGCCGGCAATGGGGCGGGTGTAGGGGATCCCCGTCCCCACGTGCCAGCGGAACCCCCCGTCCCACCCCCGCCCCAGGGGAAACCGGAGGACCAGGTCGGCGTCGAACCGCCGGTCGAAGGCAGGCGGGTAGGTCACCTCGCCCCGGGGGAGCTGTCCCGAGAGGATGTCCGGGAAGGTGCGGTCGGCCTTGAGGAGGGAGAGAGAGAGGGAGCCCTGGAGGCGCCCCTGGTCCCGTTCGAGGAAGGCGTCGGCGCCCCAGGCGGTGCCGCGCCCCGCGATGTACACGTCGGCGGGGTCGTTCGGGTCGTTCGCCGGGTTCTGCGTGACGACTCCGTCAAACCCCCGGAGGTACGCGTCAGCGGAGAGGTACCAGCCGGAGGCGGGGAACCCCTCGATCCCCACCTGGAGCTGGTCGGACACCACGTGGGGAAGGAACTCGCCCGTGGTGACCCAGAAGTCGATGCCCAGGGGCACCTCCTCGTCGCGGACCGAGTGGACGAACTGGACGTAGCGCCCCACCGAGGCCTTGACGGCCAGGTCCCCGCCGCCCACGAAGCGCCGGACCGCGAGCCGGGGCGTGGGCTCGAAGACCTGGACGCCGCCTCCGCTCCACCCCTCCACCCGGAGCCCGGCATCGACGCTCCAGCGCCCGGGATCGCGCCACGCCGCCTGGAGGTAGAGGGCCGGGTTCCAGCCGCGGGCCGCGTCGTCCCCGAAGACGGTGCCCCCGGTCTCGGCCAGGTTCGCCCACCGGTAGTGGTCCGCCGATGCCCCGGCGCGGATCTCCCAGCCGCCCCCCACGGGCACGGAGCCCCCGGCGCCCAGCGTCACCTGGTCGATCCGGCTCGCGAAGTAGGCGTCGTCGAAGTCGGCGAAGAAGAGCTCGGTGTCGAAGCGGGAGTGGCCGAAGCGGGCGTCGAGGCGGCCGCCCCCGTCGAGGGCCCGGAGCCAGCGGGCCCCGGTCATCCGGTTCCCCCAGCGCCAGTCGATGCGGAGCGGGAAGTCCTCCACGTCGAGGCGCGCCAGGTCGAGGACGTCGGAGCCGGCGTAGGCGCTCACCGTCCACCGGGAGCCGCCGTGGGTCCACCCCTCGAGGATCCCCTGGAAATCCTGGATGTGGTAGGGAAGCTCGGTGACGGGGCGGACGAGCTGGTCGATGTACGAGCGGCGGGCCGAGACCCGCCAGCGCGCGGAGGCGAGCCCCAGGCGGTCGCGGATGTCTTCCGAGGCCCCGCCCCCCACCGTGACCCGGGCGGCGAGGAGGGAGACGCCCCCCTCCACGCTGAGCTCTCCGTCACCCGGGTCGGACTCGATCGAGAGCACCGACGACACCCGCCCCCCGTACGCGGCGGGGAACCCCCCGGAGGCGAGCTCCACCCGTTCCACCATGTCGGCGTTGAAGACCGAGAAGATCCCGCCCAGGTGGAAGGGGTTGAAGATGGGGAAGCCGTCGAGAAGCACGAGGTTCTGGTCCGACGAGCCGCCCCGCACGTGGAAGGATGCCGACACGTCGGTGGGCGCCACCACCCCGGGAAGGATCTCGATGGCCCGGACCGGGTCGGCCTCGGCAAGCCCGGGAAGGGCACGGATGTCCTCGCCCGCGAGCTCCCGGACCGTGATCCCGGACTCGGTTTCGAACCGCGCCCGGGCCCGGCTCCGCTCGCCCTCCACCTGGACGCCCGCGAGGACCACCGCCCGCGTCGCGAGGGTCACCTCGAGGCGAACGCGGCCCTCGGGGGGGACGTCGGCCCGGAGCTCGAGCGCCTCGTACCCGATGGCGAGGAAGCGGAGCTCCACCGCCCCCTCCGGAAGGGGCTGGATCCGGAAGTACCCGGTTTCGTCGGTGGTGGCGGCGGCGAGGCGCGCCCCCCCGTCCGGGAGGGAGGCCATGACCGCCACCCCGCGAAGGGGCCGGCCATCGGCGTCGCGTACGCGCCCTTCGACTCCGCCGTTCGCGTCGGCTCCCGCGCCGCCGGGGGCCAGCTCCGCCGCCAACGGGGCGGCAAACCCGAGGAGGGCCGTACGCACCATCCAGCCGAAACGGGCGGGGGGCCGTGGGACAGGGCGTGGGGGACGAGGCATGCGGGGAAGGGAGCGGGAGGGCATGGGTGGACGGTAAGGGTCGCCCGGTCCTGGCGCATCAAGGGCGCCCGTGGAACCCCCACCGCGCCCCGAGGGTCCGTGGGGGCGTCACCAATCGAGGCCGACGCGCACGTAGCTGAAGGAAGCGGGCGGCCGAGCGCCCTCACCGCCGTTCGAGTGGGGCCAGCACGTAGGTGTCCACAAAGAGGTCGTCCCACTCGTGGTTCAGGACGAAGTCGCGACCGATCTGCGTGAGATGGTTGGCTCCGCTGTGGCCCCAGGAGTAGGGCATCCGGAGTGCGGCGACCGGCAGGCCCTGGGGGTCGAGCACGGACCAGAGGGCCGGAGCCGATCTGTCCGTGGTCGAGAACTCCTGGTCCCGAAGCCAGAAGTTTCCGAGGTCGTCAACCAGGAGGGCCGAAAATGCCGAGGGGGCCACTGCCGCCCTGCGGCCTCGGATGTGAGCCTCAACCTCCGGAGGGAGATCGAACTCCACGTCCCGGTACCGCCCGATGGCGACCTGGTCCCGCCGCGCCCCGTCGAGCCCGGCGAAGCGCAGGATCATCTGCAAATCGCCGTCCAGACCGAACACCCGTACCTCCCGGAGCCCCGCGCTCGACCAGTAGAATCGATCGCCCACCGCCCTCGCCGACTCACCGCCGTGGACCCCGACATACACGAAAACCGTGTGCTGCGACCGGCCTGCGATGGGGTGGGTCAGTCCGTCCACGCTCAATGCCGTCGACTGAGGGAACTCGCCAAAGGTATTGATCATTCCACGATCCCTGTGGAGTCGTGAATAGCGGACCGTGCCGGTACGCTCCGAACCCCAGGGGAAGGCCTCACTCTGAGTTCGGGCCTGGTGCTGGACAAGGACGGTGCCATCCCGGAAGGCGCCCACGACCAGGGGGAACGCCACGCCCTCCGGCTCGACCAGCCGAGTGAACCCGAAATCACCGTCCGGCCCGAAGACGGTCCAACGCTGCCCCTCCGCGACCACGAGCGAGTCTCCCTGCGTCCTGTACAGACCGTGCAGGCCCATGAGTTCGCCCGGGCCCTGCCCGGGCCCGCCCACGGTCTGAAGGAACGATCCGGTGGCGCTGAACAGACGGAGTTCCCGGGAATGGTGATCGGCCACCACGACCGAGCCGTTCTCCACCCGAAGGGCACCCATCGTGCGCCCGAACTGGTAGGGGGCGGAGCCTTCGGCAGAGCCCGTGCGCCCGATTCGGACCGAATCCTCGAGGACCAGGCGCCAGGTGGTCGAATCGATCCCGGCGAGCGAGGCATACTCGACGATCCGGACCCCGGCGCTGTCGCGCACGTCTGGCACCGGCGCAGGAGTGGTGTCTGACGCGGCCCCCGGCCCGGGTCCCGGGTCCGCGCCGCAGGCCGCGAGGATTACAAGGCCGACTACCGTAGCTCCCAGAACGCGCATGATCGCCACCTCCAGTTCCGTTGGGTTCCGCGGGCGCCCGTGGAACCCCCACCGCGCCCCGAGGGTCCGTGGGGGCCATGCGGATCCACTACTGTGACACCTTCGTGCTTCCCCTCCCCGAGGGGCACCGCTTTCCCATGGCGAAGTACCGGCTCCTCCGGGAGGCGGTGGAAGCGGAGGGGATCGGGGGCCCCGGCGCCCTCCGCGTACCGGAGGCGGCCACGGACGAAGCGCTCCTCCGGGTGCACACTTCCGACTGGGTGCGGCGGGTCGCCGCCGGCACCCTCGCCCCCACCGAGGTCCGCCGGATCGGCTTTCCCTGGTCCCCCGGACTCGTCGAGCGCTCGCGCCGGTCCGTGGGCGGGACGGTGGCCGCCGCCCGCGCCGCCCTCGACGACGGCGCCTCGGCGAACCTGGCCGGAGGCACGCACCACGCCTTTCCGGACCGGGGCGAGGGGTTCTGCGTCTTCAACGACGTGGCGGTGGCGATCCGCACCCTCCAGGCCGAGGAGCGCGTGCGGCGGGCGGCCGTGGTGGACCTGGACGTCCACCAGGGAAACGGCACCGCGGCAATCTTCCGCGGCGACCCGGAGGTCTTCACCGCCTCGGTCCATGGCGCGGGGAACTTCCCCTTTCACAAGGAGCCGGGCGACCTGGACCTCCCCCTCCCCGACGCCGCCGGCGACGACGCCTTCCTTGCCGCCGTCGAGGCCGCGCTCCACGCCTCCATCGAGAGGGGGCGCCCCGACGTCCTCTTCTACCTGGCCGGCGCCGACCCCTTCGAGGGCGACCGCCTTGGCCGCCTCGCCGTGACCCGGGAAGGCCTCGCCGAGCGCGACCGGCTGGTCGTGGACGCAGCACGTCGACACGGCATCCCCCTGGTCGTCGTCATGGGCGGAGGCTACGCCCACGACGTCGCGGACACGGTGGCGATCCACCTGGCGTCGGTGCGTGCGGCCCGGTCCCTTACGTCGATCGGGTCCGCCCCACCCCCCCCTGCCGCGGGAGCGCCATCTCCTCCACCGCCACCCCGAGCCCCCGCATCCGCTCGAGGATCTCCTCCACGTGGTCCCGCCCCCGGGTCTCCAGGTGCATGACGATCTCCACCTCGCCCACGCTGATGTCGGCGAATTCCCGGTGGTGCGCCACCTCGAGCACGTTCCCCCCGGCCCGGGCCACGAGTTCGGTGAGGCGGGCGAGGCTCCCCGGGCGGTCCCGCACCGTGACCCGGAGGCGCGCGAGGCGCCCGTCGTCCACGAGCCCCCGGTCGATGATCCTCGAGATCATGTTCACGTCGATGTTCCCGCCGCAGAGGACCGCCACCACCTTCTCCTCCGGGCGCACCCGCACCTTCCCCGAAAGGAGCGCCGCCAGCGGCGACGCCCCCGCCCCCTCCACCACCGTCTTCTCCCGCTCGAGGAGGAGGAGGATGGCCCGGGCGATCTCCTCCTCGCCCACCACGACGATGTCCTCCACGTGCTCCTCGAGGATCGGGAAGGTCCGGTCCCCCACCCGCTTCACCGCGATCCCGTCGGCCAGCGTCTCGGCGGTCTCCACCTCCACGATCCGCCCCGCCTGCCGCGACAGGAAGGCCGAGGGCGCCGCCTCCACCTCCACCCCGATGAAGCGCACCGAGGGCTTGAGTGACCGGAGCGCGAGCGCCGTCCCCGCCATGATCCCTCCCCCCCCGATGGGCACCACCACCACGTCCACGTCGGGGAGCTGCTCGGCCAGCTCGAGCCCCAGCGTCCCCTGCCCGGCAATGACCAGGTCGTCGTCGTAGGCGTGGATCATCACGAGCCCCCGCTCGGCCTGGAGCCGCTTCGACTCCTCGATGGCCTCGGAGAAGCGCTGCCCGTGGAGGATCACCTCGGCCCCGTGCCTCCGGGTGTTCTGCACCTTCACGAGGGGGGTGGTCTCGGGCATCACCACCGTGGCCGGAATCCCCAGCCGCCCGGCGTGGAAGGCCACTGCCTGGGCGTGGTTCCCCGCGCTCGCGGTGATCACCCCCCGTCGCCGCTCGTCGTCGTCCAGGTGGAGGATCCGGTTCAGCGCCCCCCGCTCCTTGAAGGACCCGGTCCGGTGCAGGTTCTCGAACTTGAACCAGAGGTCGGCGTCCACGAGGTCCCCGAAGACGAGGGACCGGCTGCAGGGCGTAAGCACGATCTCGTCGCGGACCCGTTCGCGGGCGGCCTGGATGTCGG
>JBJHCE010000081.1:0-13260 GCA_050485865.1 Gemmatimonadales bacterium | reverse complement strand
CCGGGGCCGTACGCGTGGACGAAGGCGTGCTGGAGGGGATCCGGGACTGCATGGACCTCGCCCCCCTCCACAACCCGCACAACCTGGCCGGGATCCTGGCGGCCCGGAGCGCCCTCCCGGACCGTCCGCACGTGGCCGTCTTCGACACCGCGTTCCACCACTCCCTTCCGCCCCACGCCTACCACTACGCGGTCCCGTACGCCCTCTACCGGAAGCACGGGGTCCGGCGCTACGGCTTCCACGGCACGAGCCACAGGAACGTGGCCCGGAAGGCGGGGATCCTCCTGGGCCGGGACCCGGGGGAGCTGAACGTGGTGTCCTTTCACCTCGGAAACGGTTCGAGCGCATGCGCGATCCGGGGCGGGGTCTCGGTGGACACCTCCATGGGGTTCACCCCCCTCGAGGGGCTCGTGATGGGGACCCGTTCCGGCGACGTGGATCCCGCCGCCATCCTCCACGTCATGGCCCGCGACGAGCTCTCCGTGGCCGACGCCGGCACCCTCCTGAACGCCCACTCCGGGCTCCAGGGGCTCTCCGGGATTTCCGGCGACATGCGGGACCTCCTGGCCGAGGAGGAGCGGGGCGAGGCACGAGCCCGGCTCGCGCTGGACGTCTACACGTACCGGGCGCGCAAGTACCTGGGCGCCTACGCCGCGGTCCTGGGCAGGATCGACGCCGTGGCGTTCACCGGGGGCGTGGGGGAGAACGCCGCCGGGATCCGCCACCGGATCGTGGGCGATCCCGGGATCCTCGGCCTCGAGGTGGATGATGCCCGCAACCAGGCCCTGACCGGCGGGCGGGAAGGGACCTTCCACTCGGGGCCCACGGCCCTCCTGGTGGTCCGGAGCGGGGAAGAACTCACCATCGCGCGGGAGACGGCCCGCGTGCTCCGCGAGAGCGCTTCGAAAGATTGACATAAAGGCTCAACTCCCGGTACATTTCGGGTCTATGTTCACGCTCGACATCGCGCGACTTCGATCCCGCGGTCCCCAGGAGGTCTCCGGGGCGATCGCACCGGATGACGCGGTGTGGAGCGAGGTGGCCGGACGCCCCGACGGGAGCGTACGTTTCACCCTCCGGGCCATGCTGACCCCCACGGGCCAGGTCATTGCCCGCGGGCGCATGGAAGGAGCGGTGATCCACGAGTGTCGTCGGTGCCTCGAGGAGGTGCGGACCGAGCTCGCGGAAGATGTGGACCTGGTCTGGTCGACGCCGGACGAACTGGAGGACCCGGAGGAAGACGGCGAGATCCGCCGCCTGGAGCCGGATGCGATGGAACTCGACATGGGGGAGGCGCTCGGAGAGGAACTCCTCCTCCGCATCCCCCGATGGGTGCTCTGCCGGAACGACTGCCGGGGGCTCTGCCCCCACTGCGGTGTGAACCGGAACGAGGAAACCTGCGAATGCTCTGAGGAGGATGCCGACCCCCGTTGGGAGGCCCTCCGCGGGCTCACGTTCGACGAAAGGAAGTGAACCATGGCGGTTCCCAAGAAGCGTACCTCGAAGCAGCGCCAGCGGAAGCGGCGGACCCACTACAAGGCCGCCGCCATCGCGACGCACGCGTGTTCGCGATGCGGAGACCCGAAGCAGCCCCACCGGGTCTGCGGCACCTGCGGATACTACCGCGACGAGGCCGTCCTCGAGGTCAACGCCGACTGAGGTGAGTGGACCGGTGCGGATCGCGCTTGACGCCCTCGGCACCGATCGAGCCCCTCTCCCGGAACTGGAGGGGGCCCTCGAGGCGCTGGAGGCCGACGAGAAGCTGACCGTCGTCCTCGTGGGCGACCGGGAGGTCCTCGACCGCGAGCTCGCCGCCCGCGCCGGCGCGGTTCCCGAGGGCCGGATCGAGGTCGTCCACGCCCCGGACCGGATCCATCCCGGCGAGTCGCCGGCGACGGCGGTCCGGCGCCGACCCGACTCCTCCATCGTGACCGGCGTCCGGCTCCAGAAGGAAGGAGCCGTGGACGCCTTCGTGAGTGCCGGCTCCACCGGCGCGGTCATGGCGGCCTCCCTGATCTTCCTCCGCCCCCTCCCCGGGGTGGACCGCCCGGCCATCGGGACCCTTCTTCCCACCTCCGCCGGTGCGACGCTCATGCTCGACGCCGGCGCGAACGTGGACTGCAAGCCCCGGCACCTCCAGCAGTTCGCCCGCCTGGGGCACATCTACGCCCAGGATCTGATGGGGATTTCCCGCCCCCGGATCGGGCTCCTGAACATCGGCGAAGAGCCCGAGAAGGGAGACGAGCTCGCCCTCGAGACCCACGCACTCCTGGCCGGGCTTCCGGGGCTTCACTTCGTCGGGAACGTGGAGGGCCGCGAGATCATTCGCGGTGGATGCGACGTCCTCGTCTGCGACGGCTTCGTCGGCAACGTGCTACTCAAGTTCTACGAATCGGTGGCCGAGTTCATCATCGGGCTTCTCCATGCCGAGATGGAACGCACCGGGACCCGCCTCGACCTGGAAGGGGCCTTCCGCGTCCTCGACTACGCCGAGTACGGCGGCGCTCCACTCCTGGGAGTGAACGGGGTCAGCGTGATCTGCCACGGAGCTTCCCCTCCCAAGGCCATCCGGAACGCCCTGGGGGTCGCATCCCGGGCGGTGGAGTCAAAGATGGTCTCGCACGTCGCCCGGGAACTGGCCCGGGACGCAGCCCCGTCCGCCTGATCCCGGGGCCCCTGGGCCCCCGGACCCCGTCCCCTCCTCCCGCCCCACCCACCCGCGGAGCGCCAGCCCATGTCCCTCGCTCTCCTCTTCCCCGGCCAGGGATCCCAGGCCGTCGGCATGGGGAAGGAGCTCGCCGATGCCTTCCCGAGGGCGCGCGACACCTTCGCCGAAGCGGACGACCTCCTGGACTTCTCTCTCAGCTCCCTCATGTGGGAGGGGCCGGAAGACGAGCTCACCCTGACCCGGAACGCCCAGCCGGCGATCCTCGTCCACTCCGTGGCCATGCTCCGGGTTGCCGGCGAAACCCTCGGCCCCGTTGAGCTCGCGGCAGGGCACTCCCTCGGCGAATTTTCCGCCTGGGTCGCCGCCGGAACGCTTTCCTTCGAGGATGCCCTGAGGGCGGTCCGCTTCCGGGGGGAGCGCATGTTCGCCGCCGGAGAGGCACGCCCGGGAACGATGGCGGCGCTCCTGGGGCTCGCCGATGCCGACGCGGACGCGCTCTGCCGGGAGGCCTCCACCGGAGCCTCCGACCTCGTGGTACCGGCGAATTTCAACGCCGAGGGACAGATCGTGATCTCCGGCGACGTCACCGCGGTGACCCGCGCCATGGAACTCGCCCGGGACCACGGGGCGAAGCGCGTCGTTCCGCTGAGCGTCTCCGGGGCCTTCCATTCGCCCCTGATGGAGCCCGCTCGGGCCGACCTGGAGGCGCATCTGTCCGGCGTCTCCTTCGCTTCCCCCGGGTTCCCGGTCGTGTCCAACGTCACCGCGAGGCCCGTGCGTGACCCGGAGGATGCGCGCCGCCTCCTGGTCGAGCAGCTCACGAGTCCCGTCCGCTGGGCCGCGTCGGTCGCAACCATGCTCGAGGAGGGGGTCGACCGCTTCATCGAGCTGGGACCCGGGAACGTCCTTGCCGGCCTCAACCGCAGGAACGCCCGCGGAGCCACGTCCGTGGCCCTCCAGGGCCCCGCCGATCTCGATTCCCTCACCGCGGGAGCATGAAGCCATGTCTGAACTGAACGGAAGCACGGCCATCGTCACCGGGGGATCCCGGGGGATCGGACTCGCCATCGCGCGTGCCCTCGCCGAGGGCGGCGCCCGGGTCGCGGTCCTCGGACGAGGCGGCGCCCGGGCGGAAGAAGCGGCCCGGGGGCTTCCGGGCACCGGGCACCTGGGCATGGCCTGTGACGTGGCGGACCCCGAGGCGGCTCGCGCGGCCGTGGCCGCCGTGGAGGAGGCCTTCGGTGACGTGGCCATTCTCGTGAACAATGCCGGGATCACCCGCGACAACATCCTCCTCCGGCTGAAGGATGAGGACTGGGATGAGGTGATCGACACGAACTTGAAGGGCGCCTTCAACATGACCCGCGCAGTGACTCGGGGCATGATGAAGCGACGCGACGGGGTCATCCTGAACGTGAGCTCCGTGGTGGGGCTCATGGGGAACGCGGGGCAGACGAACTACGCGGCGTCCAAGTCCGGGCTCTTCGGCCTCACGAAGAGCGTGGCCCGGGAGCTCGCCTCGCGGGGGGTGCGGTGCAACGCCGTGGCCCCTGGATTCATCGAGACCGACATGACGGCGGAACTCGACGAGAAGCAGGCTGACGCACTCCGCGAGCGGATCCCCCTGGGGCGCCTCGGGGACCCGGAGGACGTGGCCGCCGTCGTGCGCTTTCTCGCAGGGCCGTCGGCAGGCTACATTACCGGGCAG
This sequence comes from Gemmatimonadales bacterium, assembly GCA_050485865.1. Taxonomy (GTDB): domain Bacteria; phylum Gemmatimonadota; class Gemmatimonadetes; order Longimicrobiales; family Gaopeijiaceae; genus SKNW01. Next base: position 8,884 of record JBJHCE010000081.1, on the reverse strand, counting down.
ATCATCACGGTGGATGGCGGCATGGTCATGTGACCGCTCGCCCGGATCCACCACGCAGCACCAAACCCTGAACCGAACCACAACCGGAAGAGGCGACGAATGTCGGACAGCATCGAGGCGCGGGTGAAGGAAATCATCGTGAACGAGCTCGGCGTCGAGGCCGAGAAGGTGACCAACGAGGCTTCCTTCGTCGAGGACCTGGGAGCGGACTCCCTGGACACCGTCGAGCTGGTCATGGCCTTCGAGGAGGAGTTCGGAATCGACATCCCCGACGAGGACGCCGAGCAGATGCGGACCGTGGGCGAGGCGGTTTCGTACCTCAAGAAGAACGCCGAGGGCTGACCTCGGCTCCTTCCGGCAGGCGTGTGCGGAGGAGATGCAGGTGAACCCGGTCGCCAGGAGTGACACGGATGGGTGAGGGACGTCGACGCAGGGTCGTGGTCACGGGCGTGGGACTGATCACCCCGGTGGGAACGGGCGTGGAGAGGGCGTGGGATGCGCTCCTGCGCGGCGTTCCTGGAGGGGGACCGATCACCCACTTCGAAACCGACGAACGGTACGTGACGCGGATCGCAGCCGAAGTGCGGGACTTCGACCCCTCCGGGGTGCTCGACCCGAAGGAGGCGCGGCGTTACGACCGGTTCGCCCAATTCGCCCTGGTCGCGGCCGACGAGGCCATGCGATCGGCGGGGCTCGAGGGAGCCCCGGAGGGGGTCGATCCGACCCGTTTCGGCGTAATCTTCGGAAGCGGGATCGGCGGGATCTCCACCTTCGAGGAACAGAGCCGGACCCTCATCGAACGGGGTCCCCAGCGGGTGAGTCCCTTCTTCGTGCCCATGTTCATCCCGGACATCGCGCCGGGTCTGATCTCGATCCGATACGGGGCCAAGGGCGCGAACTACACCACCGTGTCCGCCTGCGCCTCCTCCGCGCACGCCATCGGAGAGTCCTTCCGCGCCATCGAGCGCGGTGACGTCGACGTGATGATCGCCGGAGGGACCGAGGCCACGATCACGCCCCTCACCGTGGCCGGGTTCGGATCGATGAAGGCCATGTCCACCCGGAACGACGAGCCCGAGACCGCGAGCCGTCCCTTCGACGCGACCCGCGACGGCTTCGTGATGGGAGAGGGTGCGGGCTGCCTCATCCTCGAGGCCGAAGAGGTGGCCCGGGCCCGGGGCGCCACGATCCTGGGCGAGGTGGCCGGCTACGGCCTTTCCGCCGACGCGTACCACATCACGGCCCCGGCCCCCGGGGGCGAAGGCGCCCAGTACGCCATGCGCATGGCCCTCCAGGATGCCGGCGCCGACCCGTCCGAGGTCGGGTACGTGAACGCCCACGGAACCTCGACCCCCCACAACGACCGCTCCGAGACCGCGGCGATCCGGGCGGTCCTGGGCAAGCATGCCGAGTCCATCGTGGTGGGGTCCACCAAGTCCATGACCGGGCACCTTCTCGGTGCCGCCGGGGCCCTCGAGGCCGTGGTCTCGGTCCTGGCCTGCCGGGACGGTCGCATTCCGCCGACGATCAACCTTCGCGAACCCGACCCCGACTGCGACCTGGACTACGCGCCGGAAGGGGCAAGGACCCGCGACGTCGAGCTCGCGCTTTCCAACTCCTTCGGGTTCGGCGGGCACAACGTCTGCCTCGCCGTCCGCCGCTGGAACGGCTGAGGCCGGACCGGTGAGCGGCGAGGCCCGCCTCCCCCCGTTCCGGGTCGGCACCGGGTATGATTCCCACCGGTTCGGACCCGGGCGTCCCCTGGTCCTGGGCGGAGTCCGGATTCCGAACGCCCCCGGACTGAGCGGACATTCCGACGGCGATGCCGTGGCCCACGCCGTGACCGACGCCCTCCTCGGGGCCGTGGCGGACGGCGACATCGGGACCCACTTCCCCCCGACGGACCCGGCATGGGAAGGAGCCGACAGCATCGCCCTCCTTTCGCGCGTGGTGGAACGCCTGGCCGAGGCGGGGTGGAGCGTCGGAAACGTCGATGTCACCGTCGTCTGCGAGACCCCGAAGATCGGACCCGTGGCCGGACGGATGCGGGAAAGACTCGGCTCTGCGCTCCGGGTCGACCCTTCCGCGGTTTCGGTCAAGGGGAAGACCAACGAGCTCATGGGGTGGGAAGGAAGGGGAGAGGGGATCGCCGTTCACGCGGTAGCGCTCGTCGTGAGCGACCGGGTGCAGGGCGACGGCGAGGTCCGACGCGCCGATGGCGATCCCGGCTGATCCTTCCGGGCCCGCTTCCGAACCGGGGTTCCGCCTCGGGTGGTTCGCCGACTTCCTCTCCTTCGAACGGGGGCTCTCCGACCGCTCCGCCCGGGCTTACCTGGGGGACGTGGAGCGCCTGACGGCGTGGCTCGAGGGCCAGGGGGTCACCTCTCCCGGGCAGGTCACCCAGGCGCACCTCCGCGGGTACGTCTTTCACCTGAAGGACTCGGGGCTCGCCCCTGCCTCGATCCGCCGGGCCCTCTCGGCGGTGCGGAGCTACTTCGCCTTCCTGGTGGAGGAAGGGGCCGTCGGGACCGATCCCACCGAACTCCTCGAACCCCCCCGGAGCTGGCGTACCCTTCCCACGGTGCTCACCCCGGTCGAGGTGGAACGGATGCTCGGGTCCGTGGACCCCGAGTCCCCCGTCCACTGGAGGGACCGGGCGATCCTGGAGCTCCTGTACGCCACGGGGATGCGGGTGTCCGAGCTCACCGAGCTCACCCTGCCGCGCCTGGACCTCCCGGAGCGGCTGGTACAGGTTCTTGGAAAGGGGGCGCGGGAGCGACTCCTCCCCTTCGGCGAACCGGCGGCCCGCGCCCTCGAACGCTACCTCCGTGAGGTGCGCCCGGGGCTCGAACGGGGAAAGTCGGGGGGGCGGATCTTCCTGAACCGGCGGGGCACCGGGCTCACCCGGATGACGGTCTGGACCCTCGTGGCAAACGCGGCCCGGGCCGCCGGAATCGAGAAGAAGGTTTCACCCCACACCCTCCGCCACTCCTTCGCGACCCACCTCCTGGAGGGAGGGGCGGGCCTCGACGTGGTGCAGGATCTCCTGGGACATGCCGACATCGCCACGACCCAGGTCTACACACACCTGGATCGGGAGCACCTGAGGCAGGTGCACCGGGCCCATCACCCCCGGGGGGGATGAGGGTCCCCGGTACGAGGTTTCCTTCCCGCCGACGTCAGGGCCCGGGCACCCTCCGCACCACCGCACCCTCGGGGAGGGACGGCGGCGCCCCCGCGTCCGCGGCCCGGGCGAAGAGGTCCGCCTGGGAGGTGGAGGCCCGGAGGAGCCGAACCGCGGTGGCAAGCGCCGGGTCACGCCGAGCCTGTACCTCGAGCGCCAGGTCGTCCCTTTCGATCCGCTCGTAGAGCGCCACCTCGAGCCGCCACCTGAGGTATTCCCGGACGTCGGAGGTGAGGTGCTCCGAAGGGACCCCAGCCGAGCCGAGGTCGGCCATCAACGCGTCGATGCGGGCCGAGGGGAATGACCCGGGAATGGGAGCCCCGCCCCGGACCTCCTGGGCGAGATCGAAGGCCCGTTCCTGGATCCGCTGCGCGATGGGGATCTCGGCCTCGACGACGGCGGTCAGGAACCGCTGCTCCGCCTGGGTAAGGGTGTCGACGCGAACCTCGAGGTCCGGCGCCACCCCGCCCCCACCCACCAGGCGTCGCCCGGCGGCCGTGGTGTACTCGTCGATGGTATCGGGCTCGATGATCCGCCCTTCCCGGTCCCGCGGGCGGTCCAGCGACCGGCCAAGGGGCGTGTACCAGGCCCCGCTCGTGATCCGCATGAGTCGGCCGGCGGGGAGGGGGACCACGCTCTGGACCGTGCCCTTGCCGAAAGTCCGCTCGCCGATGACGAGGGCCCGATCATGGTCCTGGAGGGCGCCGGCCACGATCTCGGAGGCCGAGGCGGAGAAGCGGTCCACGAGGACCACCATCGGAACGTCGGGGAGCCTGGGCGCGGTGCGGGCATAGGCGCGCTCGTCCGCCGGGGCGCCGGGCTGTCCCGGGCGGCGGGCCTTGGTGGCGGCGAGGAGCTGCCCCCGGTCGAGGAAGAGGTCCGCGAGGCGGAGCGACTCGTCCAGGTATCCCCCCGGGTTCCCCCGCAGGTCGAGGATGATGGCCCGGGGCGAGTCCAGGGCCTCGAGGGCCGCCTCGAGCTCGGAGGCCGCGTTCCGGGCTACCCGGTCCAGGTGGAAGTAGTCCACGTCGCCAAAGATCCGCTCCGACGACACGGCGGGAATGTGCACCTGCTCCCTTCGGATGTCGTGGGGAATGGGCTGGGCGATCCCGTCGCGCTCGATGAAGACGCGCACCGTCGTGCCCGGCTCACCCCGGATCCGGTTCGAGGCATCCTGGACGGTCCACGCCTCGGCCTGCTCCTCGTTCACCCCCACGATCCGGTCGCCGACGACGAGCCCCTCGCGTTCGGCGGGGGTGTTCCGGAACACCGCCGTGATCGTGACGACGCCGTTCAGCTCCGTGATCTGCACCCCGATCCCGGCGTAGTTCCCCGTGCTCTCCTCGTCGAAGGCCTCGGCCTCGCGGCGGGAAAGAACGGCGGCGTAGGGGTCGCCCAGCTGCCGCACGAGCCCCTCGATGGCGAGTTCCCACAGCTCGTCTTCGGAATACGTGGTGAGCCCGAAGTCCCGGATCACCCGGAGGGCGCCCAGGAAGACCTCGGCCTCCTCCGGAGTCATGGAGGAGGTGGCGCCTCCGGCCCCGGGTCCGAGCCCGGGGCGGTCCTGGGCCTCGAGGGGGGCCGCAGTACCGAGGGGGAGCACGAGGGCAGCACCCAGCATGCCCACGAAGAGGGCGCGGAAGCGGGAAGACCTGGACCGACGGACCACGAGATCACCTGCGGGTTCGGGGTGGATGCCCTGAGGGCACCGAAGGGCTTTCGACGGGTTGTAACCCGGGGGTCGGACGCCGTTCCCGAAGGCTCTGCGACCGGGGCCCGCCCCATGTTATGTTCGGAGCGCGCCGGGCGCGACCCCCGGTGCGACCCCCGGTGCGACCTTCCGCCTCCGACCCGCACGCCGGACCGCCCACGCCCATGGCCGCCTCCCCGACCGACGCCCCCCCGGCGAACCCCACCCCCCCTTCCGCACCCGGGCGAATCCGCCTGGGCGTGGAGCAGTTCCGGCCCCGGAAGGGAGCCGTGGAACACAACCTGCGAGCCCTTTCCGCGCGGATCCACGAGGCGGCCGGCCGCCTCGACCTCGTCGTCTTCCCGGAAACGGCGACCTCGGGGTACTTCGTGGAGGGAGGCGTGGAGGAGGTGGCCCGGAGCGCGGGCGCGGTGGCCCGGGGGCTCGGCACCCCGCCGGAGGGCGCCCCCGACGTGGTCCTCGGGTTCTACGAACGGGGCCCCGACGCCGTCCTGTACAACGCGGCGCTCCACCTCGAACCGGTCGAGGGTCCGGAAGGCGGCCGCCGGTGGGAGGTCGTGCACCTGCACCGGAAGATGTTCCTCCCCACCTACGGGCTCTTCGACGAGGCCCGCTTCGTGAAGCCGGGCCTCACGCTCGAGGCGTACGATACGCGCTTCGGGCGGATGGGGCTCCTGGTCTGCGAGGAGATGCTCCACTCCCTCCCCCCGGCGATCCTCGCCCTGGACGGAGCGGAGCTCCTTCTCGCACTCTCCGCCTCGCCCGCACGGGAGTATCGCCCCGGGGGAGGGGGGATCCCCGCGAGCCTCGAGCGGTGGCACCTGGCCGGGCGGGCCCTCGCCATGGAGCACGGAGTCCACCTGGCCCTCGCCCACCTGGTCGGGAGCGAAGGGGGGCGGATCTTCGCCGGGGGGAGTGCCGTCTACGGCCCAGGGGGCCGCATCCTGGGTCAGGCGCCCCTCTTCACGGAGTCCCGCCTCGAGCTCCAGGTTCCCCTGGATGCGGCCCGGCGGGCCCGGGTCCGCTCGCCGATGCTCGAGGACCTCCGCACCTTCCTGCCCCACCTGGAGGGACCCCTCGTCCGGGCGGCAGCCCGCCTGCCGGAGGCCCGCACCCCGGGAAGGCCCGGACGAGGGGGGGACCTCCCCCCCCGCGAGGCCGGCGCCTCCGCATCCCCCGAAAGCGCACCGGCGGGAAGCCCCTTTCCGGACCCCTCGGACCGCTCCCCGCTGGAACTGGACCTTCCCCTGGTGGAACGGGCCCTGGTCTCGTTCCTGGACGACGAGGTGCGGCGGCGGCGGGGCTTCGAGCGCGTGGTGGTGGGGGTCTCTGGAGGGGTGGACTCGGCGGTGACGCTGGCGCTTGCGGCGCGGGCCTTCGGGGCGGAGCAGGTGCGGGCCTTCCTCCTCCCGTACGCCACCTCGTCGGAGGAGAGCCTCCTCCACGGCCGGGAGGTGTGCCGGGTCTTCGGAGTCGAGGCGCGGGAGATCCCCATCACCCCGGCCGTGGATGCGTACGTTTCGGGGGAGGAGCAGGGGCTGTCCCCCCGGCGCCGGGGGAACCTCGCCGCCCGCTTCCGGGCCCTCGTCCTCTGGGACCAGTCCGCCGCCCACGACGCCCTCGTCCTCGGCACCGGAAACAAGAGCGAGCGGCTCCTCGGGTACTTCACCTGGCACGCCGACGACTCGCCCCCGGTGAACCCCCTCGGAGACCTTCTCAAGACCCAGGTCTGGGCGCTGGCGCGGCACCTGGGGGTCCCCGAGGCGGTGGTCTCGAAGCCGGCCTCCGCCGATCTCGTGCAGGGAGTGCACGACGAAGATGAACTCGGGGTGCGCTACGAGGATGCGGACCTGGTCCTCCACTGGCTCCTCGAGGGGCTCCGGCCGGCGGAGCTCGAGGCGGCGGGATTCGATGCAGGGGTCGTGGCCCGTGTGCACGGGCTCCTCTCCTCCACCCACTGGAAGCGGCGCCCGCCCGCCACGGCCCTCGTCTCCTCGTCGGGGATCGGGGACTTCTACCTCCGCCCCGTGGACTTCTGACCCGTGCTCCCCTGACCGATGCGCCCCTGACCGATGCTCCCCTGACCCCATGCTTCTCGTCCTCGACAACTACGACTCGTTCACCTGGAACCTGGTCCAGTACCTGGGCGAACTGGGGGCGGACCCCACGGTGCTCCGGAACGACGAGATCACCGCGGAGGCGCTCGCCGCCGGGCCTCCGGCGCACCTCGTGGTGTCGCCCGGGCCCTGCACCCCGGCGGAGGCCGGGGTGAGCGTGGCGGCGATCCGGGCCCTCACCCCCCTCGGCGTGCCGATCCTCGGGGTGTGCCTGGGGCACCAGGCGCTGGGGGAGGCCTTCGGGGGGCGGACGATCCGGGCCGGGCGGCTCATGCACGGGAAGGTGGATTCGGTGGAGCACACCGGGGAGGGGATCTTCAGCGGGATCCCCTCGCCCTTCATGGTGACGCGCTACCATTCCCTCGTCACCGACCCCGGGGCGCTTCCCGACGTCCTGGAGCCCGTCGCGTGGTCCGGGCCCGGCGGAGCAGGGGAGCCCCGGGAGATCCAGGCCATGCGGCACCGGGAGGCCCCGGTGTGGGGGGTCCAGTTTCACCCCGAATCCCTCTTCTCCGAGTACGGGCGGGACCTCCTCCGGGGGTTCCTGGCCCTTCGGACCCGCGGTTGACCCGAGGGCGGGTTGCTCTCCCGGGGCGCCCCCGGGTATCTTGATTGGCGTGAATCTTGCTAACGACCTCCCCCGGCTCCCCGGGGGGCGCCCGTGACCCGGGTGCCTGTCCTGGGGGTGATTCCCGCCCGGTACGGCTCCGAGCGCCTTCCCGCGAAGCCGCTCCAGCCCCTGGGTGGCCGCCCACTCCTCGAGTGGGTATGGAAACGTGTCTCCGGGTTCGACTGCTTTGACGCCCTCGTGGTGGCCACGGACCACCCCGAGATCGAGGCGCTCTGCCGGCGGATCGGGGCCCCGGTGGTTCTCACCGACCCGGGGCACCCGTCGGGGACCGACCGGGTGGCCGAGGTGGCCCGCCTCGAGCCCTGGCGTGACTTCCCGGTCCTCGTGAACGTGCAGGGTGACGAGCCCCTGGTGGAGGAGGCCCACGTCGAGGCGGCGGTGGAGCTCGTCCGGGACGGACCGTGGGAGCTCGGCACCTGTGCCACCCCCCTGGGGGCGCCCGAGCTTCTCGACCGCCCCTCGGTGGTGAAGGCGATCCGGGCGGCCGATGGAAGGGCGCTCTACTTCTCCCGCGCCCCCGTCCCCTTCCGGCGCGAAGGGCCGCCGGACCGGGCCCTCGTGGCCCACCCGCCGTACCTCCGGCACCTTGGGATCTACACGTACCGCCGCGACGCCCTCCTGCGCTGGGTGGCGCTTCCCCCTTCGCCCCTGGAGCTCCTGGAGCGCCTCGAGCAGCTCCGTCCGCTGGAGGCGGGGCTCGCCATGGGGATCGCCGTGGTGCATGGCGCAGCCCAGGGGGTGGACACGCCCGAAGATCTCCGCATCATGGAAGGTCACCTCGCCGGGAGCCTCGGCTCCCCGAACCCGAACCGGTCCCCGAACCCCACACCATGACCGACTCCCCCCCGGCGCCCGGGCGCCAGACCAGGTACATCTTCGTGACCGGCGGCGTGGTTTCGTCGCTGGGGAAGGGAATCTCCGCGGCCTCGCTGGGGCGGATCCTGAAGGAGCGGGGCCTCCGGGTCACCCTCCAGAAGTTCGACCCCTACATCAACGTGGACCCGGGGACGCTCTCCCCCTTCCAGCACGGCGAGGTCTTCGTCACCGACGACGGAGCCGAGACCGACCTGGACCTCGGGCACTACGAGCGCTTCATCGACGAGTCGCTCTCGCAGGCGAACAACATCACCACCGGCCGGATCTACCAGACGGTGATCCACAAGGAGCGCCGGGGCGACTACCTGGGCTCGACGGTCCAGGTGATTCCCCACATCACCGACGAGATCAAGGCGGCGATCCGG
>JBJHCE010000080.1:0-13336 GCA_050485865.1 Gemmatimonadales bacterium | reverse complement strand
GGTACGCCTCACCCCCGGGCTCCGTGAAGTTCAGGAAGTGGAGCCCGCTCTCGCCGCCCCGGTTCGTGCTGAAGTAGATCCGTCGCCCGTCGGGGGTCCAGTTCGGGTTCGTGGAGTTCACGCCGTGGGTGCTCAGCCGCTGGCTCCGACCCGTCTCCAGGTCCGTCCACCAGATGTGGCTGATCCGGTCGTTCTCCGCCCGTCGGATCGTCTGCACCTGGTAGAGAAGGTGCCGACCATCGGGGGAAAGGGCGGGCGAGCTCACGCTCTGGACCCGGTAGTAGTCTGCGGGCTCGATCGTACGGGTGTCCTGCGCAGCCAGACCGATCGGCAGAAGGGTCAGGATCGCAAACCCGCGGAGCAGGCGATTCATGGGCTACTTCCTCGCGAGGCCACCGGAACCGCTCCGGCGGTGTGGAACTCGACTTCGGGGAACGGGGCATCTTAGGTCCGTGGGCGAAGCCGCGTCAATCGAGGCGCGTGTGCGAGCGCGGGCGCCCACCCGGGGAACGCGGCTTCAGGGGCCGAAGAGCGACCCCTGTCCGCCCTCCTCCGCATCCCCTGAAACCGCCTCCACGAGCCCCGCATCGTCCTCCGAGGGTCGGTTCACCCTGCGGGACACCTGGTGGAAGTGCCACCCTTCGGCCACCTCGCCCCCCCGGGCCAGCACCCGGGCCAGCACCTCGTCGCTCCCGGGCCCGTGGAGCCACGCCTCGCGGAGCCCTTCCGGAACCACCACGGGCATCCGGTGGTGGAGCCGCTCGACGGGGCCTGCGGCGGGGGCCGTCAGGATCGTGAAGGTCTCGAGCGCGCCGCCCCCTCCCTCCCCACCCCCATCCCAACGCTCCCGGAGGCCGGCGAAGGTGAAGGGTACCCGCCCCTCCCGGTGAATCCACCAGGGGACCTTCGGACCGGCTCCCTCCGGATCCGGGGTCCATTCGTAGAACCCGTCGGCGGGGACGAGGCAGCGCCCGTTCCGGAACGCCTTCCGGAAGGCCGGCTTCGCTGCCACCGTCTCGGACCGGGCGTTGATCATCCGGCTCCCGATGGCCGGATCCCGGGCCCAGGAGGGAACGAGCCCCCACCGGAGGGAACGGACCGCCACCACCCCCGGCTCTCCCCCTTCGGTGACGATCACCGGCGCCTGCTGCGTCGGAGCCACGTTGAAGCGTGGCGCGGGGTGGGCGGCCACGAGCACCTCGATGCCGAGCGCCACCTGGAGTGCCTCCTGGTCCACGGTGAGGGTATAGCGTCCGCACATGGGTCGGATCCACGGGTCGCGGGTAGAACGGGCTCGACGCGCAGGCGCCGGACCCGGTGTCCACTCGTCACCGGGCCCTCCACGAGGCTACGTTCCCGGCCCCGATTCCGCGAGCCCCGGTCCAGAGCCCCCCGACCCCGCCGCTGCCCCGTGTCCCTCCTCCTCCTCCGGTTCCCCCGCCTGCGCGTTCCCGGCCGGACCGTCCGCGCGGGTCGCTCGGTGGCGATGGTCGCGGGCGCGGTCGGGATCGCAGGCGCTCTCGGGGCAGCCTGGCCCGCCGCGGCGCAGGAGCCCGGGGCCGAGGGGGCGGTCCCCCGGCTCCACGGGGGGGTCCTCGAATCCGGACTCGAGCTCCTCGTCGCGGAGCGCTCCGGAGATGCCCGGGTGGCCATAGACCTCAGGTTTCCGGCGACGCCGAGCCCCGTTCCCGGAAGTGCGGGCACGCTGGACCTCCTGGCCGAGCTCCTTCCCGCGGTCACGTCCGCGGGGTCTGCCGCGGCGCTCGGAAGGGAGGCTGCGGCGCTGGGCGGGAGCCTCGAGATCGGATCCGGCCCGGGGGGGCTCGCCATCCGCCTCGTGGTGGATGCCCGACACCTCGCGCCCGGACTTGCCCTCGTGGCGGGCCTCCTCTCCGATGCCCCCTTCCCCCCGGAGGAGGTGGACCGGGCGCGGACCCGGCTCGCCGGGCTCCTCGGTCCCCTGGGCTCGAGCCCCGAGGCGCTTGCGCGGTGGGGGCTCGCCGATGCGCTCCGGGGGCTCGAACCGGGGGCGGGACACCCGACACCGGAAGGGATCCTCGCGATCGAGGCGGAGTCGCTCGAGGCAGCCCGGGGCGCGGTCGTCTCCCTCCCGGGTGCCCGGCTCGTCGTGGCGGGACCGGTCGCCCACGACGCGGTGGTCTCCGGGGTGGCGAGGGCCTTCGCCGGGGTCCGGACGAAGACGGCGGAGCCCCCGGTCGCTCCGCGCCAGGGCGGGGCCGCAGGCGACGGCCCGCACCGATGGATCCGCCCCGGGTCCGGGGCCACCGTCGGGCCCGGGTTCCTCGCCGCGGGAATCCGGATTCCGGGTCACGAGGCCGACGCCCGCTTCGCCCTTCGCGTGGCGGCACGGCTCGCCGGAGGGACCCTCGCCCCGGAGCCCCTTCCCGGCGACCCCGACGGGTGGACCTTCCGGGTGGAGGGGCCGGAGCCGGCGGGGGCGGGCGGGGGCGGCTCCCGCGCCGTCGAGGCCCGCCTCGAGGCCCTCCGGTCCGGTCCGCTCCCCGACTCCGAGGTGGCCCGGGCCGTGCAGGCCGAGCTCGACCGGATCGACGCCTTCCTTGCGTCGCCCGAGGGGACCGCATCCCTCGTCCACGGTCTCCCTCGGGGTGCCCTCGCCACCGATGCCCTGGCGCGCGAGCGCTCCGGACTCGCCGCCGTGGGTCCCGAGGAGGTCCACACCGTGGCGCGCGACCACCTGGACCCCCGGCGCCTCCTGGTGGTGGTGGCCCCCGGGGGAAGCACCGGCGTCCAGCCCCGCCCGGACGGGACACGCCTCGAGGAGGGGGTCCGGCGCTACGAGATCCAGGTCGGCGAGACCCCGGTGGGTTCCCTATCCCATCGGCTCGAGCGCTCGGGGGGGAGCTGGTCCCTCTCCGTGAGCCATGCGTCGAGCCTCCTCGGGGCCCAGCAGACCGTGCTCCGGTTCGACGCCGAGTCACTCCGTCCCGTCCACTTCGTCCAGCGCGGAACCGGCCCGGCAGGAGACGCCGAGGCTGCGGTCCGGGTCGTGGACGGTCGCATCAGGGGCTCGGTCACGCTCCCGCAGGCCCTCGGTGGCACCCGGGACCTCGATCTCCCCGCAGGCGATGCCGTCTTCCCCGGCATGGACGAGCTCCTCCTCTCCGTCCACCCGCTGGAAGTGGGCCTCAGGGTCCGCATTCCGGTCCTCGACCTCGTGTCGGGGCGGATCCTGGTTTCGGAGGCGTGGGTGGAAGGCCTGGAGGAGGTGGAGGTCCCCGCCGGGCGGTTCCGGGTGTGGCGGGTCCTTTTCCGGCCAGACGTGGAAGAGGAGGGCGACCCGGTGATGCTTCTCCTCCGGGCCGACCCTCCCCATTTCCTCGTGGAACAGCGCTTTTCCGGAGACGGCACCGTCCGGATCGTGCTCTCGGGGGTCTCCCCCCTCTGACCCGGGCGGACCCCGCGCCGGGGGCTCCCGTCAGCCGCCCCGCCCGTTCCCCCTGCCGTTGTTCGCCGCGGCAGGTGGCCTCGACGCCGCGGGGGGCGTCCGGTTCGCGGCAGGAGCCGGCGCACGATTCGCCGCAGGGGCCGGTGCCCGATTCGCCGCAGGTGCGGGCGTGGGCGTCCGGTTCGCGGCAGGAGCCGGCGCCCGATTCGCCGCAGGGGCCGGCGTGGGCGTCCGGTTCGCGGCGGGAGCCGGCGCACGATTCGCCGCAGGGGCCGGCGTGGGCGTCCGGTTCGCGGCAGGAGCCGGCGCACGATTCGCCGCAGGGGCCGGCGTGGGTGCCCGGTTCGCCGCCGGAGGCGCCGCGGTGGCCGGACCCCGCCCTGCGGCGGGTGCCTGGGCGGCCGCCGGAGCGGGAGCCCTCGCCCCCGCCTGGGGCACCGTGGTCGCGGGTGCTCCGCGTCCCGCGGCCGGGGGCGGCGCCGTGGCGGACCGCGCCGCGGGAGCCGGCGCCTGGGCCGCCGGACGGGGCTGTGCCGGCCGGGGTGCGGACTGCACCGGCGGGGGCGCGGCCCGGGGCGGCTCCTGGTACCGGATCCGTGGCGCCTCGACCCGGGCGAAGTGGGTCCAGCTCGGGGCCCGCTCGCGAATCACGATGACCTCGGTCACCGGCCGGTGGTGCACGCTCGCCCAGAAGACCACGTTCACGTAATCGATGATCTGCCGGTCCGTGAGCCGCCGGAGATGGGACCGAGGGGGCTTCCTCCAGTACCCGTGCGCCACCCCGTACGGGGGTCCGTAGGCCGGAAGGTACGTCACGTAGATGGCGGGATCGACCCGAAGGTGGTAGGTAATGTCGAGCCAGCTCCACCCCTGCTGCCGGAGCGCGATCACCACGTCGGGCGACACCCGGGCCTGCCGGGCCAGGAGGTACACCACGGGGAGTTCGTCGGGATGGAGCCACGACGGATGCCACCGGGTCACGGTCTGGACCGGGTAGCCGTAGTAGTGGCCGATGGCGAGGTGGAAATGGCGGATCCCGTCGCGGTCGATGACGACCCCCGCCTGGAACTGCGCGCTTGCCGGCGCAGGTGCCGCGGCGACCCCGACGAACAGCGCCGCCAGGAGTACCCACATGGATCGGTTCATCGTCCCCTCCCCTTCCGGTGCACGGCCACGGGAGAACCCTCCGGTCCCCGACCGCTCTGCCGCTTCGTTGTGCCTGCCCCCGTGGGTTGCAAGGGGAGTGCCAGCCTGGGGCCCGCCCCCCTCCACCCAACGCAACTCACTGCCTCACATACACTTGCGAGTGCCTTCGAGCCGCCGCCAACCTCCGTGATTCCTCCTCCCATGTCCCCTCCCGAGGACAGCCACGGACCGGGACCGTCCCCTCCAGTGGCCGCCCTCCTCCTGGTTGCCGCCCTCGCGGCCCTCGCCATTCTGGGCCCCACCCGGGCGACCCTCCTCCCCGCCCTCCTCCCCTGGAGCGCCGCCTTCGTCGCCCTCCTCCTGGTGGTCCGGCACCACGCCGGGTGGGTTGCCCGCCCCGGCGTTCTCCTCGGGGGCGCCGTCCTCCTCCGCATCCTCTTTCTCCTCCCCGAATCCGATCTCTCCGACGACCTCTTCCGCTACGCCTGGGACGGGTGGATCCGGCAGCACGGCCACCTCCCCTACGCGGCTCCCCCCGAGGCCCCGTCCCTGGAGGGACTCCGCGGGACCCCCCGGGGCCAGGAGCTCTTCGCCGGGCTCAACTCGCCGTCGTACATCTCGGTCTACCCGCCCCTCTCGCAGCTCGTCTTCCTCTGGGGCGGCCTCCTCCACGAGCACTTCGGCTGGCCTGCCGCCGCCCGGGGAATCCGCGCCGCCTTCACCCTCCTCGAGCTGGGCGGAATCCTCGCCCTCCACCGCGCCCTCCGCGGCCGCCCCGGGGGCCCCGCCGCCCTCGCCCTCTACGCCTGGAACCCCCTGGCCCTCGTCGCCGTCGCCGGGAGCGGCCACTCGGAGGGCGGGCTCGTCCTGGGAATCGGCCTCCTCGTGCTGGGGATCGCCCGTCTCTCCACCTCCTCCCTCCGCGCCGGCGCCCTCGCCTGGACCGGATGGGCCCTGGCCGTGCTCTCCAAGGGGATCCCCCTCCTCCTCGTCCCCCTCCTCGTCCGGACCCTCGCCCACCGCATCGGGCTCCGCCACACCCTCCTCGCCGCGCTCCCCGCAGTGCTCCTCGCCCTCCTGCTCTGCCTCCCCTTCCTGAGGCCCGGAGACCTGGCCCGCGTCGCCACGTCGACCCGCCTCTACGTGGAGCTCTTCGAGTTCAACGCCGGCCTCTTCGCCCTCGTGCGCTGGGGGTGGATCCGGATTCCGGGCACCTGGCCCCCCGCCGAACTCGCCGGCTGGCTCCGGGGCGCGGCGGTGGCCGGAGCGGTCTGGATCGGCCTCCGGCACCGGGTCGACACCCTTTCCGCCTTTGCCGGGGGGGCGGTCCTCGCGCTCTCGCTCTATCTCGTGACCGCCACCACGGTGCACCCATGGTACCTCCTCTGGGTGCTCCCCTTCTTCCCGCTCACCGGGACGCTGCGCGCACCCTGGCTCTGGGGGGCGTGGGCCTCCTTCCTCACCTACGGGGTATACCAGGGCCTCCCGGGCGCCCCCCTGGCGCTCCTCTTCTGGGGGGGGATGCTCGGCATCCTGGTGAACGAAGAGCGGGAACGCCTCCTCGGCCCCCTCCGCCGGATGGGCGGGAAGCGCAAGGCGCGGTGGATCCTCCCCGGGATCGAGGGAGCCCGGGTCCTGGACGTCGGGGGCGCGGAAGGGGACGTGGCGCGAGCCCTCGAGGGCGCCCTGGCGAAGGGGCGGGTCCGCGGCGAAGGGGCGGGCCGGGTGGTGGTGGCGGATCCCGGGCTCGTGGCCCACCCGGACGGGGTCCCCGGGATCCAGGCTGACGGTGGCGCCCTTCCCCTTCCGGACCGGTCCTTCGACACCGTCGTCCTCTCCTTCGTCCTTCACCACGCCCGTGACCCGGACCGGGTCCTGGCGGAAGCCCTCCGGGTCGCGAGGCGCCGGGTCGTGGTCCTCGAGTCCACCTTCCGGGGCCCCGTCGAGCGGCGGATCCTGGAGGAGGTGGACCGGTGGGTCAATGCGGGGCGGGGCAGGCCGCCCGCGTCGGGCGCGACGGGCGCGGTGGGAGAGGAGCCCGGACCCCCGGACTGGCGCCGGGACCCCGAGCCGCTCCGGTACCGGACCCGGGAAGGATGGATCTCGGCCGCGGAAGCGCTCGGCGCACGGGTCGTCGTGGCGGACCGGCCTCCCGGGAGCGTGCATCGGGTCCTCCGGCTGGTCCTCGAGCCTTCCGGAGCGCCCGGGGCGCGGACCGGCGTTCGGTAGAACGGCGCCGGCGCCCTCAGAGGGGGCGGGCGAAGTTCCCGAAGAGCTCGGCGCGGAGCCCGGCCATGGAGGGCTGTCCCCCCCCGCGCGACCGGTCCAGCGCCTGGAAGACCCGGTCCAGGTGCCGCTCCATCTCCCGCCTGAGTTCCGGGGTCTCGGTCACCGCCTCGAGGACGGGGTCGCGGGATACCCCCTGGCCCAGGGCGGGGGCATGGCGTATGGCCCCGGAGTTCGCCACGAGGAAGTCGTGGAGGGCCCGGGCCTCGGTGGCGGTCTGGACCAGGTGCCGGTACCGGTCCTCCCGGCGCTCGGCCACCTCGGCCCTCATCCCTTCCACGAAGGCGAGGAGGCGAGCCCGGTCC
This sequence comes from Gemmatimonadales bacterium, assembly GCA_050485865.1. GTDB lineage: Bacteria > Gemmatimonadota > Gemmatimonadetes > Longimicrobiales > Gaopeijiaceae > SKNW01. The sequence continues at coordinate 6,172 of JBJHCE010000080.1, read as the reverse complement.
GGCCCTTCGATGCCGAGCTCGTCGAGGGCCCTCCCGGCGGCGCCCCGGAAGAGCTCGGCATCCCGCCCGGCGAGGGACTCGACGAAGGCCTCGTAGGCGGTCCAGAAGGCGGGAACCCCGGGGAATTCCCCCGCGTTCGCCAGGTAGTAGCCACCCAGCCACTCCGCCGGTGGCGCCCCCTCGAGGCCGGCCTCGGCGCGGAGCGAGTCCACGACGAAGGTCACCTGCCCCGGAAGCGCCTCCCACAGGGCCCGACCCTCGGCCTCGAGCCCCCCGGGGTAGGCATGTCCCGGGGGCGCCGGCGGCAGGTCCGCGGTTCCCGTGCCGGGGAGCTGGGCAGGGGGGAGTGCGGGAAGGGTCGGGGCCGGTTCGGGGACGCCGGGGGACCGGACCGACACCACGATGGCCGCCACCCCGAGGACGCCCAGGACCAGGACCGCCGCGCCGCCGAGGATCCTGACGTTCCGCTGGCGGCGCCGCGCCACCAGCCTGGCCTTCCGGGGATCGTCGGGCGTGGCCTCGTCCTCCCAGGCGGTCCGGATCTCGAGGGCTTCCAGGTTCCCGGCCCCCTCTCCGCCCGCGTCGTCCTCCGGGGTGGCCCGTGCCGGCGCCCTCCCCGCGCCCGGCCTGCCGTCGAACTCCGGGCCGAACGGGTCACCCCTGTCGAACTCCTCCGGGTCGAAGGGAGACCCCACCGCGTCCTCCTCCGCGGCCTCGAGCTCGGGCGGGGCCGGAGCCGGGCGGGACGAGGGGGGCGGAGGGCCGTGGGTGATCCAGTCGGGTCGCTCGGAGACCGGAAGGTCCTCCGGGTCCGGCTCCCCCGCCTCCTCGTCGCCTTGCTTCGCAGCCGGCTCGGCCTCCTCCCGCCTTGCGCCCGGAACGAAGGGACGATCCTCGAACCAGGGCTCGAGCTCCTCTTCGCCCGGTTCGTCGGTGCCGGGGGCATCGGGCCCCGCCGCGGCGGCCCTGCCTCCCCCGCCGGGAACCGCGGGCGGCGGCTCCGGTGGCGGATCGGGCGGGGCGTCGGCCCCCTCCTCCGGTGGCTCCCCACCGGAAACGTCGGCCGGCGATGCATCCCCCGAATCCCACGGGGACCGCGCGCCGGGGAAGCGCTCGTTCCCATCGTCCGGCGCCAGGGGGTTCTCGAGCGGGAGGTGGAGTTCGAAGGGGTCCGGGGTGGGGGGGGGGCGGGGGGTGCGGGGGTCCGGGTGCTCCAGGTGCTCGATGGGGGCGAACCCGGTTCCCGGATCCACCGGCTCGGGAGGTTCCGAGGCAGGCTCGACGTCGGGTTCGAGGCCGCCCTCCTCCACCTCGGGCCCGTCCACCACGCCCGGGGGCGTCGCCCGCTTCGATTCGGCGGCCAGCTCCTCCACGATGAAGCGGTAGACGGGGAGGTCCCCGGCCCGTCCCCAGGCGCCGGTCCCGCTGTCGAAGAGCGGGGTATCGGCGTCGATCTCGCCCCGGGCGATCCGCTCGGACAGCTCCTCCACCGACCCCACGGGGCGTTCTCCGCCGGCGGGGTCCCGGATTCGGAAGCGCGGCGTTCCCGGTTCGGTCATGGAAGGGGGGTGGGGGTGCGGAGGGGAGCGCGGAGTTGCACTCGTACGTGTGGGCCGCAGGCGCACGGGCGCAGGCACGGGCGACGGGGAAAAGGAACCGCCCCGGCCTCCCCCGGGGTACCGGGGACCCGGAAGCATAGAGCCCGAGCGCCCCCGGAAACAAGGGTTTCCCCGCCGGGGATGCACCACCCGGGGGCGTCGCCTGCGCCCACGGCTCCCCCGATCCTGAACCCGAGCCCCCTGGAACCCATGCCGCACGCACCCCTTCGGTCCGCCTTCCCGGTCCTCCTCGCCGCCGCCCTCGTGGGTGGGTGCGGGGGGGATCCCACCCCTGCGGTGGACGTACCGCCTGCCGATGCCCCGGGTGAGGTCGCCGAGGACCCGATGGACGGGCTCCAGCTGGTGGTGGGGATCGACCGGGCCTCCTACGCCCCGTCAGCGCCCATCCAGGTCCGGGTCCGGGTCCTGAACCGCCACGAGGAGCCCAGGACCCTGGCCTTCCGCGACGGGAAGCGGGTGGATGCGGTCCTCGAGGACGAGGAGGGGGTGGAAATCGCCCGCTGGTCCGACGACATGATGTTCACACAGGCGCTGGGCGAGGAGACGATCGAGCCGGGGGACACCGGGCGGTCGTGGGAGCTCGAGCTTTCCGCGCCGGAGGCACCGGGGAACTACCGGATCCGGGGGGTGCTCGAGGCCATCGAGGGACGGCTCGAGGCGTCGATCCCGGTCCAGGTGTCGGCGGGGGGCTGACCGGAGCCGCGGGGAGGAAGAGGCGGCCCATGCGCGGGATCGAGCAGGTCCCGGCCCTCTACGATGCGGGGATGGCGGTCCTGGACCGCGGTGTCCTGGGGCGCTGGCGCCGGTCCCTCGTGCAGGAAGACGCGTCGGGACCGCTCCTGGAGGTGGGGTGCGGGACGGGGCGGACCCTCCGCCTTCACCCCCGGGGCGCCGGCGTCGTGGGGATCGACCCGGACCGGGGGGTGCTCCGTTCGGCGCGGCGGAAGGCCCCCGGCGCGCTGCTCGTGCAGGCCCGGGCCGAGGCGCTCCCCTTCCGGGAGGGCGCCTTCGGGACCGTGGTTTCGAGCCTCGTCTTCTGTTCGGTGGATGAGCCCGAGGTGGCCCTGGGCGAGGTGGCGCGGGTGCTCCGCCCGGGCGGGTCCCTCCGGATGCTCGAGCACGTGCGGCCCCGCACCCGGGTCGGCGGCTGGATCGCCTCGATCGTCCGCCCGGGGTGGAAGGTGCTCACCGGCGGGTGCCGCCCCGACCGGGACACGGTGGGGACGGTGGAGGGAGCCGGATACCGGATCGATCCCGGGTCGGTCCGGTCGTGGTGGGTGCTTCGGCGGTTCGACGCGTGGCCGCCCCACCGTTGACACCCCGTGCCCCGGGGGAGAGGATCGTGGGATGCCGGTGCCCCCCACCCTCCCCCCACCCCACCGCGATCCCCTCTGGCTGTTCTGGAGGGCCGCGCTCCTCGTGCTGAGCCCGGTGTGGGTTCCCTACGCCGCGTGGCGCCTCCTGGTGGGCCGGTCCCGGGCCGGCCGCAGGGAGCGGTTCGGCGGGGGGCGCGCCCTCCCACCCCCACCCCCCGGGCCCCGCTTCCGGGCCTGGTTCCACGGGGTCTCGGTGGGCGAGGTGCAGGCGCTGGACCCGGTGATCCGGGCGCTCCGGGACCGGGCCCCGGACACGGAGTTCGTGGTGAGCACCACGACCCCCACCGGGCGCGCCCGGGCGGAGGAGCTCTACCCCTTCGCGGTGGAGCGCCGGTTCACCCCGATCGACCTTCCGTGGACCACCGCCCGGGCCCTTCGGAGGCTTCGCCCGCAGGTCCTCGTGCTCGGGGAATCCGAGCTCTGGCCCTCCCTTCTCCAGCAGGCCGCGTCGCGGATCCCCGTGGTGCTCGTGAATGCCCGGCTCTCGGACCGGACGATGCCCCGGGCCCGGCGCCTCCGCCCCCTTTACCGGTGGATGCTCCGGCGCCTGACGGTGGTGGGGGTGCAGACGCCGGAGGACCGGGGCCGGTTCGAGGCGCTGGGTCTCGACCGGGCGCGGATCGTGGTGACGGGAAACACGAAGTTCGACCGGGCCATCCCCCCCCTCGACCCCGCTGTCCGCGCCGCGCTCCGCCGCGAACTCGGGATCGGGGATTCCCCCCTCCTCGTGGGTGGAAGCACCTTCCCGGGCGAGGACGAACTCCTCCTGGATGCGCTCGCCGCGATCAGGGCCGAGGGGACCCCGGCCCCGGACGCCGAGCCGCTGCGGCTTCTCCTCGCCCCCAGGCACCCGGACCGGGCCGAGGCGGTGACCGCCCTTGCCCGGGCCCGGGGATACCGGGTCCGGAGGCGGAGCGAAGGGCCCGCCGGAGCGCACGACGACGCCCCCGGTGGGCGCCCCGACGTGGTGATCCTGGACACGGTGGGCGAACTCGCCACCGTGTACGCCCTGGCGAGGGTTGCGGTGGTGGGGCGGAGCTTCCGCACGGGGGGAGGGCAGAACCCCCTCGAGCCCATGGCGCACGGAATCCCGGTGGTGTACGGTCCGCAAATGGAGAACTTCCGGGAGATCGCCCGCCTGGCGGAGGAGGGAGGTGCTGCGCTCCGATGCGCCGCCGATGCCGACCTCCTCCCGGCAATCCGGAAGATCCTCGGGAATGACGGGGTCCACGGCGCCATGGCCGAGGCCGGGCCCCGGGTCCTCGAGGCCCACCGCGGAGCCGCCGCGCGCTCCGCCGAACTCATCCTGGAGGTGGTCCGTGGCCACGCTCGCTGATCACGCCCCGGGGGGAACCCTCCCTTCCCATCGTGCCGCCCCCCGCTCCATTCCGCTCGTGGCCCCCTTCGTGGCCTCGCTCCTGGCCGGCTGTTCGGGGTCTCCACCCGACACCCTCGGAAGCCTCGCCAACGGACTCACCCCCTGCCCGGCGACGCCCAACTGCGTCCACACCGGGGCCCGACATCCGGCGGGGACTCCGCCGGTCCGCCTGGCGGAGCCCTGGGTCGAGGCCCCGTCGGAGGAACTCCTCGCCGAACTCGCCCGTGCGGTGGAATCGCTTCCCCGCACGGCGGTCACCGGATCCGAGGTCGCAGGAGGCCCCGGGGGCGGGGTGTACCTCAGGGCCGAGTCCCGGAGCCTCGTCTTGCGGTTCGTGGACGACCTGGAGCTCCGGAAGACCCCGGGCGGCCGCGAGCTCGAGGTCCGCTCTGCGGCTCGGGTCGGTCGTTCGGATCTGGGCGTGAACGCCCGGCGGGTGGACGCACTGCGTGAACTCCTCGTGGAGCGGGGGGTCGTGGAGCGATAGCACGAACCCCCCGGACCCCGCGTTGTCGGGGGCCCGGGGGGTTCGGTTCCTGCGGCAGGTGCGGCGGGTCCAACCTGCGGACCCGCCGCCTCCCCCCGTCAGCGGTGGATCCTGATGGTTCCTCCCCGGAGTGCCGTTCCCGGGCCCAGTTCCGCGTCGTCGGCGGTTCCACGCTGGTTGTCGTAAACCGTTTCTCCCCCAGGCAGGAAGATCCTGATCCGGAACTGGTCCTCACGGCGGTTCCCCTGCCCCTGGCCCTCCGCCGCAGTGACGATGAAGCCGTAGACCCTGTCGTCACCCTGGATCCGGCCCTCGCCCCGATACTGAACGCGGCTTCCGGAGATCACCATCCACTCGTGGACCGTGCTGTGGAAGTTCAGGCGACCGGCCTGGAACTGGAACTGGGTCTGGCCAATGAGTTCGATCGAGTTCTGGCGACCCCGCTGGTAGCGGGACACGAACCCGAAGTTGGCACGCCCCACGGCCCCTGCGCACACCGCGTCCAGGGTGCAGGCCGCCGCAGGTGACTCGATCCAGCCTCCTCCCGTCACGAAGCCCCCGCTCGGATCCACAACCGGCACGAAGATGCAGACTTCCTCGCTGACGTTGCCGTCGTTCCCCGCTACCGGCGGATCGTCGGTGGCGCGGACGCAGACCCGGTAGAGTCCGGGCTCGCGAGAGATCCCGGTGGCCTGGCCGATCACCGACACCGCATCGGGGTTCTCCGTGAGGCCCATCGCAACCCAGGCCCTGTCGGCCTCGGGAACGCTCGTACCGGCCTCCTCGACGGTGTACTCCACGGACGCAATGGGCGACCCTCCGGTCAGCGCATCCGAAGCCTCGGCGGTCATGTCGAAGGTCTCCCCAACCATCACGAAGGCGGGCGAGGAGAACACGTTCGACACCACGGGGGCCGACTCGTCAAGCACGTCGAGCGTGCCGTCCACGAAGGTGATGTCGTAGTTGGTGGACGTGAACCCGCCCGGCCTGATGACGTAGCTCCCCGGTGCCGGGGGGTCATCGGCGTCCACGGCGGAACCGGAGAAGGAGAGCACTCCCCCGAGGTCATTCACCGTGTCCTCGAACTGGAACCCTTCAAAGGTCACCGAGAAGGTCGGCTTCGGAGCGTCCCAGATGATCGTCTCGTCAACGGCGGTGACGGTGAGACTCGCGGGCGTGATCTCGAGCTCCCCCGCCACGAAGGTGAGGGCGTAGTTGGCCAGGGCGTCGATGGAAAGGGTGCCCTGGGTGATCGCGTAGCTCCCCACGTCCTCACCGACGTCGCGCGCCAGCTCGCCCTCGAAGGCATCGC